>CAYMAQ010000110.1:0-12427 GCA_964388385.1 uncultured Anaerolineales bacterium | reverse complement strand
GCGGTGCAGAAAGCACCCCAAACGTGGAAGTTATTGAGCTTTCAGCCCTAAGCGCTATAACAGGTCCCGCCCAGCGGAGACAACCTTCGCCATCGACTGAAGGCGGAGGTGTGCGGCTTGGGTAAGATCCAGGGACAACCCCGCCATATCCGGCTCCGGATTCACCGATTCCACAGTCTTACGCCAATCCGGCGGGATGGATGCCGTACCGTGCAACGCCCCGGCCAACGCACCGCCCAGGGACGCGTAACTGTCGTTGTCCCGCCCGTAGTTCACACACCCGATCACGGTCCGGCGGAAATCTCCATCGGCCGCGACCAGCATCCCCAGGGCGACCGCCAGCGTCTGGGCGGCTTCTGATCCCAGGGGACCCAAGGACAACCCATCGTAATAAAGCGCGCGAATCGCGAAGATGTCCCGATGCTCGCGGGCGATCGTGACGGCCCGCTCAACCCATCGCTCGTTGAGCCCGAAGACGTGATCGTGCCACTGCCAATCGCGGGTCAGGGGACCCTCGCGGTGCGCCGACCGGGCGACGCCCAGCGTCGCCTCGACCACGCGGTCGGGATCGGCACCGGGACAGAGCGCGGCGGCGACGGCAGCCGCCCCCATCGCCGCACTGACCCGGGCGTAGCCACCGCTGATAAAGTCCAGCCTCAAGCTCAGGCGATAGGCAGCCTCCGGATCGCAGGGACGGATCAGCCCCACCGGCGCGTTAGCCATAAGAAATCCGTTGGTCGCCCGACCGCCCCAGACGAGCGCGGTCTCATCGTCAATACCCCCGCGGACGTACTCCTCCAGAAACCCCCGGGTCAGCAGGTCATCCGCACGATCGTAAGCCTCGACCAGGGTGCGAACCCAATCTCCACGCGTAGGCTCGCGCCCACCACCGCTCAGTGACCGCGCGAGGAGATGCTTGAGCCGGGTATCGTCGGTCACAGAACCCGGTGTCCGGGCGAAGTGATTGTGATAATCCGGTTCCGTCTCATAGGGCATGAACCGGTCCACGACCCCGTACGCCTCCTCAATGCGTGAGTAGGACCAACCCTCGACGGGGCCACCCATCGCATCACCGATGGCCCCACCCTGCATCGCCGCATAGACGCGGTCAAAGAGCGGCGTCGTCTTCAGATCCTGGTCGATATCACCGAACATCGATTTAGAGCAGGAACTGGCTCATGTACCGCTGCGTCAGCAACAGCATCTTATTCCGGAGCGGCGGGCGCCCCCAGAGCTTGCCGTGAGGCTCGATGACCAGATACCCGCCGTAATGGTGCTCGTAGAGAAAAGCCATCACCTTGCCCCATTCAATATCGCCCATACCGGCGGCAGGCTGGGAGACCAGCTCGCCGTCCATATAAAGGTGTTCCTTGATGTGGAAGTGATAGACGTGATCGCCGTGATCCCGCAGGATCGGCAGATAAGGATCGCCGTGGTGCTTGATGTTTGCCGGATCCAGCTTGATGCCCACGTCCGGGATGTGCTCCCAAACCTGCTCGTAGGCCTCGATCGAGTCGAAGAAGCTGTTGCCGTGGACGGCGTACAGGGCCACCCGCAGGCCCGCCGCTTTCGCCTTCTCCAGGTACGGCGGGAAGGTCTTCACGAACTCGGCGACGTTATCCTCCAACGGCGCGTCAGGGATCATTCCCCCGCCGGTGATCAGGACCTCGGCCCCGAGGAGCTCCGCGAATTCGATCGCGCGCTCCAGGTGCCCCAGGCTCTCCTGGCGGATATCCTCGTCCGGGGAGATGTGGTTCCAGCCCCAGAGCCCCAACGCAGCTGCGGGCACGCCGGCCCGATCCAGGATATCGCGCATCTTCAGAATCTTGTCCCGCGTTAGATCTTCAAAGTTCTGCCAGAAATTGAACTCCAACCCTTCAAATCCGTGATTCGCCGCAAACTGCGCGTCTTCCTCAACGCCTACCAGATCGTTTCTCGCGATAAACCCTAATCGCATAACAAACCTCCTCATCCTATCCTACGAACAACGTATTCATCGTATGCGAACGACCGGTGATGGCGACGTCAGGTCGCCATCACCGCAAAACACGTTGAGCCAGAAGCGGGCTCAGTCAAACCTGATCTCGCGGCCGATCTTCGCGCTCTCCAGCAGCGTTTCCATCATCCTCTGCACCCTCATACCCTGGCGAAGCGGTGCCTTACACTCGATTCCATCGAGGATGCACGCGATAAAGTGATCCGCAATCGCATCCCATGATCCCAGGACGTCCTTACCCATCGACTTCTCCGATTTACCGGGTTCGGGCATATCCACCGCGATATCCTGTGGCGCGCCGTCGACCGTCCGGTAAATCTCCAACGGCCGCAGCTGAGCACCGGCTTCATCACCGAAGATCTCGACCTGAACTTCATTCTTGTGGTGGCTGACCCAGTGACTCTCTACTTGCAGGGCGCTTCCATCGGCGAAGCGGATCAATCCGCTGGCGTAGTCGTCGGCTTCATACTGTTTGTAGATTTCCGGCTCCATCTCCCGGAAGTTCCAGAACCCCTCACCCTGCGGCCCAAACCTGGCGCCGGCGACGCCGCTCGCGCTTACCGGCTCCGGCATACCCAGCAACCACCAGGTCGCATCCAGCACGTGCACCCCCATATCGCGGAACGCGCCACCGCCCTTATGGATAAATCCCAAGTTCCAATCCGGAATGCCGGCGCGGCGGATGCTGCGGGCGCGGGCATAATAGATATCGCCGAACAACCCTTCATCGATCCGCTTCTTCAGATACCGCGCCTCCTGGCTGAAGCGCATGGAAAGCGACATCATATTGACCACACCGGCGGCTTCCGCAGCCTCCACCAGCTTCTGGGCAGGTTCGAACGCGTCGGCCAGCGGCTTGGTGGACAGCACGTGCTTCCCCTGCTTGACAGCCTCCAGCGCCACCGGCACGTGGACTTGATTCGGCGTGCCGACGAAGACAGCGTCGATGTCGGGATCGGCGCACATCTCCTTGTAATCGGTGTAGTACTTCACCGGTTCCGGCAGTTCCTTGGCGAAGTCCTGCATCCGCGACTCGAAGAGGTCGCAGAGGGCAACCACCCGCCCTCGGGGGTTTGCGGCAATCGCGCGCCCGTTCGGACGTCCGATACCCATACCTACAATCGCAGCTCTTACTTCATTCATGCTCATTCCCTTTCTGAGTAGAAACGATCAATGATCCTACAACAACGTGCCTCGGGCCGGCCCTGGGCTAAAAGCCTCGGCGAGCCCGTTGGGGCCTGATACCCGGTCTGATAACCTCGATGAATCTTCCCAACCCTATAACTCGGCACCCAGCAGACTGATCTCCCGGGCGTCATCATAATGTCGTGCCATCCTGAGATCGTTGAATTTCAGGATCACGACCTCCGCCAGATAGAGAACCTCACACCCCGGCTCCAGGTGACCGGCTAACGCCCATTCATCGCTGAAACCGACGGTCATGTGAAGATGAGGCTCGCCGTCGGCGACGATGCCGCTGATATTGGAGACCTCCAGGGGCTCGGTCATCTCATAGTAGCGATTCTCGGGCGGGAATTCGTTGTGCTTGATGTGGTGCATCCGGCAAACCTTCAACGTCCCGATGCCGGAGACGACCGCACCATTCTGGATATCGTGGGCCTCGACCGCAGCCTGAATCGACTCCAGGAGCATCTCCCCCGGTGCGATCCCCACCGTCACGACGTCAATCGGTCCTGCATATCCCTTGGAGAACATACCTTCCTCCTTGTATCACGGCTCGCGTCACTCGACCGTCTCATCCATCTCCAGCCCGAGCGTTTCGTACTTGCGGCGGCGTGAGTCTTTGTCGTTGGAGAGCTCCTGGTGCGCATACCGGGCCACGTCCTCGGCCAGATCCCGGGGCACGACGATCACCCCATCTCCATCCGCCACCACCACATCGCCGGGATGAACCAGAACGCCGCCGACCACCACCGGAATATCGTAGTCCTCAAACTGCAGCCGGCCCTGGACCATACTCTGGGAGATCATCCGCGACCAGAAGGGGATCTTCTCCAGGATCACCTCGTCGGTGTCTCGAACGCCCCCGTTGGTCACGTAGCCGGTCGCGCCGTTGATGATCCCATCCATCGAATTGTTCGAGCCCATCAACCCGGCGTCCACACCGCTCTGATCGATCACGCAGAAGTCGCCCGGCTGGATATCGCCGATCCACGGGTAGGTGCAGACCTCGCCGTAGTACCATCCGGACCACTCCGTATACGCCTCCGGCGTCATATCCGGAATCTTGCCCTTGTAGGGCAGATACCGCGCCGTCTTGGCGATGCCCACAGCCCGGGTCCGCCAGAGCGGCCGGATTGTCGGCACCATCGATCCCTGATGATGCTGCATCATCCAATCCATCCCGTCGCGGACGTCCGCGACGCGGAGATCTTGATAAAGTTCTAACAATCCTTCGCGTTCAGCCTTCGACATAACGATAACAACCTCCTGGTTGAGAAGAGAGCGCAGACCTTTGCCTACAACCCCAGCATATATTGGAAAATCCGGTCGCTGTGACCGGGCAGGTTCTCGTGACCAAAGTCCGGATAGATCACCATGGATTTCTCCGACGTGACCTTATTATAGGCCGCAAACTGGGTGGACGGCGGACAGATCGTGTCCATCAAGCCTGTGAACCAGAGTACCTTGGCCTGGGTCCGCGGCGCCAGATGCTGGACGTCGATGTAGCCGAGGGCCGTGAAGATCGCGTCCTCCCGCTCGTGGGTGGGATCGAAGCGCCGGAACCACTCACGCAGCTCCGCGTACGCGTCCTTGTCCTGATCCATCTCCCACACCCGCTTGTAGTCGCTCAGGAAAGGGAAGACCGGCGCGGCCCTTTTGATCTCCGGCACCAGCGACATGCAGGCCACCGTCAACGCACCCCCCTGACTGCCGCCGGTCGCGCCAACCCGGTCCGCGTCCACCTCGTCCATCGCCATCACGACTCTGGCGAGCTGTGCGGTATCCAGGAAGATATCGCGGAAGAGCAGCTTCTCCGGCGTGCCCGCCAACGCGTCATCCAGCCCGCGGACGATGTGCCCGCGCAGCGTCCAACCGGCGACCCCGCCCTTGTCCTCCGAAAGCCCGCCCTGTCCGCGGCAGTCCATCGCCGCCACCACGTAGCCCTCGGCCACGTACCCCAATTTGTCGGCCCAATCGCCGGCGCTGCCGGAGTAACCGTGGAACATCAGAACCGCCGGCTGCTCTCCCACGATCTCCCGCGGGCGCATGAATTTGGCGTGGACGCGCGCACCGCCCATCCCGGTGAAATAGAGATGGAAACACTCCGCAAACGACGTCTGAAACTCCGCGGGGATGAGCTCAACTTCATCGCTCAGGGCCCGCATCTGGGCGAGACCTTCATCCCAGAAGGCGTCGAAATCGTCGGGGCGGGGATTGATCCCTTGGTACGTCTTGAGCTTTTCTAATGGAAAATCAAACATCAAAGGCATCGTAAGTCTCCTTGGATATGAATGATAGGACAAAAAGGACCCCGGCACGTCCAGGCAAAGGGCCCCAAACTCCCGTGCCGGGTATAGACAGATCCGAACATAAAACACTAACCTTTTCCGTGATGCCCATGGAAACGCAGAAACGCTTTAGTTATTTGCGATCAGATCCATAAGCAGCGATCAGGGCACACTAGAATCCGGCCTCACGTTGTGCAGCGTCCAAAGCCTCCGCGGGTTCCGCTTCGCCGCTCTGGATCGCCGAGAACGCCCCGACCATCGCGTTGATCGCCGCATCAAACCCCATGATGTTCGGATTGATCAGGATAGCGTTCTCCATCGACCTGCGTGCAGCCAGGGCCACGTCGGGACCGACCCGGGCTTCATAGTCCAGCGATTCCACCAGCGCCTGTGAGGCGGGCAGCGCGTACGGAGGTGCTTGCTGGCTGGCAAACTTGACCCACTCCCAACACACCTCCGGATACTCCGTCTCCGCGGAGACAAAAATGCCGTCCGCCATCGCCAGGGTCGCAGCCACCTCACCCTGAGGAATGGGCACGATCCCCCAGTTCATCTCCCACTCCATAGGCCAGGTCTGACCACCCCGGTCCGAGTACATCGTCATCCACATCGCGAACTTTTCCTCCAGAATACCCCGCCACGGATAGGGGTTTCCCATCTGCCGGATCTCTTCCGGGGTCGGGGCGACGTGGTGATCGTGCATCAACGAGGCGTAGAACGCCATCGCCTCAATGTTAGCCGGGTCGTCAAAGGTCACCCGATTGGGGTTCGCCAGATTATCGAAGAGACGTCCCCCAAACTGATAGATCAGGATCGCCGGCTCGTAGATGGCGAAGTCGCTGTTATAGTGAACGGCATAGGCATAGACGTCAGCGTTCGGGTCGGTGAGGTCGAGAGCCCGATCCAGGAATCCGTCCCAATCCCATCCCACCTCGGGATAAGGCACGCCGTAGCGATCGAAGAGATCCTTGTTGTAGTACATCATGATCAACTGGATGCCGGAGGGCAGCCCCCACTGCTTGCCCTGGGCCGCGAAGACCCGCACCGCCGAGGGATAAAGCGTCGAAAGCTGGAAATCCTCATCCCGCTCGATGAAGGGGGAGAGGTTAAGGATCATCCCCTGCTCGATGTACTGGGCCATCTCAAGTTGAGGAATGAGATAGGTGTCCTCCTCGGTGAGTTGGGAGCTGGGAATGCTGCCCATCTCCCGCAGTTCGATGGTCACCCGGGGATTTTCCTCTTGGAACGCCTCGGCCCACGCCTGGTACGTTCCCGTGGAGTCCTCGGGATGCACAAAGGAGATCGTCACCGGCTCGCGCGACACCAGAAAACCACTGCACGCCGGGAGCAGAACCAACAGGGCACAGGCAATCCCGATTAGACAACGATGCTTAGGGGTATGCTTTAAACACATACATGTCCTCTCTTTGCTCAAGAATCTTCACCCTCACCGGGCCAATCCCCGAAGATGTCCGACGCTTCATCCGCCAGAAGCGTCGGATGATAGAGCACCGGATCGTCCACGTTGACGAGCCTACCGTTCGGCATCAAGTATAAGTTGCCGGAGGCCTTTGGCAAATGGAGCGCGTAATGGTCGCGCAGTCCCCCATCACGGACCGTGCGCTCGCGCTCAGCCTCGTCAAAATCGATGGAGGATGCCGCGACCTCTGCCAACCAGTTCATGACCTCCGCAGCTTCACCCTCGGCCCCCCGTTCGATCAGATTGTGCTGCTCACCCGGGTCGGAGTCCAGATCGAAGAAGAGCGGCGGGGCATCCCGGAAGGTCACGTACTTGTACTGCCTGTACCGCAGCATCCGGAACTCCGTCCCCGGTCCCCAGCGGGGAGTCAGCGCATCACAGACGATAGGGCGATCGTCGGGTTCGGCATCGCCGCGTACCGCAGCGCTCACGTCCGCGCCGTCTACGTCATCCGGTACCTCAACCCCTGCCAACGCACAGAGGGTTGGGAAGAGATCAATCTGCCCCACGGGGGTCCGAACGCGGGTCGCAGGAAGCGCACCCCGGCGCTGCTCGGGAAGCGACACGATCAAGGGTACCCGCGTGCACGCCTCGTACCAGCCGTTCTTCCACCAGACCCCGTGCTCGCCCGCCATCTCACCGTGGTCCGAGGTATAGACGATCACGGTGTTCTCCAGCAGGCCATCGGCCTCGAGTCGGAGGAGCATGTCTCCGATCACTTCATCGAGATACGTGACACACCCCAAATAGGCCGCCCGCGCGCGCATAGTCTCCTCGGGTCCGACGTCGTCCGTCCGAAACCCCTCACGCATTCCGACGCTCATGGGATGATCGTAAGCATCGCCCCCGGCAGGAACCCTGGGCGGCGTCACGTTGTCAGGCCAATAGCGCTCGAAGTGCCGGCGCGGGGCGGTCAAGGGAAAATGGGGATGGCTGAACGAGGCGCAGAGGAACCAGGGCGTCTCAGGGTGCGCGTGATGGTGCTCGCGAATCCACGCGACCGTCTCCTGGGCCACAACCTCGTCCTGGATCAGACTCTCGGGTATCTCCGTCACCCCGACGCGGGTCGTCCGCAGCCGCATCGATTGGCTGCCCCCGGCATCGAGCGGCTCCCACTGATGCCCCGTCCGTCCGGTCAGGTCGCCGTAGGGGCGGTGCTGAAATCCGACGAACTGCTGGTTGCCGCCTAAATGCATCTTGCCCACCAGGCACGTCTCGTAACCGGCCCCGGCGAACGCCTTGGGAAGGGTATCCAGCTCGGGGCGCAGGACGTCCGAGTTCGACCAGGCGCCGCAATTGCGCACCTCCTTGCCCGTCAGCTGGCAGAGCCGCGAGGGTGTACAGAGCGGCATCTGGCAGTAGGCATCGGTGAAGACCGTCCCCTCCGACGCCAACCGGTCGAAGGTCGGGGTATAGGCCGGCTCTCCGCCCTCCGCCTCTGGAATGTGGCCCATATAACGAAAACCGTGCTCGTCACTCATCAGATAAAGAATGTTCGGCTGTCTATGCCTATGCATCGCAACTCCTTACTCCGTGAAGGCCAAAAATGTATTCCCTTACAGCGCCTCACCGGCCCGCTCCCAGAGCCGGGCCATCGCAAAGATCGGATTATGACCGAGATAGTCCCGGCACGGCTGGTTGTAGTCCGTATGAGGCTTACGTTCCAAGGTCTCCGGTTCCCCGCCACGGGGATGATAGAACTCCCAGATCGTATGGGTCCGCTTGAATTGAGCCGCCGACGCATCGAGGGCCCCCTCCAGGAGCTTTCGCGCGGCGTCGGGACGGTCGTAAGCCATGCACCCTCTTGCCGCCCAGTAGGTCATACTGTTCCAGGTGGGACCGCGCCACATCCGCAGCTCAAAATGGGAATCGTTGACCCCCACCGTGCTCACCGGATGTTCGGTGAAGAAGCGCTCGGGATTGAGCAGATGCTCGTCGATCACCCGGTTCGCCTGTTCGGGCGTCGCAGCGCCGACGACGACGGGCCACATCCCCTCGAGGGCAGCCCTGCGCCGAGTCGGGTCATCCGCCGCCCACGCATCGTAGAAGAACCCGTCGTCCTCTGCGTAGAGCTGGGTCTGCATAAACGCCTTCAAAGCCGCGGCACGTTCGCGGAACCGCTCGGCGGGCCGACCCAACCGCTCGGCCCAAATCTCGCCGTGCGCATAGAGACCGTAAACGTGGGCGGTCGCGTCCACGCACGCAAAAGGCCCCTGCTGGACGTCATCGAAACGCACGCCCTCATCCACACCGCTCTCCCAGTCCCGGGTCAGGATATCTCGATAGTAGAAGCCCTCCGGTTCCGCACGCCGGTTGGCCTCAAACCACTCAATCTGGCGGGTCAGGGCATCAAGCCCGGTCGATACTAAAACAGAATCGTCGGACTGCTCCACACACGCTTCGAGGGCAAAGGGCCAGACCGGGGGATGGGTGACCGCGTGCCCCCATTTCGGTTCGGCCTCGCGCATCCAAACCACGCCGGGAAGAAAGCCGTCCGGATCCTGGACAGCGAAAAGATTGAGGATCTGACGCTTCCCGTGTGTCAAATAAACGCTATAGACATCGAAGATTTGATGCACGACGTCCCAATGTCCAAACGCTGGCCCGTAGCAGTACCCGGGCCCGATCTCTTCCCACGGATAGGGAAAGGGCTCACGGGGCGCATGCACACTCCGGGCGTGAAGCCCGGCTACATAACTCAGCATCGATCGCCACGCGGGCTTGCCCAATATCTGTCCCGAGATACGAAGATTGTTCAAGAGGGTCTTCTCAACCCCTGACATCTCAAACTTCGCATCCAACATCAGACCTCCTTGCCTTGGATTGAATGGATGGCGTCAAACATCGCGACAATATTCTCCGGTGGTACGTCAGCCATAATATTGTGGATCTGCTGGAAGACAAATCCGCCGCCCGGCGCGAGGATCTCGACCCGCCGGCGGACGTCTGCGGCAACCTCCTCCGGGGTCCCCCGGGGCAGGACGTGCTGCGTGTCGCATCCTCCGCCCCAAAGACAGAGATCTTGCCCGTACTCCCGCTTCAAAAACGTCGGATCCATATCCCGGGCCGAGGTCTGGACCGGCTGCAGAATGTCCAATCCGGCCTCTATAAAGTCCGGGATATACGCCGACACGCTACCACACGAGTGGAGCATCACCTTGGCACCGGAAAGCGCCTTGGCCCGCTGCCAGAGCCGCCGGTGGCGCGGGAAAAAGAACTCCCGGTACATCGCCGGCGAGACCTGCGGACCGGTCTGCATCCCCAGGTCGTCGCCAAAAAGGATGATATCGATCGAGGGCCCGACGGCAGAGAGGTAGGCCTCCAGGTTTTCCAGGTGGATCTCGGTCAACCGGTCGAGGAACCGGTGCATCCGTTTGGGCTCCATCGCCAACAGCATCAGAAACCGGTCCATCCGGAAGAGGAACTGTCCCGTCTCCATCAGGTTCCCGCCGAAGAGCCCCAGGATCGCCCGGTCCGTCGACGCCCTGAGGGCCTCAGCGCCGGCCTGGAGTATGCGCAATCCTTCCTCGTCGAGGCCTATCGGTGCGGGCGGGGATCCCAGGGCCGACCACATCACCTTATCAATCGCCGCGTTCAGATCCTCGAAATCCTCATCGTCCCGATCCATCAGCGGAAAGTGCGTCTGCTCGAAGTAGAGACTGCCCGCTTTCTGGACCGCGAGCTTCGTCCCGTCCGGCGCGTAGATCGCCCACCCACCGTCCTCCCGCACCGGCTCGATGAACGCTGGGATCTTACAGGGCGTGCCGTCGGGCAACACCCAGTCGCGCCAGTCCTCGGCCTCCAGGGCAAACCCCCGCCCCAGCTCGAGGGTATCCACGCCAAACCGATCCAGCACCGGCGGTTCGACGATCGCCAGCTGCTGGATGAAGTCGTAGACGTAGATATCCCCGCTGTTGATGCCCAGGTAATCCTTCAACTTACGGTACGCGATCGCCATAATGCCGGAGGACCGGTGCCCGCCAAAATCGATCGGCACCCGATCCGGCTCCCGGTGTGCCACCGCGTTCATCACCCGCGCTCGAGACGTCACCATCGCGCCTCCTTCTCTGTCAGTCCCGTCCAACACCCTCATCATAGGTTCACCGCCCACGCTGTCAACCCCACCCGATCTCATATTCCTAGCCAAAGAAAGGAGAAGGTCATGAGCCTTCAGTAAGGTTTTCTTTTGACAGAACCGTAACGTTATACATCACCGGTATTTATGGTCATCTAAGTCACCCAAGGTATACTAGACAGACACAAGATATACCTCAGGAGGACTGAATGAATACGGTCAAGGTCTCAACCAAGGGTTGGGTGGTGATCCCCAAGCCGCTTCGCGAGAAGTATGGATTGGAGAAAGGCACGCACGTCCAGGTCGTGGACTATGGCCACGTACTGGCGATCGTCCCGCTGCCGGACGATCCCGTGGAGGCGCTCCACGGCATGTTGGAGGCGGGTCCGTCGCTGACGAAGGACCTGCTCGCCGAGCGCGCCCGAGAACGAGCGCGTGAGGAGGAACGGGATGAGTGAGCGATACGTGCTGGACAGCTTCGCGATCCTGGCGTTGCTGGGCAAAGAACCGGGAAGCGAGCGGATCCAGGCGATCCTCCAGCAGGCGAACGCCGAAGAGGCCGACGCGTCGATGACGTGGGTGAATGTCGGAGAGGTGGCCTACGTTGTGGAGCGGCGGTGGGGGAAAGCGCGCGTCCATCAGGTGTTGGGCACGCTGGAAGCGACGGCCGTGGAGATCCACGAGGTGGGCCGAGACCTGGCCTTAGCAGCAGCCGAAATCAAGGCGGAATATCCCCTGGCGTATGCCGATGCGTTTGCGGCAGCCCTGGCCCTGCGCGAGCAAGCCGTGTTCGTGACAGGCGATCCAGAGTTCAAGCAACTGGACAAAATATTGCCGGTTGAGTGGCTGCCGGACCCGGAGTAGGACAGCAACCGGGCACGGATCAGTAAGCTGCGGCAGTACGGTCGGGAGACCGGCCTCAGCTAGGGAGTCATGGTTTTAATTCGCTCATTTCTCAATTCGTTGTCTATTTTCGAGGGAGTCAACCCTAAGCGCCTTACGCCCCTAACGCTCCAACACCTGCCGCCACATCAGCCCGATCATCACCAGCTCCCCCAGCGCGTAGACCACCACCAGCGGCAGCATCTGGGACTGCCCCGACCAGAGGGCAAGCCCGACCGCGGACACCGCATACACGCCGACCGCCAGCTCCCCGGCATCCAGCACGCCGCTGCCGGGACGGTACACGGAATCCCGCCAATCCCCCTCCTCGCCCCAGATGTGAAACTTTGGCGTGCGGATAAAGGCCCCGCCCCAGGTCAATAAACCACTCACCACGGCGCGCGTGTTGCTCCAGGCGAGCCCTACCCCAAGCAGCATCAACAGCGGATAGGCGAGCACCCGGCGAGGCCAATCGCGGTAGAGCGCCATCTGCCCCAGCACGAAGAGCAGCGGCGGCACCG
>CAYMAQ010000109.1:0-12433 GCA_964388385.1 uncultured Anaerolineales bacterium | reverse complement strand
AGCTCCAGAGCCCCGTCGTCCTGAACCAGGCCCATATACGCAGATGGGAAGACAGCGAACTCCTCAACCGTCTCTTGATGCTGCATCGCCCAGTCCTTGAACAGATCGAGCCCCACCTGCGTCGTCGCGATATGATCGTCGATCGCATTTAACATCCACTCACGGTCCTCGGCCTGCAGGGGCTTGGTCACCCCACCGGGAATGCCAAAGATCGGATGAACTCGACGTTCGCCCAGCGCTTTGATGATCTTCTGTCCAAAAGCACGCAGCCTCACAGCCTTGATCGCCAGATCCGCGTTCGCCTGGATAATGCCGCCCACGTGCCGAATCTTGGGGTCGGCGTCGAAGCCCAGGATGAAATCCGGGCCCGCCAGCTCGAAAAAGTGCATACCGTGGGACTGAATGATCTGGCCCATATGCATCAACTCGCGCAACCGGTGGGCGGTCGGGGTGGGATGAGTGCTGGCAATCGTATCGCACGCCTTCACAGACGCAAGATGATGGCTCACAGGGCAGATCCCGCAGGTGCGCGGGGTGATCTGGGGCATCTCGTAGAAGATGCGCCCCTCACTGAACTTCTCAAAACCCCTGAACTGCTCCACGTGGAAGAACGACTGATCGACCTTGCCGTCGTCATCCAAATGGATCGTGATCTTCGCGTGTCCCTCGATCCGGGTTACCGGGGAAATCTCAATTTTCTGTGCCATAGTATTATCCTCCATCCATACCGTACTTCAAAACGTCGCCCTCGAGCTTCGGCATCCGGCCTTCCAACAATTCGCTCAGTACATACCAGATCGCCTGTGGCGAGGGCGGGCAACCGGGCAGGTAGATGTCGACGTCCACCACGTCACCGACGCCCTGAACCTGCTCAGTCAGGGACGTCAGATCCTCGTGCTGCGGGATTTCACCATCCACCGTACTCTCGGTCTCGATATAGCCACGTCGCAAAACCTCTTCTTTATCGAAGAAATTGCGCAGGGTGCAGATGCCGCCAGTGACCGCGCAGTCACCCATCGCGATCAGAATCTTGCATCGCTCGCGCATCAGACGGGCTTCCTTTATCTGCTCCTCATTACCAATCCCACCGGTCAAAATACCGACGTCAACCCCCTCCTTCGGCGGATGCTTCAGGTCGGTGATCGGCGTCGAGGAAAGCTCAACGTGTTTAAGCAACTCAACAATCTTCTCGTCAATGTCCAGGAAGGACATATGACAACCCGCACAGGACTCCAACCACTGCGTAGCAACAGTAACTTTGCCCATATCACTTATCTCCTAACCCTCTTAGCCGGACCTATACCATCTCGGCTAAAGTTTTCAAAACCTCTGCGTCATCCCGGAGACCCTCGGGCATAGGCAGCACCTCGGCCAACGGCTTGGTGTCGCCATCGATATTGGTAACGGATCCCGTGCGCTCGTACCAGAGCGGGGTGGGCAACACGACGTCCGCGTGCTCCACCAGCGGCGAATGGTAGCTGGCCTGCACAACGGTGAATCCATCGCCGACCGCGTCGACCCACGCAGAATCCTCAGCTTGCTCGCTGACCAGGATGAATTTCGTCGCCGCACCGTTGAACTCCGCCGGCTTCAAACCCGCGACCTCCCCACCCTTCGTACGGGCCGGGCTCAGTGCGAGATACGAGAGTTTGTCAGCTAACGATCGGAATTCGGCCATCACCTTTCCCTTGATGCCCAGGCTGTAGACCAACACGATCTTCTCGGCGTCAGCCGCAGCCTCGGCAACCTTGTCCGCCTCAGCATACGAGACGGTCATATTGGCGCGGTCGCTCAGCGCATTCTCCGACTCGGCGATCACCGCGACGGTCGCACCCTGATCCGAAGCGCGATGGATAAAGTACCCCACCACGCGCTGGTATTCTAACGGCTGTGCCCCGGCCACGACGATGAAGTCCGCATCCAGAATATCCCGGACATCACCCTCGACGCCGAAGCCCAACGGTGGCGCCACCGGCTCCAAAAGCCCAGCCTCACCCTCAACCTTATCAAAGAGGTCGGCAAAGGCCTGCAGAGCCTCATCGGTGGTCGCACAGGTCGCCAGGCCCTGGACATTGCCCGCTTTCAACTTCTCGGCTACCTGCCCCAGCGCTTCGTCCCATCCCACCTCGACCAACTTGTCGTCCCTGCGCACCATCGGGCTGGTGATCCGCTTGCGCTCATCGTAGAGGGGCTTGAAACGCCCATCCACACAGAGCAAACCTCGGTTGGGTTCTGAATCCCACACGCCGTCAACCCGCAGCAAGCGGTCGTAACGGGTGACCACGTCCAGCGTGCACCCAACACTACACTGCATACAGGTCGTCTCGGTATGTTCAACGTCCTTCTCACGCCCGCCGTACGCGCTTCGCGCATCGACCAGCGCGCCCGTGGGGCAGACCTGCAGACACGTACCACACTCCACACAGCTCGAATCCCCGAAAGGTACGTTCAGGTCAGCCATAATCATAGATTCCGCACCGCGCTCGCGTACGTTGAGCGTGTGATTCGCCGGGATCTCCGCACAGGCGCGAACGCACCGGTTACAGAGGATGCAGCGATTGTGATCCATAATAAAGTACTTGCGGGATGCATCGACATCCAGCTTTTCAAAGGGGCGGGGATATGTAAAGTGATCCATCCCATAACGATAGGCGAGATCCTGCAGCTCGCAGTCACCGCTCATCTGGCAGAACATGCAGTAGTGATTGCGCTCGGAGAACAACAGCTCCAGCACAAACTTCCGAACCTCAACCGACGACTCGGACTCGGTCTCAATCTCCATACCATCGGCGACCGGACACGTGCACGCGGTCTGCAGACCCCGCATACCCTCCACCTCAACTAAACACATCCGGCACGCGCCCCAAGAGGAGAGCGCGGGATGATAGCAGAGCACCGGAATATCAAATCCCGCAGCCTGCGCGGCCTCGAGTACAGTCTGACCGCTTTCCGCCACCACCGGCTTACCGTCAATCTTGATATGCACCTCACTCATAAGTGCCTTGCCTCCTTACAAATCTCAGATCTCTACAATGAGTTTATGGGGTCTGAGTTCATGTCGCTGCTGACTATTTTTGTCGCGGCTAGCTATCCTACCGATCATCGCAAACATCATTCGCAAACATCATCGGAGAATTCCTCTGCGGGCCCAAACCACGATTGATCCTAGTCCTGCAGTCGCGCCTCAAACTCATCACGGAAATACCGCAAGCCGGTAATAATCGGCACCGGAGCGGCCTGTCCTAATCCACAGAAAGAGGAGCTCTGAACATGGTTCGCAATCTCCTCCAAACGATCCAAATCTCGCCGGCGCGCCATTCCCTGACGCAAGCGCTCCAGTGCCTCTAACATCTGCACCGTCCCCACACGACAGGACGTGCACTTACCACACGACTCGTTGGCAAAGAAACGCACCAGCACGTAAGCCAGGTCCACAACGTCCGTATCCTCGTCGCAGATCAAAAGCGCGCCACTGCCCAATCCCGCGCCCTTCTCCCGCATCGTCGCAAAGTCCATCGGCACATCGAGAAAATCTGACGGGATGATCGTCCCGGAGGATCCGCCGGTCTGTGCCGCCTTGAATGCTTTCCCGTCACGGATACCCCCCCCGTAGATATTCACGATCTCACGCAGCGTCGTGCCCATGGGGGCCTCAACAAGACCGGTGACGTTGACATCGCCCAGCATGGTGTAGACCTTTGTACCCGGGCTTCGCTCGGTCCCGATTGCGCGGAACCAATCCGCCCCGTTGAGAACGATCGGGGGCACATTAGCCAGGGTCTCAACGTTATTAACCACGGTCGGTTGGCCTCGATAACCACTCACCGTCGGATAGGGAGGACGGATGCGGGGCATACCGCGATTACCCTCCAGACTCTCCAGGAGGGCCGTTTCCTCACCACAGACGTAGGCACCGGCACCCAGGTGCACGTGAACGTGGAAGGAAAAGTCCGAATCCATAATATTCTCACCTAACAGATTCATCTCCTCCGCCTGCTTAATCGCCCGTTCGATGATATCGCGGGCCATCGCATACTCACCACGGATGTAAATCCAGCCCTCGCTGGCGCCCACCGCGTATCCAGTCAGCGCCATCGCCTCCAAGATCGCATGGGGATCGCCCTCCAAAATCAGACGATCCTTGAAGGTGCCGGGCTCGGATTCATCCGCGTTGCAGACCACGTACTTCGGTTCCTCGGGGCGTTGGGCTACAAACGACCACTTCAAACCCGTTGGGAAACCGGCACCACCCCGTCCCTGCAGTCCGGAATCCTTTACCGTCTGCAGCACCTCATTCGGCGTCATCTCCGACAGCGCCTGCCCCAGGGCGAAGTACCCGTCGTCCGCGATATACTCTTCAATATCATAGGGATCGATCGATCCGGCCCGACGAAGCACGACCCGCTTCTGCCCGTAGAGGGCACTCCCCTCCGGACCAAGGGCCTCGATCTCGCTGGTAGTGACCTCCTCGGGTGCTAACAAAAATTCAGCCGTGCGCCCTTTATAAAGATGTTCGTCGACCAGCGTCTTCCCATCCTCCGGGGAGACCGGCCCATAGACCGTCCCCTCAGGGTAGACAACCACCAGCGGCAGGACATCGGTCCGGCTGACACGACCGGTGTAACCGACCTGGACCTCATCCTCCAGACCGTAGAAAGAGAGTTCGGCCTCAATCGCCAGTTTCGTCTCTTCTGCACCCCGGGATAGACTTAATGGATCTCCAGAGATCAACACGGTTGAGCGAATCACGAGGCACCTCCTTGTGCCGCATCCTGTTCGGCGTCCGCTTCACGATATTGGGCGATAATCTGCCTCACCTTCTCCGGTGTCAAGTTACCGTAGATATCCTCATCGATCATCATCACCGGGCCAACCGCGCAGGCGCCAATACAGCTCGTGGTGAGAAGCGTCCACACCCCATCCAGCGTCGTCTCCCCGAAAGGCACCCCCAACTCGCGCTCCAAGGCGTCCCAAACCTCTTGACCACCGACCACATGACAGGGGGCGTCCTCACAAAAATGGATCACGTGCCGACCCATGGGTTCCAGATTGATCATGCTGTAGAAGCTTGCCACCGAATAAACCTTGCTGACTGGCAGCTTCAAACGCTCCGCAATCAGTTTCAGATGCTCCTGGGTCAAGTGTCCGAGCTCGTCGTTGACCTCCTTCAGGATCTCCACCAGAGCCTCCTGATCGGCGTGATGTTCCTCGATGACTTTATCGGTGAGAGTCAAAGCTGTCTCCATACGTACCCCTTTCTCTGAAACTTTATGCAAAGATCGGCATCAAGTATTACTCTACACTGATCGCACTGACCGGGCACACCTGGGCGCAGATACCACAGCGGATACAGATCTCCGGATCGATCTCGTGAATCTCACGAGGCGCACCCTCAATCGCGTCCACAGGGCAGTTACGCGCACAGCGCGTACAGCCAATGCAGGTTTCCGGATTGACCTTGTACTCGATAAGGGCCCGACAAACCTTCGCCGGACAGGTCTTATCGTAGATATGCGCTTCGTACTCATCGCGGAAGTGCTCAATCGTGCTCAACACCGGATTAGGCGCACCCTTACCCAGACCGCAGAGAGACCCCGACGTCACATACTCACCAAGAGTTTCTAACCGCTCAATATCTCCGGGCTTGCCCTCTCCGCCACAGATGCGATTAAGGACGTCCAACATCTTCCGTGTCCCCACCCGACAGGGGACACACTTACCGCAGGATTCCTCCTGGGCAAATTCAATGAAGAACCGGGCAATATCCACCATACAGGTGTCCTCATCCATCACGACGAAACCACCTGAGCCCATAATGGATCCCACTTCAGCCAGGGACTCGTAATCGACGGGCATATCCAGATACTTTTCCGGAATACAGCCGCCCATCGGCCCACCGGTCTGAACGGCTTTGAACGCTTTATCGTCCAGGATGCCGCCACCGACGTCGTAGACGATCTCCCGGACCGTCACACCCAAAGGCACCTCGATCAAACCCGTTCGCTTCACCTTGCCGGCAATCGCGAAGGTCTTGGTCCCCTTGCTCTTCTCCGTACCCATGGAGGCAAACCACTCGCCTCCCTTCAACAGAATCTGGGGCACATTTGCGTAAGTCTCGACGTTGTTGATGTTAGTGGGCTTTCCCCAAAGGCCGGATACAGCCGGGAACGGCGGGCGGGTGCGCGGCTGCCCACGCTTGCCCTCAATCGACTGCATCAACGCAGTCTCCTCTCCACAGACGAACGCCCCGGCGCCCATACGGACCTCCAGGTCGAAATCAAAACCGCTGTCGAAGATATTCTCGCCCAACAATCCGTACGCGCGAGCCTGTTCGATGGCTAAGCGCAGAGTCTTGATAGCGACCGGATACTCAGCTCGAACGTAAAAATAGCCCTGGCTGGCTCCAATCGCATAAGCGGCGATGACCATTCCCTCAAGCACTGCGTGGGGATCGCCTTCGAGCACCCGGCGGTTCATAAACGCGCCGGGATCGCCCTCGTCCCCGTTGCAGACCACGTACTTCTCCTCCCCCTCACTGCGGCGGGCAAAGGTCCACTTGAGCCATGTGGGGAAACCGGCACCACCACGACCTCGAAGCCCGGAGGTTTTCAGCTCCTCGATGACCTCCTCGGGGGTCATCTCGGTGAGAGCCTTGCCCAGCGCCGCGTAGCCATCGTTAGCGATGTAATCCTCGATATTGTCGGGGTCGATTTTCCCGACGTTCCGCAACACAATGCGGACCTCTTTCATCGCCGGCGCGGGAAGCGGCTCGACCGCCAGCCCCTGGTAGGCCAAACTCTCGACGGGTCGGCCCTTCAAAAGATGTTCTTCGACGATTTGTCGGGCGTTCTCCGGCGTCAGGTTGGCATAATGCATCCCATCGGGATAGACGACGGCTTCTACACCCCGCACGTCGCGGAGGTCTTCCTCCGCCCCCAACACTTCAATTTCCTCATTCAAGCCGAATGATGAAAGCTCTTCCCGGAACGCCGATTTAACACGCCGTGCCTCCTCCGACGTTCCACTGACAATCACGTGTGCACGATAAGCCATTGTACCTCCTCCGGTTTCATAGGGATGATACGTCCCTACTTGACCATCCATTCACGGATAGCTTCACCGCCCAGCACGTGCTGCTCGATAAGCGCGGAAACCCGATCCTCATCAATTTTCCCGTAAGTGACCATCTCCTGATCCTCCGAGGTCTGAACCTGAACGATCGGCTCGTACTCGCAGAGGCCAAGGCAACCTGTCTGGGTTACCACAACGTCACTGATCTCCCGCTCCTCTAATTCGTTGAGAATGGCCGTCATCGTATCCCGCGCTCCTGCGGCAATACCACACGTTCCCATCGCAACCACAACACGCGCCTGAGCATTCTCTCCCGACATCTTACGACGTTCCAGCGCGCGCTCTTTGATCTTCCGTAGTTCCTCTAAGCTCTTCATCAAGAATCCTCCTGATTCACTCCTGCACCAGCTGACAGCAAAACTCAAGCGATCGCTACAGATCCAAGCACAATTCGCAAACTCCGCATCCGTGCCTTACCCGGTATGACGCCGATGAGGGTCATAGCTACTGAGAGCATTGTACACACATTTGAGAACTGACAAAGTCACGCGAGCACCGCATCGCCCTAAAGCGATGCGTCAAATCCTATCTCGTCCAAGCCTTCCCGGAGTGCCCCCCGCATAAAAGCGAGCACCTCCGGGTCTGATAAGGGTACATCATCACCCAAAATCTCACGAATCTCCCGGGTGTCAAACTCGAAAACACGGTCATCCACCCGATGATGATAGATTAAATTCACAGCCGGATATCCAACAATGATACATAGCAACGTGTCAATGAGATCACCCACCGGGGGACGATCGATGTGACTCCATCGAAACGTCGCACAAATCTCCGTCCCCTGTCCGGGCCGCGAAACGATCTCAAAATCACCGCCACACATCTCGGCCGTCTGCTTCAAAAAAGGGATGCCGAGTCCCACCCGCCGGGTCGTTCGCGTCGTCACCCAGGGATCGGTAATCATAGCAAGCATCGTCGGATCGATACCCCGTCCATCATCCCGAACACAGATCGAAAGGTGATCACTCGCCAGATCCTGCTCGATATCGAGGTGGACCGCGGAAGCCCCAGCCGTGACGCTGTTCTCGATGATGTCCAAGATATGCTGCGATAAGTCCCGGAAGACGGTCATAGGTATGATCGGACACTCAACGGTCGATCCGTATTTCTCCTGGTCCTTACTCGTATTTCCTCAGGATCTTCGCGACGTCCTGCGGATTGACGCGTCCCACGATATCGTCATCGATCATCACCACCGGTGCCTGCGAGCACGCACCCACACACCGGCAGATCTCCAGGGTAAAGCGGTTATCCTCCGTCGTCTCCCCCATTTTGATGCCCAGGACCTGCTGAAATCTTTCCACGACCGTCGGCCCACCGCGCACGTAACACGCCGTGCCCATACAGATGTTGATCGTGTGACGCCCAATAGGTGCCATGCGGAAGAACGAATAGAAGGTGAGCACCCCATAGATATGACTCAGTGGCACATCCAATGCTTCGGCAATATACGTCTGCATCGCGGGTGACACAAACCCCAATTCTTCCTGGGTCCGCGTCAGCATCACCATCGTGGCACCAGGTTGATCGCGGTGCTCTTTGAGAAGCTGATCCAGAACATCCCGATGCTCCGGCAACAGACCCTGTATTTCCTGTGACGTCTCTTCGATCGCTACACTCATACTTTCACCTCGATTACGGAAAAACCCCGCACTTCATATCCTCAATGTTTCCCTGGTTCGTCTCTGACCGCCGTCCTTCGTCCGTCTTTATACAGGCATATGCACAATTACATATATAATTATAGTGCTTAACCTAAATAAAACCATACCTATATTTCATGGTTTAGACAGGTGACGCCCGCCGGACGCAGACCATCCTACATTATAGGGCTTCCCACTAAATATTCCACAGTGACATTGCTCACTCATAGATAAGCAGGGGCTCTTTTATAACGCGGATCTCTACGGTACGGACACCTGCCGTCCGTTGCGCCCCTCAAAAGCATGACGCAACTCATCAACCGAGGGCTTCGATGCCAACGTAAAAACCGTGATCACCTTGCCGATCCAATCCAACCAGTGGGCATCCGACCCGCTGATCAACGGAATATCGGGCAACGACCGATAGGTCTCCCGCGCCTGACTGGGACGCATATTATATGAGACCTCGGCAGCGTCTACCTCCAGGTCGGGGGGCCAAAGCCCCAGGACGGGAATCAAACCTTTAGCCGGACGATCGATATGAGCGGGGATGACGAGCCCACCCAACGCTCTGGCCGCACGCGCCGCCTCTTCGAGGCCTACAAGGGCCGGCGCCTGCAGCATCCGTGTGTCCTCTCGCACGAAATCCCCCGCCGCATCAACGACAAACTGCGGCCCAAATCGCTCGGCATCGTTCTCCAGCGGCGGCAACCACGCATCCACCCGCGTCTGCCACACGTCCGCCTGGCCCACCGAGTCGAAGATGCAGAGAAGCTCAACCTCTTCACGAGTCTGCAGCTCCATACCCGGCAGAACTGTCAAACCCGAGCCCTCCGCCACCGCCATCACGGCCCCCGCATTGGCGGTAGTGTTATGATCGGTCACCGCAATCACGTCCAGGCCTTTACGCAGCGCCTCGTCCACGATCAAAGGGGGGATCATTTCGACATCTGCACACGCCGAGAGCAACGTATGAAGATGCAAATCCGCTCGATACGTCAACATCCACTAAGCCTGCTCGTCACAGAGGAGAACCTCATTTATTCCCAGGTGGTGTGCGTTCGCCAGCAGCTACCGGTATCCGTGGATGCTAAATTCCCAACGCGACCAGGCGTGCGATCGTCTCGTATACCGGCTCGGCGCTCGAAAGCAAGATCACGTCCTGTTGTTCCGCCTTGGTCAGCGTCGCTTCGGGCACTTCAGCCCCCTCCGCGACGATCAGTGCGGCTACGCCGAGCAAAGAGGCCACAGCGACAATATTGCCATGCGTCTGGAGGGTGATCCAAAGATCACCGGCCTCCGCGCCGGCCATCACGCAGCTAAGCAGATCGGCTGCGTATCCGCCGTTGACCTCACGATCGAGATGTGCCTTTCCCACCAGGACGTCCAAGCCCAGAGCTCCCACGATTTCCCTTACCTTCATGACGTGTGCCCCCTATAGATTCAATAACCAAACGTGCCAGGTCTCGATTATGGATCGGATCCTAAATAACTGAAGCGTTTCTACGTTCCAGGGTATCCATGAAAAATTTAGTGTTTTGCAATAGACCGATCAATCCTCCGTATCGGTGCCGATCTCTTCCGGGGAGACCCGAAAGACCATCTGCAGCCGGGTACCCACCCCCACCGCCGACCAGAGATTCATATCATCCGTACATCGGTCAATATTGACAAGCCCCATGCCGGCGCCAAATCCCATCTCCCGCACCTCGGGCGTCGCGGTTGAATAGCCGGGCTGCCGGGCCAAGTCAACGTCGGGGATACCGGGACCTGAATCCTGGGCGACGATTATGATCTCCGAGGGTTCAATATCCGCAAGGATAAATCCACCGTGAGTCGTATGGATGATCAAATTCATCTCCGCCTCGTAGGTCGCAATTGCAATCCGTCGTGCCAACTTCGGAGAGGCACCGATGCGCAAGAGGGCCCGCTTGACGCTCGCTGAAGCCTCGCCGCCCTTGGAGAAATTGTCCGCCTCCACACTATACCGCAACTGCAAGCTGGTGTTATCGGACTCCAACGCCTCAAAGAACTGCTGAGGACGATCCTGCATCGACTCGGCCTCACTATAGAGTTCCTGAAGCGCGCGCAACAGCGCCATCGTGATATCACCCCGGGTAATAATTCCAACCAGCTTCCCACGTGCGTCCAAAACCGGCATTCGCCCCACGTCAAAAGTCTCAAAGCGTCTCAGGGCTTCCATGACCGGCTCCTGGGCGTGGGCGGTGATCAGATTTTCACGGGTCATATACGCGCGGATCGGACTATCGAGGTTAATCTCCTCAAGGGCGTGGATCAAATCCTCGATGCTGACCAGGCCCACCAAATCGTCATCTTTAACCACCGGCACGCCGGAGATGCGGTGCTCACGGAGAAGCTCTTTGAGCTCCTGCATACTCGCATCCGGGGTCAAGGTCAACACATTGGGGGTCATCACGCGCGAGACCTTCATCTCACGAATCAACTCGTGGATTTTGGTCAACGCACCACCACGCCCCATCAGGGCGAAAAGGGCGAACTGTTTTCTCATCGCGACTGTCGTAAAATCGGCAGCTTGCCGATGCCTTTCAATCCGGCTTTGAAGAGCAAGCCCGCGGTCTCGAACATCGTGTAAGGCGAGAGTATGACCGCAATGCCCATCTCCTCTGCCAGAGCCAGGGTTTCCGGTGGTGGATACTTACCACGAACAAAGAGGACCGCCGGTGCCTCGGCCATATCCGCCGTCCGAATCGCTTGGGGATTCGTCAAACCTGTAACCAAAAGCATGTTAGGCTTTGTAAAGACCAAGACGTCACTCATCAGGTCGGAGGCACAAGCAGCCTCCAGATCCACCGTAAAGACCGGCTCGACCAGCATCTCGGCTTCGGTTGCTTCAATCACTTCCTTCAAATTCATAACTATCTTCCCTCAAGTATGTTAAGCCTGTGAAGACGATGTTCATAGACCGAGGCGTGATTGAATGCTGCCCCCCTCACGCATAACTCCTTACGATGACCATCATTCCGTCTGGCTGAACGCACCTATGAATTAAGCTTTACACCGCGGACGCCCAACAGCGTCCGCGCGCCGTGGATTATCGATCCGAACCTCAATCGTTAAACTTTCCTACCCCGTCCGTGATAACACAAAATCCGGGTAGTCGTTCAGGATTGAATTCATAGACTCTCAATCCAAAGACCCCTTTGATAGTAACATAAACCCCTTCACTGTCCATAGCAATCACAATCCAGGGTACAGATCCAATTATAGGTGATCATCGATACCACAGCTCTCGTTCTTAACGATAAGCAGCGCTAAGATGACAGTACCGAGCGATAGACCTGCGCCGTGATCTCTGCGGTTTTTCGCCAGGTAAACCGTTCCGCGCGATCCAGCCCCGCCTGCCGGAGTGTCGCTCGCAGCGGCGCGTCGATGAGAATACGCTCAAATGCGTCGGCAATGGAAGCCGGGTCTTCGGGATCCACCAGCAACCCGGCGTCCCCCACGACCTCCGGAAGACTGGCGCGATCGGCTACGATCGTGGGAACCCCACATTGCATCGCTTCGAGTGCCGGAAAACCAAAACCCTCATAGAAGGAGGGGAGTACCAAGGCCACCGCTCCATTGTAAACCGCGATCAACTCCTCAAAAGCCAGATCCTCCAGGAACCGTACGGTTCC
>CAYMAQ010000108.1:0-12476 GCA_964388385.1 uncultured Anaerolineales bacterium | reverse complement strand
CTTGTTTCAACCGCTACCCCGCGCATTCTACAAGAGGGAGACCGTCAAAGTCGCCCAGGATCTCATCGGGACGTTCATCGTACGAACGCTCAATGACGCGCAACTGATTGGCAGGATCGTGGAGGCCGAAGCTTACCGGGGGAAGGATGATCCGGCATCTCATGCCAGCAGCGGGAAGACCCCCCGCAATCGTCCTATGTACGGTCCGCCTGGCTACACGTACGTCTATTTGATCTACGGTATGCACTGGATGCTCAACATATCCGCGCATCGAGGGGGCTGTCCTGGCGCCGTTCTCATTCGTGCACTGGAACCGATTCAGGGGATCGATAAGATGCGGGAGCGTCGGGGAGGACGACCCAACGCCCAATTGACCAACGGCCCCGCTAAACTGGCTCAAGCGTTAGCCGTCGACGACAGCCTCAATAATCTCGACCTCTGTGATGCTGCGGACCTCACATTGACGGAGGGCGCACTCCGACCCGACGAAGTTATCGCAACCGGTCCCCGCATTCGCGTACCCGGTGACGCCGAGGCCAAATCCCGTCCGTGGCGATTTTGGATCAAGGATCATCCATACGTATCCGAATAAAAACCGGGGAAGCCATTAAAGCTTACCTATCGAACAAAAATGGCGACCTGACACTCGGTCGCCATTTTTATATCCGAAGGTCCATAATGCCTTTCCCCTCTCAAGGAAAGACATGACACGCTATGCGTCTACGGATTCCAGACGCGCACTGAGAATCTCCTTGAGAGTCGGGCGACCGATCTCCTGAAGTTCATACCAAACACGCTCCATCGGATGCTTGATCTCAAGCAATCGGGTAAGATCGATAGGCGTACCGACCACAACGAGATCACAGGGCGTCTTGTTGATTGTCTTCTCGAGATCACTTATCTGGGCATCGCCATATCCCATCGCCGGCAGGACATCACCGGTTTGAGGATACGCCTCGTACGTTTCCATAATCGACTCCACAGCATAGGGCCGAGGATCGATAATCTCAGCCGCCCCAAAACGCTGCGCCGCAATATATCCCGCACCGTAAGTCATCCCACCGTGGGTAAGGGTGGGACCATCCTCGATAACAAGAACACGTTTACCCCGAATACGCTCCGGATGATCCACGAAGAGCGGAGAGGCGGCCTCGACCACAGTCGCATCCGGGTTAACCTCGTGCAGGTGCTCGTAGATTGTCCGAATCCCCTGATAATCCGCCGTCTCCACTTTGTTGATCACCAAGACATCGGCAGCGCGGAAGTTGGTCTCACCCGGATAGTACGACAACTCGTGCCCCGGACGATGGGGGTCGGCGATGACGATCCATAGGTCAGGATCGTAGAAGGGGATATCGTTATTGCCGCCGTCCCAGACAATGACGTCCGCTTCTTTCTCCGCCCGACGCAGGATAGCCTCGTAATCAACGCCCGCGTAGACGATCACCCCCCGATCAAGATGCGGTTCGTACTCCTCTCGCTCCTCAATCGTACACTTGTGTCGATCCAGATCATCATACGTCTCAAAACGCTGCACGGCTTGCTTGGTAAGATCACCATAGGGCATAGGATGGCGTACCACTACTACACGATATCCCATATCCTGCAATTGATCGCAGACTCGGCGGGTCGTCTGAGACTTACCGGATCCCGTACGGACCGCGCAGACCGCAACCACAGGTTTCTCACTCTCAAGCATTGTGACCTTCCCGCCCAGCAGTCGGAAGTCAGCGCCGGCGGCGATGACGATTGACGCCTTATGCATCACATACTCGTGAGGCACATCGGAGTAAGAGAAGATCACCTGATTGACATCGTATTCCTGGATGAGGTCGACGACCTCGCTCTCCGGATGGATCAAGATACCATCCGGATACAAAGAACCGGCGAGCTCCGGCGGATACCGACGCCCCTCAATGTTCGGAATCTGAGTGGCCGTAAAGGCAACCACGTCGTACTGATCATTATCGCGAAAGTAGGTATTAAAATTATGGAAATCGCGCCCAGCCGCGCCCATAATAATGACACGAATTTTCTTCATAAGAATTGACTCCTTCCAGACAGCTGATAATCTATCATCCATACCCTGAGCATAAGTCACAATGTCTGACAACTCAAGTGCAATTCGAAGCACACCGCCACGAAATTCATCATATGCACGTCGGAGTGGTCATAAAAAAAGAGCCGGCAAATGCCGACCCAGATCGAATCCCTCGTAAAGCAAGGACAATAACGATTACACAACTTCACGCAGCGTCTTCGTGACCTCATCCTGATGAGAGACGAGAGCGCCCAACACCCCGTTGACGAAACGCGAAGTGCTATCCGAACCATAGAGTTTCGCCAATTCAACGGCTTCATTGATCGCCACCTTGACAGGTACGTCGCCCACCGTGAATTCATAGAGGGCCATCCGCAAAATGTTGCGATCCACCACGGCCACTTGCTCCAAAGGCCACTCCGGTGCGTGTGCCTGAATATACTGATCCAGATGCTCCTTACACTTCAAAACACCCAGCACCAGACGTCGTGCATAGGACTCTACACGTGAATTGACATCGTCGATAGCTCCACACCGCTCATACAAGACCACAATGGCGGGATGACCCGCCAGGTCAACCTCATACAGCGTTTCCAACGCAATAGTTCGCGAGAGTCTTCGCTCTCCCTTCATAGACAGGGACACCCCTTCATTGACTAAGCTCAGCTTCCGTCCAGGGCTCTGATCGACCATAAACGACATCTGTGATATGAACGTTAACAGAGTCGACGGGCATCCCGATCATCTGCTGAATTGCCCGGGTCACCTCATGCTGGACAGCCTTTCCCAGTTTTAGTAAGCTGTAGTCAGGCCCCGCCACGATATGCAAATCGACGTAGACTTTCCCGTTCTTCACCATCACTTGAACCGATTTTTCTGTCTTACTCACCAACCACGCGACATCTCGCTCAGCGATACCGACCACGCCCGGCACTTCAAGTGCTGTCAGACGCGCAATCGTCTCAAGCACTTCCGTTTCCACGGTGACCGAACCGGGTATGCCCTGTGCCTTATCCATACTGCCCCCTTTTAATGCCAGGCCTGCCTATGCATAGTCTCGAACAGGGATGATAAGAGTGTTGACAACTGCCCCCAAACGTAGCCCCCACAGCATAGTCGGATCGTCCCCTATGTCAACCGCAACCAGCCACATCCTTACAAAGCGTTCGGGCCTCCGGAGAGGCCCGAATACAATTCTGCGGTCCCAGTTCAATAAGGCCGAAACACTCAATCCATCGAACCAGGATATATTCAACACTCTATGGAGAGGCTACCGACAATCAACACCCCGTCCACAATGCGGATGCGCCTCAATCCTCCTCGAGGTCTAACACTTTCTGACCGCGATAATGACCACAGTTTGCACAGACGTGGTAAGGACGCACAAGCTCTCCGCACTCATCACACTCTAGAAGATTGGGCAAGTTGGGCGCCGGGAAACTATTTGAGCGCCGTCGATCGCGCCGACTCCGAGGCGTTCGTCTCTTTGGTACTGGTGGCATAATTTTTCACTCCCTCTACTCACTGACTCACTCCTGACGCTTCCCTCAGGAGCACAAAAGACAGTATACCAAAAAAAGACGCGCTGTCAACCTTGAGAGCTCATTAACCGGCGTGGGCCCGAGCAGACGCCTTAACCCTGATCATCCCCAAGCGTCCGTTCGCGCTCCGCCTCAAGCCGGTGCAAGCCATTCTCTACAACCCGCAACTGACGGGTCAACTCTTCCTGTAATCGGCTGAGCGTATCGAAAATATACTCATCGGCGTCACCCCGCAGCTGGTTCGCCTCGGCACGGGCCTTTTTCACGATGATTTGAGCCTGTCGCCTTGCATCTACCACAAACTGGTGACTGGATGCTTGCTCCTCGGCCTCCTGGCGCGCCCTCTCCAGAATCCGATTTGCCTCTTCCCGGGCATCCTCGATGAATGCCTCACGCTGCTCCACCACTCGTTGAGCCTCACGAACTTGACGAGGTACCGCATCGCGCAATTGCGCCAGGTGTCCACGGAACTCATCCTCACTGACCATACGATTCCCCAGGAACCGAGGACACTCCTCAAGAACGTATCGCTCTAAGCGGTCAATCAAGAACTCAATATCCATAGCACCCTCCTTCACCCCGTTGAGGAGCACGGCGCACCCATACCTGCTGTGGCCCAGCATCGGCTTCTACGACCGTACAATCACACCCAACAATACCCCGTGCGAATGATTATACAGGTGACAAACCAGGGGAACAAGCCGTTGAACCGTTTCCGGCACCGGTGTTCCCTCGGATACCGCGGATTTAATCCATCCCGTTCCCTTGATTCTCCCGCTTCTGAATAAGCGCAGACTTGACTTGAGGATGAACCATGACCGAGACATCCCCACCTGCCAGAAAGACCTCCTTGACGATGCTTGCACTCAAGAAGGCGTATTCATGCCGGGTCATCAGACAAATCGTCTCTATCTCATCACATAGCTGTTGGTTTGTCAGAGCCATCTGATATTCATACTCGAAGTCGGAAATAACGCGAAGACCCCGAACTAACACCTGCACCCCTCGAGATTGGGCAAAATCAACCGTCAGGCCCGAATATGCGGAGACCCGCACATTCTTGTAAGGGGCCAAAACCGTCTTGGCAAGCACGACCCGTTCCTTGCAGCTAAACATCAAGCCCTTGTCGGGTCGGTCGTAGATACCAACGATAAGCTCATCGAAGAGTGCGGCGGCCCGCTGGGCAATGTCCATATGCCCATAGTGAATGGGATCAAACGAGCCGGGATAAAGAGCGGTCGGCATATCAGCTCAGATCCCCGGCCTCAGTCCAGAACTCGGCCACACGAAGCGCTAACACTTTGTGCTCTGGATCACTGAGCGTTGGATCGTTCTCCAGGATCTCACGGGCGACCTCCCGCACCTTGTGCAGCATCCGAGTATCGACGTAAGAGACCATCCGAAGTTCCGGCAGACCGCTCTGACGTGTACCGAGGAACTCTCCAGGTCCCCGCATTTGCAGGTCCTTTTCCGCCAGTAAGAAACCATCGTTGGTCGATTCCATCGCGCTTAGCCGTTCGGTCGCTTCGGACGACCGGCTTTTCGCCAACAGAATACAATAGGATTGATGTGCGCCCCGCCCAACCCGACCACGGAACTGATGAAGTTGAGCCAGGCCGAAGCGCTCAGCACCGTCGACCAACATAATCGTCGCATTGGGCACGTCGATTCCAACCTCAACGACCGAGGTCGCGACCAGCACGTCGAGTTCTCCGTCCGCAAACTGCTTCATCACGGCGTCTTTCTCATCCGGATGCAGCCGTCCATGCAGGAGGCCCAGCCGGAGATCCGGGAAGATCTTGCTTCGAAGTCTTTCGTACTCATCGACGGCGGCCCGGGCATCGATCTTGTCGGAAGCCTCAACGAGAGGGTAGATGATGAAAGCCTGGCGACCCTTATCAACCTGAGCCCGAACCTGAAGATAGGCCCGTTCCCGCTCCTGAGGGGAGTAGACGCGGGTGCGCACCGGTCGTCGACCTGGCGGCATCTCGTCCAGGACGGAGACATCCAGATGTCCCCAAACTGTAAGCTCAAGCGAACGGGGAATTGGAGTCGCCGTCATCACCAGGAGATGGGGATTATCCCCCTTCTCGCGCAGAGTCCCTCTCTGTTCTACCCCAAACCGATGCTGCTCATCGATAATGACCAGGGCCAGGTTGTCAAACACAACCTCGGCCTGGATAAGTGCGTGGGTGCCCACGACGACCTGGAGAGAACCGTCCGCCAACGCCTGATAAATGCGCTCCCTCTCTTCACCCCGGGTATTACCCGTTAGCAACACAACCGAAGGCTGAGGCTCCGGGAGAGACGCAAACATCTCGGAGAGGCTCTGGTAGTGCTGTTCGGCCAGGATCTCGGTCGGGGCCATCATTGCCGCTTGGAATCCAGACTCTGCAACCAGGCTCATCAAGAGGGCCGCCACCACCGTCTTTCCAGAACCAACGTCCCCCTGAAGCAAACGGTTCATCGGCTGTCCCGAGGCCATATCCGCTAACATCTCGTTGAGCGAACGTACCTGGGCCTCGGTCAGTTCGTAAGGCAGCGCATCGGTCAAAGCGCGGATGCGGTCCGCCAGCGCGGTCACCAGAACGCCCGGCTTTGACTTCCAGCGGAGTTTCTCGCGAATCAATCCGAGTTGGAGATAAAGCGACTCCTCAAAAGCATGACGCCGTCTTGCCGCCCCGAGGTGTTCTGAGCTATCGGGAAGATGGATCCCCCATAGCGCTCGATCGATCGTGAGGAGTCCGTGCGCCAGTCGCAAGTCATCAGGCAAGCCCTCCGGTACCCGATGAGCCCACGCAGAAAGCGCTCGCCGGACAGCCTTACGCATTATCGTCTGGGTCACCCCCTCGGTCAGCGGATAGATCGGCTGAATCCGGGCATTCATAAGCTCTTGAGCGCCGACTTCCTCCCACTGCGGATTCGTCATCGTCAGATGACCCAGATATTCATCAATCTGCCCACTGACCAAGATCTCCATACCCTGTTTGATGCGCGATTCCAGATAAGCTTGATTAAACCATGTGACTTTAAGCGTACCTGTGTGGTCGGAGAGAATAGCCTGAAAGATGTTTTGTCCACTCCGGGTCCGTCGTCCCCCAGCCTCCCAGACGGTAGCCAGGAGACTCACCCGCTCCCCATATTCAAGCTGATTGATAGTCTTGAGCTTCGAATAATCTTCGTACCGACTGGGATAATGCCGAAGTAAATCCCGAATCGTGAGAATGCCCAGGTTGGCCAAGTCTTCTGCACGAGAGTCCCCGATACCGGAGATCTCCTGGACGGGAGCATCGAGGCCCCGACCTTCTTCAGCCTCTGGCTCAACGGCCTGGGGGGCAGCAATCTCCTCAGTCACGACTTCGGACTCAGTCTCTCGGGGCCTCTCAGCGTCGGCTTTTGCCTCGGCAGCTTCGTGCGCCTCATCCTGCAGATGCGGCCCGGCGTGCAGATGCGCGCGCAGCGCATTCAGGATGTCGGGACGTGCCTCGCGATCGGCCGAGGAATAGTCTTGCATTTTCTGCACGACCTCATCAATCCAGAGCTCCGCGGAGGCGCCGAATATATCCAGCGCCTGCTTGCGCCAGGTCCTGGCGTAGCGAGAAAGCCCTCCCGCAACTGCATGATCCTGATACTCGTAATCTCGCTCCTCAAGTTCGAGCATCTTATTAAGCGTCTCAAGAGGTCTAACCATTATTTCTCCCAACTTGACATATCGTGGACTAACCAGCACCTTAGCATTCGTAAACGGATTACGTCTCTGCGCTCATACTCCAAGCGCTCGTCCCGACGAAGGCTGTAAACATCGTCATCAGGATACGAGAACCAGAACCATAGCCTTTTTACGGACTCGTATAGGTGGATCGTCCAGCACAACAGACGAAAAAAATAGTCGGTAAACGATAACTGGGTAGGATGACCCTAAAAATCCGTCAGGATCATCCCCCATAGCGATTATACCAGATCGTTTCCTTTCGGAGCTTGGATCATCGCCACACCCAGGCCGCCGGGTCCAATATGGGTAGCAAAAACAGCCCCCACGTCAATCACCGGAATCTCCCGCTGATCGTCGAGCGAGGACAGATCCGCGTGTAAACGAGCAATCGTATCACCACGGGCCCGAGAGTGCAAGAGCGCCAATCGCGTGAAGGGCTGGCGTTCGGCTACCCTTTCGATAAGATGCTCAATCGCTCGCCCATACGTTCGAACGCGGGAGAGGAGTTGCGCCTCGCCTTGCTCAAAGGCAATCAGCGGCTTGACCCGCATAAAGTCCGCCATATAACGCGTAACCCGCCCAATTCGCCCGCTCCGCTGCAGATAATCCAAAGAATTCAGCACGCCCACCACCAGAGTCCGCTGGCGAATCTCTTTGAGCGCGTCCAAAACCTGCGCAACCGATTTACCCCCCTCCAGAAGTTCAGCGGCACAAATAACCAACCAGCCGGTCCCCATAGAAATCTGGCGGGAATCAATCACATGAACGCGAACTTGACTGCACGCGCGCGCTGCAATTCGGGCGTGATTGCAAATACTGCTTACGCTTCCGGCGGTAAAGATACCCATCACAATCTCGGCACCCTCCGCCGCCATCGATGTATATGCGTGTAGAAAGTCTTGGGGTGGTGGCGCAGCCGTAGTGAAATCCCCGTTTCGTCGAGAGAGCGCCCGGTAGAACCACCCCCGATCGAAGGCGTCATCCTCATAATATGTTTTATCGCCCAGTGTAAGCGTAATGGGCAGCACTTTAATATCAAATTGACGAACCAGAGTCTGGGGTATATCCGCGACACTATCCGTGATAAGTCGAACGATCCGCCCCATTCCCTAGCGCCACGTGCCTTCGTAAACGACCAGACCAATCCCCTCCGGCCCAATATGGGAGGCCAAAATGGGATCGTACGTAATGATGGGGATATCAATCTTCGGAGCGCCCTGCTCAAGCCGCTCGCGGAGCTTCAACGCCTCCTCCTGGGGTTCCTCATAACTCTGAAAGATCACCAGTTTCTTGACCCGAGAGAACTCGGAAGCGAACTCGACCAATTTATCGAGGGCACGATCGGACCGGCGGCTCTTTTCCAGGGGCATCATATCCCCCTCCTCCACCTCAATAAATGGATGAATCTTGAGCATAGCTCCAAGGATGGCCTGCATCGCACTGAGCTTTCCACTGCGGTAGATATAGTCCAACGTATGCGAGACCATAACCACGTAGATCCGTGGAATCATACCCCGGAGACGTCTGACGATCTCTGAAAGTGGGACATCACCTTGCTGGATCATCACTCCCGCTTGCTCCACCAGGAGCCCCAGGCCCACCAGAATGGTCTGTGAATCCAGGATGGTAATGTCGCACCGCCCCATAAAATCCCGTGCGGCGATGCGGGCGTTACGAACCACCGGGCTCAAGTGACGCGAGGAGAGCAAAACCAGCATCCGATTGGTACGGTAAAGAGATCTTTCAAAGACGGCTCGGAAATCATCGGGAGAGGGGCCGACAATTTTGACCTCACTGCGAGATCGCTCCAACTCCCGTAGAAGGTCTAAGTTTCCAGGGGTTTGTTGATCGTAGAAGAAAGTTTTGCCCCCGGCCTCCGCTACAATCGGCAGCACCGTGACATCAAGTTCTCGCAGACGCTCTGTGGGTAGAAAAGCCGTACCATCTGTAATAAGTTGAATGTTAGAATTCCCAGCCACGCACACTCTCCTGACGTCTAGAAATCAACAACATCCCATCAAAACACTCAACAAGTACTCGATCATTGCTATTCCGCCGAGAGGATATAAGGATAATGGGGCTGGCCACCCTCGACGACTTCAAACTCCAGTTCAGGATATTCCCTCATCAACTCCGAGGCAAGCTGGTCGGCCTCAGCGCTGTCGATTTCATCACCATAATAGAGCGTCACAAGTTCGCACATCTTTAGATCCACCTCAGCCAGAAGCCATCGGACGGCTTCTCCGAGCGATCGCGCACTGACGACTAATTCATCCTCCAAAAGACCAATAGCGTCTCCCTCTTGGACGCGAATCCCATTGAAATGAACGTTTCGGGTCGCCCACGTGATCTCGCCGGTTATAACGTCACCTGCATAACTCATCATCACGTCCACATTCTGATCCAGGGAAGCATCCTGATCCAAAGCCAGCATTGCAGAGACCCCCTGCGGAATTGTCCGGGTCGGCACAACTTTGACCTGTTTTTCGCTGACCTCTGCCGCCTGTTCGGCAGCCATCAGGATATTTTTATTGTTGGGCAGAATCAACACCTCATCAGATACAGCCGACCCGACCGCATCTAAAAGTTGGGCGGTGCTCGGGTTCATCGTCTGTCCACCCTCAACCACAGCGGTAGCGCCCAAACTGCGAAAGACATTGGTCAATCCATCCCCCGACGCCACCACGATCACACTGATGTTGGGGGGGGATTGATCCCCCAACATCATAGGGGTGCCGGATGTGAATTGAGCACCCTGGCGTGACGCTGCATAAGCCACATATTGAGCCTGCATATCCTCCACCACAACATCCTGCACGGATCCATAGCGGGCACCATAGCTGATGGGCTCTCCTGGATCCGCGACGTGAACATGGACCTTGATCAAGTCCGAATCGCCAACCGTGAGCGGGCAATCCCCCATCGACTCGATATCGGCACGAATAGCCTCCACGTCCATATGTTGTCCGGTGATAATAAACTGCACGTCATATGGATAGTCACTGTCGAAGTGAAGTTCACCGAGAGCTTCGTGGGGATCGAAGTCAAAACCCGCCTGAGAAAGATCCGGCTCGTAAGCTCCGAGATCATCAACCGGAAGCCCCTTCATCTGCCGCAACATCCCCTCAAAAATAACATACAATCCCTGCCCTCCGGAATCCACCACTCCGGCCTGTTTTAAGACCGGCAGCAAGCTGGGGGTGCGGTCGACCGACGCCCGGGCTTGATCGACCAATCCCGCGAAAAGAGCCAGCAGGTCGGCCTCCTCCGAGGGGGTCTCCTCACTGTAGTCCTCACTATAATCAGCCACTTCACGGATCACAGTGAGAATCGTTCCCTCTACAGGCTTGACGACACCCTTATACGCCGTGTCTGCTGCAACCCGAAGCGATCGAGCCATCAAGTCAACCGTCAAGCTGCCGTGACCATCAATCCCATATGCCAGCCCTCGCAGAATCTGTGACAGAATAACCCCTGAATTTCCCCGCGCTCCCATTAAGGCCCCGTGGGCTAGCTGCTGCATAAACCGCCCGACGTGCGACTCCTCGGTCTCGACAACCTCCTCCCAGGCCGATTTCATCGTCAATGCCATATTGGTGCCGGTATCCCCATCCGGTACGGGAAACACATTAAGCGCGTTAATTGACTCCTGATGTTGCCGCAACCAAGATAAGGATGCGTGTATCATAGGTTTGAGTTCGTGCCCATCTAGAGCGCGCATCCTCTGACCATCCGCGGTTCCCACTACACAACCTCCCTACTCAAAATCGCTGACGCGCAAGGCGTGGACGTGCACGTTGACTTCGACGACGGGCAACTCCAGCGCTTTCTCAACCTGATATTTCACAACTTGCTTGATACTATGAGCAACACTTGAGATTCGGGTGCCATACTCAACCACGATATATAGATCAATGGCAATCTCCCCATCGTGGACAACCACCTCCACACCACGTTTGCGATCCGTCGAAAGAATGTCCACAAGCCCAGTCGCAAAATTCTTGGGCACCGTTCCCACAACGCCATAGCAGGTCTGCACAGCCTCGTTCACGATAGAAGCGATGGCAGCCTGTGCGACATCGATCTTACCTTTAGCCTCGATCCTATCTGTCATCCACTCCTCCGGTAGTATATCCTTCTTCCTTAGTTGTGTATACCCTTTCGCGTTCAGCCACAGGCTCTGACATCTCCCAGCCTTTTTCCATCTCGTCAGGTGAACAGGGTTGCGTCTTCGCCCCTTTGTGGTATGATTTATTAGTCATCAACATAGAGAGGTGAACTATGGCGAAATGTGAAATTTGTGGCAAGGGCCCTATGTTTGGGCAAAGTGTGAGTCGCTCCAAAAAAGCAAGTAAGCGTATGTTCCGCCCGAACATCCAACGCAAGCGCGTGATGATTGACGGCGAATATAAACGTATTCATATTTGCACCCGTTGCTTACGTACGTTATCGCATCAAGCGTAAACGTTCGGCTCACCCATTCGAACGACCTGAACTTCAGAACCGGCCCCGGGCCCAGAAGGGCTCCGAGGGCCGGTTCGCTTTAAGAACGAATCCCCTGTTGCGCCGCATCCCGTAACGCTTGCACCGCGGCTTGCACGCTCATATCCACCCCATAGACCGCTGATCCCGCAATCAGCGTGTCTGCACCATGAGCGACCACTAAAGGTGCCGTTTCGGAATTGACCCCGCCATCCACGGCAACCCATGCAGAGGAACCCGCTTCATCAAGGATTCGCCGAACAGCCGCGATCTTTTCCAGAACTTCAGGAATAAGCGTCTGTCCCCCAAAGCCTGGGTTGACTGTCATCACTAACACAACGTCAACCCATAGCAGGACATACCGCAAAACTGACTCGGACGTATGGGGATTCAAGACAACTCCAGCCTTTACGCCAAGCTCACGGATATTCTGCAGTGCGCGATGAAGATGGGGAGTCGCCTCCGGATGGACCATCAAAGCATCGGCACCCGCCTCAGCAAAAGCCTCCAGATAACGTTCCGGGCTATCGATCATCAGGTGAACGTCAATCGGTAGAGACGTCACACGCCTGACCGCGGATACCACCAAGGGCCCAATGGTTATATTGGGCACGAAGTGTCCATCCATCACATCGAGGTGAATCACGTCGCCACCTGCAGCTTCTGCTTCCCGCACCTGTTCGCCGAGCCGGGCAAAATC
>CAYMAQ010000107.1:0-12508 GCA_964388385.1 uncultured Anaerolineales bacterium | reverse complement strand
CTTATGCTCCGCGTCTATACCTCCAGTATAGGAACCTCTGGCGGCAGGTCAATTCGTGCGTCCAACCCAATCCCAATCTTTCCAACGCAACCTTGCAGGTTTCCCAACCCATGCCAGCGGTTGAGCCGGACAAATCGGATTACGCTTAATGTAGCGGTGCCGATATAGCGACGCTGATGGAGCGCCTTATATCTTCGTTGTGCGTGCCGTAAGCAAATCGCTGTCACGGGTGACAGCGGTCAGGGAGGGGGTCGAGCCGGTGAGGAAGCACAGAATCAAACGCGGGGAGCGCTGATGCCCGGTTGGCAGAAAGCGCTGGCACCTCTCGTGCACAGCGTCGAGACTTATTACGATGCGCTGAAGTATAAGCTCTACGATATTTTGGGCGACGCCGGCATGACGTTCTGTGAGATCTGTGTAGTCTAGCATACATAGGAGGTTTTCAATGGTGAAGCAATATCCGCACGGTGAGGGCGTTGTCAAATGGGTGGACACACGGTGGTTGAAGGAGCACGCGAACGACGAGGATCTGACGATCCTGGACGTGCAACCTAACGTCCACGATTACATCAAGGCCCATATTCCAAACGCAGTTTATATGAATGAAGGGCTGCTCCGCGTGCCGTTCGAAGGCCTGCCGGCGCAGTATGCACCGGTGGAGGCGATCGAGGCCAACATCCGCCGGGTGGGACTGGAGGCCGATCGCCCGGTGGTCGTCTACACCGGGAAAGGGCTCTTCAAGGGATGGGGCGATGGGCTGGAGCAGACGATGATGGCCTATACCCTGGCTCGCTTCGGGCACAACAACGTCTACGTCCTGGATGGCGGTCTGGAGGCCTGGATGGCCGATGAAGGGCCGGTTTCACAGGTCTTCCCGACGGTGGAGGCGTCCAGGTTCGGAGCGACCGTTTGCGAGGAATTTTTCCTCGAGTATAATCTCTTCAGAACGCTGAAGGATCAGGCCAATACGATCCTCCTGGATGCACGTCCCGCCGACGTCTATCAGGGTGAGGGCCCGTGGATCAAAGACGGGCACATCCCCGGCGCGGTCAACGTCCCGTGGAAGTCTCTCATGGACGATGACAATCCGCGCCTGCTGAAGTCCGATGACGAGATCCAGGCGATCCTGGACGCGCACGATATCACCCCGGAGAAGACCGTGATCTGCTCGTGTGGGACGGGCCGAGAGGCCACCAACGAGTTCCTTCTCTTTAAGTGGTATCTGGGCTTCCCCAAGGTCAAGATCTACGAGGGCTCCTTCACAGAATGGACGTCCTACACGGAGAACCCCACGGTGACCGGTCCGGAGCCTGTTTAATCCGGAGGGTGTGACCAAAGGTCGTTTCAGTTGATGGCGTATTTGAAGGTTTCAGGGTCTATGTCCCCTGGCGGATGTAGGCCCTGGAAGCCTCTATCGGGACTGCTGAGTCTATCGAGCAAGGAGGGCTGGAAATGCTGTTTGAGCGCATTGAATCCGAGGGGTTGGCGCACTATTCCTATTTGATCGGCGATCAGGGCAGGGCGGTGGTGATCGACCCCCGTCGTGATTGTGACGTCTACGTCGATGCCGCGGAGCGGGCGGGATTTCATATTGGGTTGATTCTGGAGACTCATCGCAACGAGGACTACGTGATCGGCTCCCCGGAGCTGGCAGCGCGGACCGGCGCCGAAATCTGGCACGCGGATGCGCAGTTGGAGTACCGGTACGGGCGGGCGGTCGAGGATGGACAGCGCTGGTCGGTGGGCCGCCTGGAGATTCGGGCCCTTCACACTCCGGGCCACACCCCCGGGTCGATGAGCTATCTGCTGCACGACCCGGATGGGACGCCGTGGATGGTCTTCACGGGTGACGCGCTCTTCGCCGGGGATGTGGGGCGTATGGATTTACTGGGCGAGGATCGGCTCGAGGAGATGGCACACGCGCTCTACACGTCCCTCTTTGAGACGCTGCTGCCGTTGGGAGACGAGGTCATCGTCTGCCCGGCGCACGGCGCGGGCTCCGTCTGCGGCAGCTCCATCGCCGAGCGCATCTGGACGACGCTGGGCCTGGAGCGGCAGCACAACCCCAAATTGCAGGTCGCCTCGGAGCAGGACTTCGTCGATAACATCGCACGGATGTTGGAGCGTCCGCCCTATTTCCGCCGGATGGAGCGTTTAAATATTGAGGGGCCGCCGCTGCTGGGCACGCTGCCCATTCCGACCCCGCTCCGACCCGGCGATTTTGCGTCCCGCGCCGAAGAGGGCCTGGTGCTCGACACACGAATGGAGTTGGGGTTCGGCGCTGCGCACGTGCCTGACGCGCTCTCCATCTGGAAGGGCGGCCTGGCGAGTTTTGCAGGGTGGTTTCTGCCCTATGACGAGCCGCTGCTCTTGGTGAACGAGGCGGAGAATCCCGCCGACATTGTCCGGCTGTTGGTGCGTCTGGGGTACGACGACGTGGCGGGCACGTTAAGCGGCGGTATGCTGGCCTGGCATATGGCGGGCCGCAAGAGCGCCAGCACCGCGACCGTGACCACCCACGAGCTCTGCGGACGGCTCGATGAGGACTTTGATGCCTGGATCCTCGACGTGCGTAGCGACGAGGAATTGGAGGACGAGGGCCGGATCGCAGACGCTCACCATATTCACATCACGCAGCTGCCCGAGCGTCTTGATGACGTCCCAAAGGGAAAATCTATCCGCGTCTTCTGTGGGAGCGGGCTGCGCTCGATGATTGCGGCGAGTCTGCTGCAGCGCGAGGGCTGGAAGGATGTGTCCGTGATCCTGGGTGGGCTGTCGGGTTGGTATTCGACCTCCTGTCCCGCCGAGTTTTAGCTTCGACTCTGAAGCAATATCTGGCGGGTGTTCCCTGGTTGCAGGCCTCTTGCTCGTTTTGTTTGTGTCAATGGCGTATTGAGAAAAGGAGTGACCGATGTCAGACTATCGTTATGTGATCGTGGGTGGAGGGCTTGCCGGAGGAAAAGCGGTGGAGGGGATTCGCGCGGTGGACGAGGAGGGCTCGATCGCGCTGGTGACCAGCGAGCCGCGCCGACCTTATCATCGCCCACCACTGTCCAAGGGATTTCTCCGTGGTGAGCAGCCAAGAGATGAGATTTTTGTGGAGGAGGAGGGCGACTACTATGAAACGCACGGCGTGGACTTAATCACCAATGCCGAGGCCGTGCGTCTGGACCGGGAGACGCAGCTGGTCGGGCTAAGCAATGGTGAGAGCTTGACGTACGAGAGACTTCTCCTGGCGACCGGGGGACGGGCAAAACGCCTGCCGCTGCCCGGGAACGCGTTGACGAACGTCTTCACGCTACGGACGGTCGATGATTCCGAGGCCATCCATGAGGCGGCGGGTCAGGGTAAACGGGCGTTGGTCCTGGGCGGCAGCTTCATCGGCTCGGAGGTCGCGGCCTCGCTGAGTATGCTGGGCACCGGGGTCACGATGGTCTTTCCCGAGTCGCGCCTGCTGGAGCGCGTCACACCCCCGGCGATGAGTGAGTTCCTTCACAAGACGTATGCCGAGAAAGGGGTCGAGATCTTACCCGGCGTCACTCCGGAGGCCCTGCTGGGTAACGGACACGTTACGCGGGCGCGGCTGAGCAACGGGACGGTGCTCGACGTCGATCTCGTCGTCATGGGCGTGGGCATCGATCTCAACACGCGGCTGGCGCGCGAGTCCAACCTGAAGTTGAACGCGGAGGGCGCCGTCATCGTCGACGCGCACCTTCGATCCAGCGATCCCCGTATCTACGCGGCGGGAGACATCGCCGCCTGGCCCGATCAGACGTTCGAGAAGCAGCTCCGTGTCGAGCACTGGGACGTCGCCCGGGGTCAAGGGCTGCACGTCGGTCGCAATATGGCGGGCGAGGACGAGCCGTACACGACGCTGCCCTACTTCTTCTCCGATCTTTTCGATCTGAGTTTCGAGGTGTGGGGCGATCTGTCGGACTGGGAACGGACCGTCACCCGGGGTGAACTGGAGGAGCGGAGCTTCACCTTCTTCTATTTTGCAGGGGATGCAAAGCTGAGTGGAGTGCTCACAATGGGGCGACCCGACGAGGAGCGCGAGCCGATGCAGCAGCTCGTCCGGGCTCGACCGGCCTATGACGACGTGGCTGCGCAGTTCCAGGATGAGTCCCAGGACCTCGCCGATCTGGTAGACGCATGAGGAAGCGGGTGCCGATCTTCCTTCCCTGTTGCTCTCTTCTGCGGGTGGTATAATCCGCGTGGTACAATTCACACGACAGGAGACTGCACGATGGAAAGATTGATCGGCACCATCGCAAGAGGCATCCGGGCCCCCATCATCCGGCAGGGCGATGACATTGTGAGCATCGTTGTTGATAGCGTTATGGACGCCGCGGCGCACGAGCACTTCGAGTTGCGGGACCGGGACGTGATCGCGGTCACCGAGGCCGTGGTCGCCCGCGCGCAAGGGAATTACGTCACCGTGGATCAGGTTGCCTTGGACGTCCGGTCCAAGTTCGGGGACGGGACCCTCGGTGTGATCTTCCCGATCCTGAGCCGCAACCGCTTTGCCATCTGTTTGAGAGGGATCGCCGCCGGTGTCGACAAGATCGTGCTGATGCTGAGCTATCCCTCCGACGAGGTCGGGAACAGTCTGATGGATCTCGACACGCTGGATCAGAGCGACGTGGATCCGTGGTCTGACGTGCTGACCGAGGCCGAGTACCGTGAACTCGTCGGGGCTTACCAGCATCCCTACACGGGCGTTGACTACGTCGCGTATTACAAGGATCTGATCCTGGATGCCGGCTGTGAGGCCGAGCTTATCCTCGCCAACGATCCCCGCGCGATCCTTGACTATACCGAGTGTGTGCTCTGCTGCGACATCCACACCCGCCAGCGCACTCAGCGCCTGCTCGAGGACGCCGGCGCCGAGAAGGTCCTCCGCCTTGACGATATCCTCGATAAGCCCGTGGATGGCAGCGGTTACAACGAGGCCTACGGTCTGCTCGGCAGCAACAAGGCTACCGAAGAGACCCTCAAGCTCTTTCCCCGGGAGTGCGACGCGGTGGTGAGGGAGATCCAGCGCAGGATCCTCGAACGCACCGGCAAGCATGTCGAGGTGATGATCTACGGTGACGGCGCCTACAAGGATCCCGTCGCCAAAATCTGGGAGCTGGCCGACCCGGTGGTCTCTCCGGGCGCCACCGACGGCTTGGAGGGGAGGCCCAGCGAGGTCAAGCTGAAATATCTGGCCGATACCAAGTTCGCGCACCTGAGCGGAGAGGCATTGAGGGAAGCGGTCGTCGACTACATTCGCGACAAGGAAAAGGATCTGGTAGGAAAGATGGTATCCCAGGGCACCACACCCCGCCACCTGACCGACCTGATCGGATCCCTGGTCGACCTGGTCTCCGGCAGCGGGGATAAAGGCACCCCGATCGTGCTGGTGCAGGGCTATTTCGACAGCTACGCAGCGTGAAACGGTGAAAGCGAGAATCTTAACCGAGACCGAGGAAGCCATCCTGGCGACCGAGCGCTCTTGGCTCACGCGTCTCCAGGTGACGATGGCCCAGTTCCCGGCGTCCGAAGAGGATCGGGCTGCTCTGGAACGGTCTGTGCGGCAGCTGGATGAACTCTTTTTAATTGTCCTGGTGGGGGAGTTCAACGCCGGCAAGAGCGCCCTGATCAACGCGCTCTTCGGTGAGTCGCTCCTGGAGACAGGCGTGACCCCAACGACAACCCGCATTCATCTTCTAAAGCACGGAAAAGAGACATCGCGCGTGGCTGTAGACCCCGATGTTGACATCGTCGCCGTGCCGGCGCCCCTGCTGGATGAGATCACGATTGTCGACACGCCGGGAACTAACGCGATCTACCGGGAGCACGAGGCGATGACGCGCGAGTTCTTGCCCCGATCGGATCTCGTGCTCTTCGTCACGTCGGTCGATCGCCCCTTCACGGAGAGTGAGCGGGCTTTTCTCGCCCTGATTCGCGAATGGGGCAAGAAGGTCGTGATCGTCCTTAACAAGATCGACATCCTGGAAGAGCCGGATGATCTCGCCGCGATCGAGCGATTCATCCGGAAGAGCGCCCAACAGCTCCTCGGATTCACGCCTGAGGTGCTGCCCGTGTCCGCGCGGCTGGCGCTCAAGGCCAAGCAGACCGCAGCCGAGGCGCTTCTGTCGGAAAGTCACATTGAGGAACTGGAGACCTACATCGTCGACCGCCTGGATGAGCGCGAACGGGTCCGACTCAAGCTACTGAACCCGGTGCGGGTCGGTCTGCACCTGACGAACAAGTATCTAGCGGTTATTGACAATCGGCTGGGCCTCCTGCAGGATGATTTCGCCATCATCGATAACGTCACTCAGCAACTGAGGACCTACCAAACGGAGATGGCACGGGAGTTCCGGCTGCGGCTCTCCGACGTCGACAGAGAGCTCCAGGCCTTTGAGAACCGGGGCACTGCGTTCTTCGATGAGACAATGCGATTGGCACACTTCTTTGACCTGCTCGATCGTAACGAGATCGAGATGCAGTTCAGGGAGCAGGCCATTGCCGACACACCGGAGGCGATTGAGACCCGGGTGGAGAAGATCACAGCGTGGCTCGTCGCGCGCAACCGGGGCTTATGGCGGATGATGATGAAGCGCGTCCAGCAACGGGAGCGGGCCCACGCCGATCGAGTCTTAGGCGATATCCCGACGATCTTTGATAGGGATCGCAAGCGCGTCATCGAGAGCGTCGGCATCGCGGCTCGGCAGGCACTGCAGACCTACGACCAACGAGATGAGGCGCACCGCATTGCGCAATCACTGCACTCAGCAGTAGCCGGCACAGCTTTGGTGGAGATTGGGGCTGTAGGCCTCGGCACCCTCATCACCGTCCTTGCGTCCACAACCGTGTTGGATGTAACCGGCATTCTTGCCGCCAGCACGATGGCCATCCTGGGCTTCCTCGTGATCCCGAGCCGGCGCCGGCGGCTCAAGAACGAGCTGCGGGAGAAGATCGCGGAGGTCCGCCGCACCCTGATGGAGACGCTCACCACGCAGTTCGAGACCGAAGTGGCCCGAAGTGTGCGCGAGATCGAGGCCGCGATCTCTCCCTACACGCGCTTTATCCGCTCGCAACAGACCCATTGGAACGAGACCCGCGATGAGATGGCGACGATCAAGAAGTGGCTCAGGCGTCAGGAGACCGAGATCGAGACCCTCCAGGAGCCGCCGGGCTAGACTGAATCGGTGATACTCACTGCGTTTGAGCGGCAGCTGACGCCTGCCAGCGCGAGTTTTCGTTGTGAGACGCAAACGGCGGCGCTTATCCTAAGTGGGCATTGAAGAACGCCTCGGACTTGTTGCCGCCCCAGCCGTGCTCGCCCGGGTGCAGATCGAGCTCCAACTGCTCCGCTGCTCCGGCGGTCTCGTAGATGGCACTGAGCTGCTGGTAGCACCGCATCGCCGTGTCGACCTTGAAACAGGTGTCGTTGGCCCCGATGTCGATCAACAGCGGGGCCGGCGCGATCAACCCCTGCAGATCGGGTAGATCGACCAGCTTGTAGAGGCCCGGTGCGACCTGCATCCCGCAGTAGTTGATGTCGCGGATACCGAACGCGGCCCAGAGGTCGCTGTAACAGATGATCTCGGTGGCCTTGAAGCGCTCGTCACAGAGCGTCATCCAGAGCGCCATCGTGCCCCCGCCGCTCAGGCCCATCACGCCCAGGCGATCCGCGTCGACGTGGGGAAAGCCGCTGACGACGTCGGTCGCCGCCTTCCCGTGCGCGACGTTGATTGAAAGCGAGGTCATCCCCAGCATCGTCGCGTGGAGGTAGTAGAGATTGCACCAGTCGCGCCCCCGGTTGAGCGCCAGGTGGTTGGGTTTCTGGTTGTCGTTCCGCTCCCCGAAACCGATCCAGTCGATCGCGTAGGTGATGAACCCCAGCTGGGCCATCGTCTCTCCATAGTTGTAGTTGTTCTGTGCGATCGTTTGCCGAAGTTCGGGCCTGGAATGGTTCCCCATCACCGGCTCCTTGCCGAACTGGCCGTGTCCGTGGCAGCAGAGGAGCGCGGGACGCTGCTCGTTCTCGCCTAACCCCTTGGGGATATTGACACGCAGGGTCGCGGAGAGATGCGCCTGCACGTCGATGATCCACCGCTGCCGGATCAGGTCCTCAGTCTCCCACTCGGCCAGAAGTTCCGGATTGGGCGATGCCTCCGGGGGCGGATCGCCCAGAGTTGCCAGCACTTTGGGCAGCGTCTCTGCCTTCCAGGCCTCAAAGTCGGTCGGATTCCGACCGGTGAACCGGTGGGTCGGCTGATGCTCGTTTGCCAATTCGATAAACATACGCTGTGGGCTCAGATTGCGGGTCGTCATCGGCATCTCCTTTTGTGGATCATGCTTGTTGCAGATTGTGTCTGCTTCGCTTGAAAGCTGCGCCACCCTAAAGTCTTTCATCCGTGAGTGTAGCGTCATCCTGCGATTGGCACAAATACGGAGTTGTTGTACGCTACTCATATCACAGGCGGCTTTGATGATCATCCAATACTAAGCGATGGAGGCTTACGATGAACGTGCTCATTCTGGGAACCGGCGCTGCGGAGGCCGTGCCCTCTCCGTTCTGCAAATGCTCGACGTGTGTGCATGCGAGGCTCAACGGAGGCGCTAACGTCCGGATGCGGACCGCGGCGCTGATCAACGACGACTTGCTCATTGACTGCGGTCCGGATTTGGTGCCGGCGACCCAGAAATTTGGCGTCTATCTGGGCGGTCTCACAGGACTTCTCGTGACGCACGCGCATTCCGATCATTGGCAGCCTTCCAACCTTATGTATCGCCACCCTGCCTTCTGCCCCACGTCCATCGCGCCGCTCGAGATTTATGGGCCGGCGTCTATCACCCATTCCCTGCCGACCTCGGAGCGCTGGCTGGCGATGGAGGATGAGGGAATCCTTCACGTAACCACGGTCGCTGCGGGAGACCGCTGGCAGCACCGACGATATACAATCACGGCACTGCCGGCAAATCACCACGGGGAGACTCCCGCGCTTCTGTATGTCATCGATGACGGTGCGCGTAAGCTTCTCTACGGGACGGATTCCGGTCCGTTCACGGAGGAAGCCTGGTCGATTCTGGCCGAAGAGGCGCCGGTGGATGCTGTTTTGATGGATGAGACGATGGGATCAGGACAATACGGCGAGCACCAAAGCTTCGAGTCGTTCCTCGCGACACGCCGCCGCCTTATCGAGGATGACCTGTTGGCCGACGGGGCTCAGGTTGTGGCCTTGCACTTCTCGCACCAGAGCAACCCACCCCACGATGATCTGGTGGCGTACTTTGAGCCGCATGACGTCGTCGTCGCGTATGATGGGTTGGTTATAAACGTCTAGTCCCGTTTCAGCTCTCAGCGCTGCAGAAGGCGGACGCTATCTTATACCCGGATATGAGTTTGTGAACGTGTCCGCAGGTGTGACAGGCCGGGCAATCACGATAAGCCGATGGGAGTTTCCTGTCGGGGGCCAGCACGTCACGAGCGTCAATCGCTCGTCGTCCGTCGGCGCGACCCATCCCGCATTGGCGATCCGGGTTTCCAGGGAGGCCCCCGCTTCCCGGACGATATGGCGGCCCGTGATGATATACTGATGGCTCCGTCCGTCCGCCTCGAGGATCACCCGATCGCCAGGTCTGGCGTCGTCCAGGTAACGGAACACCTCACCCTGGATGTTATTGTGACCGTTGAGGACCGTGTTGCCCGCTTCTCCGGGCGGTGAGGAGGTGACGTGCCACCCGACGGCGGCAAAGTCCGGGACCATCCACGTGAAGACCGAATCGTCGCCGGATGCTTCCGTCGTTAACGCCGCACCGATGACCGGCGCGGTCAGATCGATCGCCGGGATCCAGAGACGCCACGGTGACGTTTCGGTCGGAGGCTGCACCGTTGCGGTGAGCGCCCCCGTCGGACTTATAAGCTCCGTGGGCTGTACGCGCCGCGTGGGCTGTACGCGCCGCGTGGGCTGTACGCGCCGCGTGAGCGTGGGCGGAGGTGTCAGGCTGGGATAGACGTTCGGTGTGGGCACTGACCCTATCTCGTTCAAGTCTCGGGAAGGGGGCGGAGTGGGACTCGGGCGCGTCGCGGCGCCCGCGGTCGGGGTAGGGGGTTGGATGAAATTAGGGCGAGTCTGAGAGGAGGTTCCACCGGGTTCGGTGTAGGAGAGGGCATCCTGGGGCCAGAGGTGCAGCAGCGCCGCCAGGGGTTGAGGCGCCAGGGCCAGAAGCAGCCCTACCAACAGAAGAAGGCCGCTGCCGATGCCCAAAGCGCGCGCGGCCCTCTTTTTCCACACCCTCCGCCCGCGATCGTCATATCCCAGACCTTGACTCACGGTCCATCCTCTCATCGGGAGAGATTCCAGTTCTCACTATCCGCCGGACTCCGCTTCCATAACTGAATCTTAACCTTCAGTCTACCCCAATTTCGAAAGATGGCGACCGATCTTTCAACGCCTGGGTGGAGAGTCGGTGCCTTTTAGGACGCTTCGAGTTGTTGACCGAGGTACTCGACGAGCCGGGTCGCCAATTTGATCTCGGGCAGATTACCGGGCATGATCTCCATCAGGGTGTCCATCTCCGACTCGCCGGCATCCAGGGGTTGAGGCGCGAAGGTGATATGCGCCTCGGACCAGGTGATCCGGACGCAGAGCAGGCGGTGATCCCACCATCGACCCTCGTCGCCATCCCATAGATTCCCCTCGTTCTGCAGACCGGCGGCGCTCTGGGCTTTGCCCTCCCGGAGCGCCTGGGCCAGCGGGGCGACCACGGATCGTCCCTGGATAATGTTGACCCGTTCGACCGGAGGCATCTCGATCCAGGTCCCCTCGTCCGTTCGGGCCAGGGGCACGATGACGAAGACGCGACCGCTGCCGTAGACGTGCACGGAGGGCTCGAAGCCCTGTTGGTTCTGGTTGTGCATGGATACTCATCTCCCCACTATGGTGTCATTGCTGTATAGGGTAACATACCCTTCGAAAACGGAAACTACCTGCCACTTAGGCCAATTGCATTTAAGGCTCAAAGCCCCTTCTTTGGCGATTTTAACCCTGGCTAAGCGGCCATTTGGCAACGAAACCGTCCCGGAGGTGTGGGGACGAAGATGCCCGTTAGGGTACTTTGAGCCTTTTCGGCCAACTGCGATCGCCCTATCTGTCGCTGCTCTTGACAGCAGATAAAGGGGTTCTATGATTGAAGTGAGCGTTAATGTCTTCGCGGAATTCACGCGGTTGCCGGATCTTGCCTTAAGGACGCCGTTCGAGACGATGAGGGTGTAACGCCGAATGTAGGGCTATCCATCCGTTGATTGTTTTCTAGAAACCGAGTAGAGCATCACGAAAGGGGATTTGACATGAAAGTAGGACTTTATTCGATCACGTATCTGGGCGCCTGGTACGACGGGCCCGCATTGACCGTCAAGGAGTTTATTCACAAAGCTAAGGAATTAGGCTACGATGGGATAGAACTCGATGGCAAGCGACCCCACGGGAACCCGATGGACCTGAGCCAGCAGGACCGGGATGAGATCCGCGAGGAGTGCGAGAAGGTGGGGCTGGATATACCGGCGGTCGCGTCCAACAACGATTTCTCCAGCCCGGTGCCCGAGCACCGGGAGAGCCAGCTGCTGATGGTGCGGGAGCAGGCCCGCCTTGCCGCCGATATCGGGGCCGGGGTGCTCCGGCTCTTTGCCGCGTGGCCCGGTATCACGTTCCGGGATGGGGGAGCCTTCTACCGGGAGGCGCGACAGGGGTGGGCGCGCGCCTATCCTGACGTACCCGGACTGGAGCGGTACCGGTTGGTCCGCGAGTGCCTCAAGGAGGCGGCCGAGATCGGCGAGGAGTTCGGTGTCGTGATGGCCCTTCAGAACCACGCCCCGCTCATCGATAACTATCAGCATATGCTGGATCTGATCCGCGAGGTGGACTCCCCCTGGTTGAAGGCGTGTCTGGATGCGCCGCTTCTCATCAATCAGGAGGGCGATTGGGTGCGGCAGGCGGCCCTGGCGACGGGAGACCTGCAGGTGCACTCCCATTTCGGCGGTGAGTTCCTGCGGGATGAGGACGGCATGGTTCAGCTCAAGTCCCTCGGGGTCGATCGTCCGCCGGTGAACTACTCGGCTTTCCTCAACGCGATGAAGGACGTCGGGTATGACGGCTACTTCTGCTACGAGTTCTGCCATCCCGCCGTGGATGAGAACCGCGAGCGCAGGGGGATCGATATGGTTCACGAGCAAGCCGCCCTGGCGCTGGCGTATATGCGCGACCGTATCGCCGAGGTGGAGGGCTAGGTCTTGAGTGAGATATCGCCCTAGCCGATCGGGAGCTACGTCGGCTAGGGCATATTGACTGGGCATGGACGGAGAATGAGCCAGCCTGTATGATCGTGACAAGTCTAAGCGTGTGATCGACGTTCATCGATCGCTGATAGCGTCGACGCCTGAAAGGATCCTATGCAACCAGCGCCTGCGAAGTTACTTTGCCTACTGGGCAGTCCCAGGCGAAATGGCAATACA
>CAYMAQ010000106.1:0-12536 GCA_964388385.1 uncultured Anaerolineales bacterium | reverse complement strand
CTCACACGTAGGTATGCAGAGGTTTCTTCACACGTCACAACGTCTTTTTGATTTGACAAAGGGACACTGCATCCGATAAGCGAGCCACAGATGTTGAGTCCACCCAGTTGGTAGGAAGGCGGATCCTAGCGACCTATGAAGCGGGCGAACGCGGATATCCATGTTGCGGTGGTCGGATCTGGCATGGCGGGCTTGACCGCTGCTGCCTATCTCTCCCAGGTCGGTTACCATGTGACCGTATTTGAACATTTTTCCAGGCTGGGAGGAGCGACGGCGACGTTGGAACGCGATGGTTTTGGATGGGACCTGGGCCCGTTGATTCTAGAGGGTTTCGGTCAAGGGGAACGCGGACAAAGGATCCTGGACGATCTGGGCATCAGTGATCGTGTTACGTTGAAACCCGGCGACCGCGATTTCGTCTTTCCAGACTTTGAGCTTCGCAGGCCGGATCGGTATCCTGGAAAGCACTGGCGACGTAAGAAACTGCAGTACCTTTTCCCCGCCGAACGCACGCACCTCAACCGCTATTATCGCTTTCACAAACGGGTGATGGATCTTCTGGCGCTTCAGACGCGGGCCGACCGTCAGCGATGGTGGGTCAAGGGTCTGCTCAAGCTCCGAATGGGATGGCTCTACCGGCGACTCGGCGAGAAGGTTGACTGGTCGGCAGAGCGTTTGATGAATCACTACTTCGTCGATCCGCGCCTCAAAGCGGTGTTCACCGCCTTATTGGGAGATCTGGTCGCGCCGCCGAACCGCTTCCCTGCTCTGGGAATTCCGACGTTGAACGACGAGCGCAGCTTCGACTCACGGATACCGCGCCGGTTGTCGACTGCCGGGCGGCATCCCAGCTACCACTTCATCGAAGGGGGCTGCGGTCGATTAGTCGAGGCGATGGCCGATGCGATCCGGGAGAACGGCGGATCGATCTACACCAACGCGAGCGTCGAACAAATTGTGGTCGAGGGGGATCGCGTCCGTGGCGTTCAGCTCACAGGGGGGCATTTCGAACCGGCTGAAGTCGTGTTTGCCTCGGGAGGTGCCCGAGAGACCTTCTTTGAGCGGGTGGGGCGTGTCTACCTTCCCTCCAGCTTTGCTCATCAGATTGATGAGCTTGCGGTTATGGAATCGGTGCTGATGGTGCAATTGGGTCTGGATCTCGATCCCCGCCCTTACCAATCGCGACCGCTTACTTATTACTATGGCACGTATGACGTCGCCGGTGCGATCGCGCGATGCCGCCAGGGTCTCTACCATGAGGGGCGGGACGGATTCCTGATCTACGTTCCCTCGATGCACTCCCCGGATCTTGCGCCGGATGGCCATCACGCTTTGACTCTCTACACGATTGCGCCTAATGAGTTGGATCGTGGAAACTGGCAGACGCGAGGCGATAACCTCGTCGACCGACTGATCGGCTGCGCGGAGCACATTATTCCGGGCCTGCGGAATCACATCAAGATCCAGGTGTCGCTCACGCCGCACGATTTCAGACAACGGTTCTATCTGAGCCATCACGCGTTCGGGGGACGAATTCCGATGCTAGGTCAGACGGGGCCGGGATATGAGACACCCATTCACGGACTCTGGTTCATCGGTGCCCAAAGCCAGAGCGGCGGTGGCGTTCAGAATGTTATGATCGGTGCCCGGGACGCGGCCCGTGCTTTTAAGCTTATGCGTCAGCATCGGTCTATGGGCCCCGTATGACAACCCCAACAGCATCCATGTCAGGTTCTGCTGCGGGGGCCCCGTATGTCCGACGTTGATCCAGTCCTGAGGAGACTTTTGGAATGAGAATGAGCACAATGTTCAGCCATACCCTTCGTGAGGCGCCCGCTGATGCACAGACAGATAGTCATGCGCTTCTGGTGCGTGCGGGCTTCATACAACAACACGCTGCCGGTATCTTTAGCGCCCTGCCACTTGGGCTACGGGCGCTTCGAAAGATCGAAGGCATTATCCGTGAGGAGATGGATGCCATCGGCGGTCAGGAGATCAGGATGCCCGTGGTGAATCCAGCGAGTATCTGGCAGGAAACGGGACGCTATTATACGATTGGATCGGAGATGTCACGATTTGAGGATCGCACCGAGCGACCTATGGTCCTGGCGATGACGCACGAAGAGGTGGTGACCGATCTGGTGCGAAGCGAGGTGGAGTCCTATCGTCAGCTTCCTGCGTTAGTCTATCATATTCAGACCAAGTGGCGGGATGATCCCCGGCCTCGGGCCGGTCTGATCCGGGTGCGTGAGTTTACGATGAAAGACAGCTATAGCCTGGACGTCGACGAAGAAGGACTCGACCAGCAGTACAGAGCGCATTATCAGGCTTATTTCAATATCTTCCGTCGCTGCGGTCTCGATCCCATTGCAGTAGGCTCGGATACGGGGATGATGGGTGGGAGTATGGCCCACGAGTTCATGGTGTTGACGCCCATCGGCGAGGATACTCTCCTATTGTGTAGGCAATGTGGGTACGCAGCCAATCGTCAGATAGCCCGCCTTCAAAAGCCGGCGGCAGCGGAAGAGCCCCAGGCACCCCTTGAGAAAGTCGCGACCCCGGGCGTGACCACCATCGGCGATCTCTCCACCTTCTTGGACATCCCGCCGTCGAAAACGGCCAAAGCCGTTCTGATGGTGGCGACGGTCAGTGAGGGGCAGGAGGATGTGACGCGTACGGTCTTTGCCGTGGTGCGTGGTGATATGTCGGTTAACGAGACAAAACTCGCTAATGCGGTGCAGGCCAAAGAACTGCGACCCGCTACCGATGAGGAGATCCGTGCTATCGGTGCGGAACCCGGTTACGCATCCCCAATCGGCGTGCATGACGCGATCGTTCTCATGGATGATGCTGTCGTCACATCGCCGAACCTGGTCGCCGGGGCGAACGAGGCCGGGTTTCACCTGCGCAACGTAAACTACGGTCGCGATTATGAGGCCGATATTATCTGCGATCTGGTCGCTGCCGAGGACGGCAGTGCCTGTCCGACGTGCGGTGCGCGGATGCGGGCCCAGCGCGGCATCGAGGTGGGGAATATCTTCAAACTCGGCACGCGTTATTCGGAGGCGATGGGGGCGACCTTTGTCAATGAGGACGGGGAATCTTATCCTGTGGTGATGGGATCTTACGGTATCGGGGTGGGGCGCGCTCTGGCGTGTGTAGCCGAAACGCATAACGACGACTACGGCCTCCGCTGGCCCATTACCGTGGCGCCCTATGCCGTGCACCTTGTCACTTTGGGGCCGGAGGGCAGCCGGTCACGGGATGCTGCCGAGCGGCTCTATCACTCACTGCATGAGGTCGGCATTGAAGTGCTTTACGATGACCGCGATCACAGTGCCGGGGTCAAGTTCAACGATGCGGATCTCCTGGGTATGCCGATCCGTCTGACCGTCGCCCGGCGCGGGATGAAACAGGATGCAGTCGAGATGAAACTTCGCGATCAGCAGGCGAGGGAGATGATCCCTTTCGATATGATTCTATCCACCGTTAAGATGACTATCCAATCCCTCAAGCGACAGATCGGTGCCACTGTGGTGAAGGTGCCGTTCACGTCATAGGTAAGGTTGATGTTGTTCTGACACGATGTAAATAAAAAAGGAGGCAACTTTATGGACGCACTAGAGGCTCTGTTCACACGACGAAGTATTCGAAGCTACACGTCAGATTCTGTCTCGGAGGAAGACCTGAAGACGATCCTTGAGGCAGGGATGAACGCTCCCTCGGCGAACAACCGCCAGCCCTGGCATTTTGTGGTGGTGGACGAGCGGGAGAAGCTTAACGGGATCATGGAAGCCCATCCTTATACCAGGATGTTGGCGGAGGCGCCGATAGCGATCGTTGTCTGCGGTGACACAGATATATCGGAAAGCTTCTGGGTCCAGGACTGCTCGGCTGCGACGGAGAACATCCTGTTAGCCGCCCGCGCACTGGATCTCGGGACGGTCTGGTGTGGTGTCTATCCACGGGAAGACCGGGTCAACGTCATCAGCGCGCTCTTCGATCTGCCCGAGATGATCGTTCCCCTTAACGTCATCGCCTTGGGACATCCCGCCGAAGAGAAGGGGCGCGTCGACCGTTATCAGGATTCGCGGGTCCATCGCAACGCGTGGTAAGTTCTCAGTCAAAGCGATCGGTTTTACCCGATACACCGGCTGCAGCGTCAGTCAATCGAGTCCGCGTCGTCGATATCCCGGGCGTGGACATTGACGATGCCGTGCGCGGAAAACAGGTCTACTACCTGCTTTCCGCGCCGGCCGTTATCCGTTATGCACAGGACGCGGCGGATGGGCTCCAACTGCCGGAGGCCTACCGAGGAAGCGATCCGGCAGCGCCTGCGGTGCGCGAGGCAGTGCCCCGCTATGTGGATGCCTGTCTCCGCGCCGAAGTGCGAAGCGTACGGGCCACTGCCGAGGCCATCGCACGCCGTCTAGGACGGAATTTGGGACATCTGGCGGTCGCACTTTATCGCGGCGACCCGGTCAATCGGGAAGCTCGTGTGGATTGGCCCGATGCAGCGTGGAATGCGTGGCGTGCCATTCGAACCTATCGACTCGGCGGCGGGGTGATGAGCGGAGATCTGGGCAGTCGTCTGGTGCGTGATGCCAACGCGTTCTTGGCTGAGGTCGGCTACGCGGATGAGCTTTTGGTCTTGAAGAGTTCGCGTCCGAGACATATGGGGCTTCTTGGGGTGGGGCGGGCCCTTCCCTCAAAGGCGACACAAATCCCTCCCAATGCGCTTTGCCTGGATTTGGGTCAGACTTCAGTGAAGCGGGCGGTCCTGCGTTACGAACGGAGGGTGCTTGTTGGATTACAGTGGTTGCCGTCGATTCCGGTGCGTTGGCAGTGGCGAAACCGTCCGAATGCAGCCGAAGGCATCGATCCTGAAGCGGTACTTGCGTTCACGGTTCGCGCCCTCGTGGATGGTGTCGAGCGTGCTCGCGTAGAAGGATCAGCGCTGTGTGACACGATTGGGATGAGCATTGCAGCTTACGTACGCGGTGGGAAGCTCCTGGGACACGGTCTCTATGCCCGGATGCGCGAGATCTCGGAGGATGCTGCGGCTTTGATCGCCGGGACTGTCGCTCAGGAAGCCGGCTTGGATATTCACCCGATCATCGCCCACGACGGCACGGCTGCGGCAACCCTTCACGCCGGGGAGACAAACACCGCCGTCTTGGTCATTGGGACGGCAATTGGGGTGGGGTTTCCTCCAGATTCAACGGAGGGCCTTTGTGCTATCGCGGATCGCCTGGATGTGGGCGAGGCCGAAGTGGAAAAAGGCGTGGCGCCACACACGTGGCAGGACGCAGACTCGTCGCGGTAGACCGGACTATTTGATATCTCAATTTCGGATTCTGTACATATCCAACCGCATCTCGATGCGGCGGAAAGCCTCGATAAACCCACTCTCCTGCATCGCGGGCCAATGGGGATCGTAGACGGGCAGGTTCTCACTCTTTGTATCGGTGTTGGGAAAGCGGGCGTAGAGCGCATGGATGAGCGCTAATCCTACCTCATGCGGGTCTCCGACCTCGGTCTGTAACACGAGCCTCCTCAACTGCAGAGGGGTCTTTTGATAGACTAACCATCCCCGGTCGCCGTTCTCCAGTTCGACGCGGAGTGCCGCCAAGCCCCCGGCATTGAGCAGCGAGGGCACCTCGTCCAGCCACGATGGCACGCTCTTTCTCTGGCGGAGCAGCGTAATCGCCGACTCGTGGTCCAGATACTGGATTGCATAATTGGGGGCGTCGTGGATCGGTGGGGAGGGAGGGCGGCGAATTACGAGGAGCTCCCGGGCCTCGCGAAACCCCAGCTTGTGAAAGAGCCGAAACGCCGGCTTGTTGTTCTGAATCACTTCCAAGACAGAGTAGGGGACCTCCAGTTGTCGGGATCGATCGATGATGTATTCCATCATCCGCTGTCCGAGGCCGCAGCGCCTTTTGTTGGGAAGCACCTCCAGGCGTGTGACCCACGTATGGCCCCGGCGTACGCCCAGCATATTCAATCCGGCGGGTTCCCCATCCAATGTGGCGACGACGGACTTCTCTAAATTGATATCATAATTGCGGACGTACTCGCGCAGACTGATGGCACTCATCGGCATCGGTACGATATAATCGATCCGCCCCTGGTTGTAGATGGTCACGAGCTCGTCAAAGGTAAAACTAGAGGCAGGCACCAGCTCTACACCGTCTCCATTTGCCCCATTATCTCCAGCGCTGGGCTTGGCGTCCGGTGTGTTGCTCTGTGAGTATTGAGACATCATTTGCGATCTTTCTTGTGGGGCAGGAACTCCGCGATCTGCTCGCCGAGTGTTTTGAAATTCAAAGGTTTGGAGATGTATCCATCGAATCCATAGGCTTTTGCCATGCGAGAGCCGGTCTCCAGGGGCCATCCTGTTACGGCGACGACGGGAATCTCGGTGAGCTTGGGGACCCGGCGAATCTGTCCGAGGAGTGTCTGACCGTCCAGATCGGGCAATCCCAGGTCGAGCATAATCACATCAGGACAGTGGGTAGTTGCCATCTGTAACCCCGTCTCGGCGTCCGACGCGCTCAGAACCGTGTACCCTGATGCAGCCAATACCCGACTTGCGATATTCACGTGATCGGGATTATCCTCAATGATCAAGACTGTCGTCATGTGAGGCTCCTTTAGTGATTCCTCTAACCATCCGCTGTGCTCAAGGTAGGACTACGGAGGTCATCGATGGTCATCATATTTTCAGTCCTCGGGATAACAGGATGAGACCATCTCGATCAACTCCATAGCCCGGATGGGTTTGGACATATAGTTATCGCACCCGGCATCCAGGAAGCGCTCTTGATCTCCCTGCATTGCCGCTGCCGTGATAGCGATGACATACGTGTCCTTCAATTCTTTATCCTCTCTGATACATTTGACAACTTCCAAACCGTCCATACCGGGCAGGCCGATATCCAGCAGGACCAAGGGAGTTCGTAGCTTGCCAAGCATAGCTAGGCCGTCCTCTCCGGTCTCCGCTTCGATGACCCAATATCCCCGCGATTGCAGGATCTTGCGCACGACGCGACGGTTATGGTAATTGTCCTCAATATACAGGATCTTTCTATCTTGCATAATTACTCCGATAAGATCGTCTCGACGTGATCGAGAAGGCTGCTTCGATCCATCTCAGCCTTGGACCACACCGAGTCAGTGTGCGAAGTCAAGTAGGCCCGCAATGACGGATTAATATCTTTGGCGGACACTACAATGACGGGCTTATCCCGAGTCTCTTTTCGCTCTCGCAGCGTCGCCAAAAGCGCTTCCCCACTTGTGTCTGGGAGCATCAGATCCAGGATGATCAGATCCGGCGGCGTGCGCTCGATGACCTCCATCGCTTCGAGTGCCGAATAGGCTTCTACAACCTCAAAGCGTTGATCGATATCGAACAGCCGATGCATCAAGCGGGCATCTGAGACGTAATCGTCGACTACGAGGATGCGGGGTCGATTGCTCTGTCCAAATGCTTTAGCCCGCCAGTCCTGGGTGATCTTGGAGAGATCGGGTTTCTGCATTTGGATCTCCTCTGGCTGTTCCCCAAGGACCTCGGCCACGTGATCGGCCAATTCTCGAACGCTGAAGTCCCCTTTGCGCCAGACGGAGTCGGTATAACGGCGCAGATAGTCACGGTCCTGCGACGTAAGCGTCTTTGCCGAGATAATGATCACGGGGATTTTGCTCGTCCGTGCGTCAGCCTTGATCTCCTCCAAGATGGAGAAACCACTCATCTCCGGCATCAGCAGATCGAGGATGATCAGATCGGGCTGGCGCTGCCGTACGAGGTCTAGACCCTCTTGGGCGGAATGCGCCTCAAAGACACGATACTGCTTGTGAAGTTTCAGCAGACGCCGGATAAGCCGGCTGTCACTGGGGTTGTCGTCAATCACCACGACCGATGTGACCTGTTCGTCGATCTGTTCCAGGGCGATATCCAGCCCCTCCGATGGATGGTTCACCGCCGGGAGATCGTCCATCCGTACGTGGAGTGCGTAGCGATCCTCTAGGATGTGTTTCTCCGCGCTGAAGGTGTGTCCCGAGCAGTTAATGACCACCCGCTCGTCCGGTTGGATAAAGGACTTGAGGAGCTTATCCAGGCCCGCAAATGAGACGCCAGCCGCCGGCTCCATCGAGATCCCCTCCGTGCGCGCGACCCGGCGCATCGCTCGGAAAGCCTCCCCATCGCTGACGGAGACCATTGCACCCCCGTGCGTATCGATGGCGCCCTTCAGAATCTCATAGGCGTATCCGGGTTGGCCCGTGGCAAGCACCGTCACCAGGGTCTCCGGTTCGACGGGCTTGGATTTGTCGAGCCCTCGCTCCCAGGAGCGGACCATCGGCGCGCACCCCTCGGCCTGAACGATGCCCAGTTTTGGAATCCGGTCGACAATTCCCGCCTCATAGAGCTCGTGAAATCCTTTCAGCACGCCCAGGGGACCGATACCGCCGGACACAGCCTGAACGTACCAGTCCGGTGCGCTCCATCCAAGCTGTTCGGCGATCTCCAGGGCGATCGTCTTCATACTCTCTTTGCCGGGAATCGCTTTGGCGCCCAGGTCCTTATAGATGCCTCGACGCTCCGCGAACTCTGTGGCGACGGCTTTGGCGCGATCGTAAGATGCCGAAACCTTGATGACCTCGGCTCCGTAAAGCGCCAGCTCCCGCATTTTTTCAGCGGGGACACTGCTTGGGAGAAAGATCCAGAGCTTGATCCCGGCCCGCGCACAGAACGCGGCATAGGCCGCTGCAGCGTTGCCGGTCGAGGCGATCGCCATCTCGTCAATCCCCTGAGCTTTCAGGGTGCTGACTGTCAGGGCTGCTTGCCGATCTTTAAGCGAGCCGGTGGGCTGCTGGCGCTCATCTTTGATCCATATCTGCCCGGACTGGCGTCCACTCCACGTTCTCTCCAGGCCCGAAGCTCGGGTCAGGGGCGTCCACCCTTCCCCCATCGTGATGAAGTCAAGGTCGTCGGGGAAGGGAAGCAGCTCCCGATATCGCCACAGGTTGTGGGGCCGGTGGGCGATGTGATCGGGCCAGTCTTTGTAGAGCGCTGCGATGTCGTAGCGCGCTTCCACCCATGCACCTCCGCACGCGCTGCATTGGCCGATGGCGATATCGGGTTCCATCTTGTGACCACACTTTAAGCATATCACTGTGTTAAAAAGTGTCTGCATCGTATCCATTCGGTTATTCCGGCTAACCTAAGATTTGTTGACCGGTAGACGGACAGTGAAGGTCGATCCCATCCCAACTTCGCTCTCAACCTCAAGGGTCCCGCCGTGTAACTGGACCAACTCGCGCGTGATGGCCAATCCGAGACCGGTTCCCTGTCGTTGCTTGGTGACTGTCTGATTAAGCTGCTCGAAACGTTCAAAGATACGGTTCCGGTCCTCCTCCGCGATCCCGACACCGGTATCCTCCACAGCCAGGCAGACCCTGTGATCCTCGGTGTAGGCCCGGAGGGCGACGTGCCCTTTCTCGGTGAACTTGATCGCGTTAGAGATAAGGTTGTTAAGAATTTGATCGATACGACGTGGGTCGCCCCAGATGGCGGGGAGATTCTCTTCTGCGTCGACTATGAAGTCGATCACATCGTCCACCAGAAGGCCTTCTGCGCTCTTCTGGGCTGCTGTGATGACATCGGCTACCTGGACCTCCTGTTTTTCCATCTCCAGGCGTCCGGCTTCGATTCGAGCCAGATCCAGGACATCATTGATGATGGCGAGTAGCTGCTGGCTGTTGTCGTAGATCGCCTGTACGTCCTCCAGGGTCTCCGAGCTTAGCTCTTGATCGATCCCCATCAACATAATCTCGGTGTACCCGATGATCGAATTAAGCGGGGTGCGCAGCTCGTGGCTCATACTGGCCAGGAACTCGCTCTTGAGCCGGTCGACCTCACGCAAGCGTTCGGTGGTCGCGTTGAGCTCCTCGACGAAGTCCGCGTTCTGGAGCGCGATAGCGATCTGACCGGCCAGCGTGCTGAAGATATCCAGGTCCGACTCGGCAAAGCGCTCCACCTGCCGGTCCTGCACGTCGAGGATGCCCAGAACCTCTTCGCCGACGATCAGCGGGACTGCCACCTCGGAGCGGGTATCGGGCAACAGCGGATTGGGCAGGAATCCCGTCTCCTTGGTCGTATTGGAGACCGAGACGATCTTCCTGGTGCGTGCCGCACGGGCGACCAGGCTTTGGGCTTCATCCATCGGGATGGTATGGCCTTCGGCAAGCATGGTCCGTCCTACCTCACCGGACCCGGCGCGCATCACAAGCTCATCCTGTTCCTCATCCGTAAGATAGACGTGCACGTGATACAAGTCGAAACGTGACTGCAGCTCGTCCACCACCCGGTTTAAGAGTCGCTCGGGGTCGAGAATCGCGCTGATCTCCTCGGTCAGATCGGCTGCTGTGCGCAACTGGTTCATGAAGTGGGTCCGCGCTTCTTCGGCTCTCACCCGTGCGGTGATATCGGATACAAGTGAGGCTGCGCCCAGGCTGGTTCCCTCCGCATCGACGAGCGGGGCATTGTACCATTCGCAGATGATTTCGCGGCCTTCCTTGGTAAAGTTCTCATTGGTGCTGCGGGTGCCGCCGCTCTGATGGATAAGATCTTCCCAGACCTGATTGACGATGGGGCGCACCTCCTCTGGGACGATCAAGCCGGCAGCGTGGTGGCCCATCGCCTCCTTCTCAGTGTAGCCGAAGATCTCCTCGGCTGCCGGGTTCCAGGCCTCGACTTCGAAGTCGGTGTTCCACTCGATGACCGCCAGCGGGGTTTGTTCCACCAGCAGCGAGAGGCGCTGCTGCGACTCACGGATCTGTTCCTCGGCCCGCTTGCGATCGGTGATGTCGATGCCGACGCCGACCAGATAGGTTTCGCCCTCTACCTGGGCGCGGATGCCTGTGAAGTAGTACGGGATGATCTCCCGCTCGTTTGTCAGGAGGTTGGCTTCCACGCTCGACTCGCCCTCTACAAACACCTGCTGCATCTTGCTGTTGATCAGCTCCCGATCCGGTTCGGCAATGAAGTCGGTGACCGACATCTGGATCAATTCGTCCTCTGAGTAACCCAGGACCTCCGGGAAGTTCTGGTTCCAGCGTACCAGTTGACTCTGGGTATTGTACATATAGAAGATACCGGGGAGGCTGTTGATCGCGGTGTCGGCGAAGTCTCGCTCCTGCCGCATCGCGGCTTCTGCTCGCTGCTGCTCTTCTAGGAGACTGGCACTCTGGAAGGCGTTGGCGATCTGTCCAGCCAGCGTCAGGAAAACGTCCAGGTCGGCCTCGGTAAAGTAGTGCGTCTGATCGTGCTGCACGTCGAAGACGCCCAGCACCTCGCCGCCGGCGATGGCCGGGACCGCGACCTCCGTTTTGGTATCCGGCAACAGCGGGTTGGGCATGAAGTTCGGATTCTCCGTCACGTCGTCGACCAGCACTGGCTCCTTCGTTCTGGCGGCCCGTGCGACCAGACTGGCCTCGCGCCCTATGGGAATTGCGTGGCCCTCGGCCAGCATAGTCTCGCCGGCCTCGCCGTAGCCGGCCTGCAGGTTGAGCATACCGCTTTCTTCGTCCAGCGTGTATACGTGAACGTAGTAGAGGTCGAAGCGCTCCTTGATGAGCGGGATCACCGTCTGCAACAGCTCGCCCGGGTCGAGGATCGTGCCGATCTGCTCGGAGATCTCCGCTGCCGTCTCCAACCGGGTGGTAAAGCGTTCGCGTTCCTCCTCCGCCTTGACGCGCGCGGTGATGTCCTTGGCGATTGAGAAGAATATGTTCTCACCGCCAAACTCCAGATAGCTCACGGTCACCTGCACGGGGAACTCGTGACCATTCTTGGTGCGATGTCGGCTCTCAAGGGTTGTAGAGCTTTCTGCCTTAACCAGCTCGCGAAGATTTGGCCATGCCGCTTCTGGGAAGGCTGGGTCCACATCGAAGACCTGCATCTCAAGGAGTTCTTCACGAGAGTATCCAAGCATTTCACACGTTCTGTCGCTGACGTCGGTGAAGTTAGCCTCGTCATCAAACCAGAAGAAAGCATCCTCTGCGTTCTCGACCGACGCTCGTGTGAGTCGCATCGCGCGCTCAGCTTCTACGCGCGCCGTGATGTCAGAGACCAGGGAGGATACACCCAGGACGTTGCCATCCGAGTCGACCATGGGCGCGTTGTACCACTCGCACATGATCTCGCGGCCATCCTTGGTGAAGTTCTCGTTGGTGCTGCGGGTGCCGCCGCTCTGGTTGAGCAGGCCCTCCCAGACTCGGTTGACGTGGGGGCGCGCCTCCTCGGGTACCATCAAGCCGGCGGCGTGATGACCCATCGCCTCCTCCTCGGTGTAGCCGAAGATCTCTTCGGCAGCGGGGTTCCAGGAGACGACCTCGAAATCGGTGTTCCACTCGATGACCGCCAGCGGGGTTTGCTCCACCAGCAGGGAGAGCCGCTGCTCCGATTCGCGGATCTGCGCTTCGGCTCGATTGCGCTCGGTGACGTTTCGGACGATCGCGACTACACGATCGGA
>CAYMAQ010000105.1:0-12621 GCA_964388385.1 uncultured Anaerolineales bacterium | reverse complement strand
GCGTGAACGCCCTGGCAGAGAGCGAGAACGGAGTCATCGCCGCAATTGGGGACCCTCCACGTCACGGACCCGACGGCCCCGATGTTTGCGGGACTGCCGGAGACCCTGGACGTATGGATGAGCCACGGCGATCGGGTGGAGACCCTCCCGGAGGGCGTGAACGCCCTGGCAGAGAGCGAGAACGGAGTCATCGCCGCAATTGGGGACCCGGGGCGGGGGATATACGGGACCCAGTTCCACCCGGAGGTGCACCACACGCCGCGCGGCGCGGCTATGCTCCGGCGCTTCCTCTACGACCTCTGCGGCTGCGACCCCACGTGGACCCCGCAGGCGTTCATTGACGAGGCGGTGGCCCGCATCCGGACGCAGGTCGGAGCGGATCCGGTGATCCTCGGCCTGAGCGGCGGCGTCGACAGCGCCGTCGCCGCCGCCCTGATCCACAGAGCTGTCGGCGATCAACTCACCTGCATTTTCGTGGACACCGGCCTGCTGCGCAGCGGCGAGGGCGCCCAGGTCGAGGCGACCTTCCGCAAGGCGCTCGCCATGAAGCTGGTGATGATCGACGCATCGGATCGATTTCTCGGGCGGCTGCAGGGTGTGACCGATCCGGAGGCCAAGCGCCACATCATCGGCGAGCAGTTCATCCGCGTCTTCGAGGCCGAGGCCGGGCGGCTGGGGGACGCCAAATTTCTCGCCCAGGGCACCATCTATCCGGATGTGATCGAGAGCGCCGGGGGGTCCGGGCGCGCCCACAAGGCGGCCGGGGTCCATAAAACGGCCGGGGTCCACAAGACGGCCCACCGCATCAAGTCACACCACAACGTGGGGGGGCTCCCCGAGGAGATGGATCTGGAGCTGGTGGAGCCGCTGCGCGACCTCTTCAAGGATGAGGTCCGCAAGGTGGGCCTGGAGCTGGGCCTGCCCGAGGCGCTGGTCTGGCGCCACCCCTTCCCGGGGCCCGGACTGGCGGTGCGGATCCTGGGCGAGATCACCCCAGGACGGGTGCGGACGCTGCAGGCCGCGGACGCCATCTTCATGGAGGAACTGTGGGATGCGGAGCTCTACCGGGAGACGTCACAGGCCTTCGCGGTCCTGCTGCCGGTGCGCAGCGTGGGCGTGATGGGCGACGGGCGGACCTACGCCGACGTCGTCGCGCTCCGCGCCGTGGTCACCGAGGATTTCATGACCGCGGACTGGGCACGGCTGCCCTACGACCTGCTGGGCCGCACGGCTAATCGGATCGTCAACGAGGTACCCGGGGTCAACCGGGTGGTCTACGACGTGACCAGTAAGCCCCCGGCGACCATCGAGTGGGAGTGATCGAGGGCGCCTATGTTCGTCGTTGAGACTTCAGTGCCGTAAGGATCACGGCGATGAATCGCCTACTACGAGCCGAGTTTATTTTCGAAGGAGATCGGTGCGTCCGCAGGGCCGGGCTTTACATCCTCATCATCCAATGTTAACCTCCTGTTAACATTAAGTCGTTATAATAAGTCTATGATGGTTGTAAGAAACGAAAGCTGACCTATACTATATCGTGATGGATGGATCACGTTGCGAACGGCTCAACGGATTTCGTGGCGCCGTGGGTATGGCAGGAACGTTCAGTGGTTTGTGACCGGATCCATATGCAGTATCCAGACTATCCGAGGACGTGAGCCGAGGCATTATTGTTGGCATCGCTTGAGGATCATAACAGTATGGCAGAGATCGCAGCGGTCGCTTCCCACAGCACGGCTGCCCGTTGCGGGTTGCAGGCCGGGGATCATCTGGTCGCAATCAATGGATATCCCCTTCGTGACGTGATTGACGTGCAGGTCACCGCAGCCGAGCCGGCGCTGGATCTGCGCTACCGACGGGCCGGAACGACGCAAACGTGCCACGTGGAGCGGGTATACGGCGAACCGCTGGGCCTTACCTTCACCGATCCCCTCTTTGACGGCCCGATCCGCGTCTGCCGGAACCACTGTGATTTCTGCTTCGTCGATCAGATGGCCCCGGATCTCCGGGATGCCCTTTACCTGAAGGACGATGACTATCGACTCTCCTTTCTCCAGGGCTCGTACATCACCCTCACCAACCTCACCGAGGGAGACTGGGCGCGCATCGAGGCCCAGTTTCTCAGCCCCCTCTACCTCTCCGTCCACGCCACCGAGCCGGAGGTGCGGGTCGGTTTGATGCACAACCCGCAGGCGGGAAGCATCCTGGCACAGATCGACCGGCTCGCCGAAATCGGCATTGAGATGCACACCCAGGCCGTCCTGGTACCGGGGCGCAACGACGGCCCGCACCTGGACCGGACGATCGCCGACCTGCAGGCCCGCTATCCGGCGGTGCGGGAGCTGTCGGTCGTGCCCGTAGGGCTGACTCAATATCATCCCGGTTCGCTGCGGCCCTACACCGACACCGAGGCCGCCGAGATTCTGGAGCAGCTCCTGACGTGGCAGGTGCAGCTCGGGGATGAGATCGGCACGCGATTTGTCTATCCCTCGGATGAGTGGTATCTTCGGGCCGGTCGGCCGGTGCCGCCGATGGAGACATACGGCGAGGTGCTGGGCCACGTGATTGAGAACGGGGTGGGCATGGTCGCCCGTTTCAAGGCGGGAATCCCGGCGCTCGTGGAGACCCTGGGCGATCTGGGCGGCGCGAAGCAGACCTGGGTGACCGGCACGCTCTTTGCGAACGCGCTCGCCCGGGCGGCACGCGCGGTGGAAAGGGCCCACGGGATCGAAGTCGAGGTCGTGCCGGTGACCAACCGGCGCTTCGGCGAGACGGTGACCGTCGCCGGGCTGCTTACCGTGGGGGACATCGTCCGCACGCTGGAGGAGACCGGGGTGGGCGACCGGGTGATCGTGCCGGAGGAGATCTTCCGGGGGCCGGAAGGCCGCGCACTGGACGGCAAGACCGTCGAGGCCCTCGCCGAGACCGTGAACCGACCGGTCCACCGAGTCGCGCAGGTCGGGACGACCCGCTGGGCGATCGATCCCGAGGCGGCCCAGCCTTCATCGAGCCCGATGGCAACTGTGTCGATTGGAGATGTGAACTGACGATTCAGGCAGGAGTGAACGCATGACGCAAACAGACGCAACGGCACGACCGATGGCGCAGCGCACAGGCCCCAAATGGTTCCGGGGATACCGGTGGCGAAAGATTCGGGAAAGTCTCCTCGCCTACCTCTTCCTGCTGCCCGCCTTCATTATTATAGGCACGTTTGGACTCTTTCCCATGGCATTTTCCGTCTACGTGAGCCTCCACCGCTGGCGCATCATCCCCGGCGATTACCTGGGGCTCGAGCAATACGCGAAGGCCATCGGCGGCCTGGCGTACGTGGCGGGCATCTGGGTGCCGATCCTGTTGGTCGCGCTGGCCGTCAAGAACGTCATCCGGATCGTCCGGGAGGCCCGCGAGAACGACGAACAACCCTGGGTGTGGCTGCTGCCCAGCGCGGTGACCGCTGCCGGCGTCCTGCAGTTCGTGCGGTTCGCGGTCCTCCTCCTGCCCGAGGTGCTCGCCATCGCCGAGCAGGTAAAGGGCCAGAAACGCACCCAGGCGCTCTTCCTGCGGCTGCTGGGCGAGGCCTGGCAGGTGCCGACGGTGGCCTCCGCGCGGCTGACCGCGATCCTGATCCTCATCGCCGGGATCGGGCTGGCTTTCCTGGTCGCGCGATTCGTCCAGCGGAGTGTCCGCAGCGCCACCTACTACTCCGGATTCCTCGTCACGATCCTCTTCCTCGTCGGCGCCGGCGCGCTGGGCTGGCTGACCGTGACCGAGATCCAGAATACAACCCTCGAGGCAGCCACGGAGGGTGAGCCGATCCGTATCTGGCCCCAGGTCATCGCGTTCAGCATCGGCATCCTGGCCCTGCTCGGCGTCTGGCAGCTTGCCAAGAGGCTGGGCATCGGCGGGCGCGGGCGATTCCTGATGATCGTCGGGGGCACCCTGGCCGCCGCGGGACTGCGGGTGCTGATCAACCTCGGCCAGACCAACCTCCTGGAGATCGTCGTCATCCTTATCGGAATGGCGCTGATGTTCGCTTCGTGGCGGGTCTGGAACCAGGCAAAAGACCGAACCACGACCGGCGGGATGCTGGGCTTCGTCCTGATGGCCATCCTGATGATGATCGGGGCGTGGGTATTGGTCAGCGAGCTGCCCCAGGCCGTCCGGTCCGGCTACGACAAGTGGTGGCAGGGCCTGCAGACGACGATCTATTACTCGGTCTTCACCGTGCCGGTCCAGCTGGCCATCGCGCTCTTCCTGGCCGTGCTCCTCTTCCAGGAGATCAAGGGACGGGGGCTCTTCCGACTGATCTACTTCCTGCCCTACATCACCAATCCGGTTGCAGCGGCCAGCGTCTTCAGCGTGATCTTCTCCAGCCGCGTGACCGCACCGATCAACAGCCTGGTGAGATGGCTGGGGGGCAATCCGATGCTGTGGCTCGACGAGCCCCAGGGCCTCTTCGAGATGCTACTGCCGGCCCTGACCCTGCCCCAGTGGCTGGCCGGGCCGAGCCTGGCGCTGATGGTGATCGTCATCTACAACGTCTGGAGCTACGCCGGATACAACGCCATCGTCTTCCTGGCGGGCTTGGGCGGCATCCCCAGCTCGCTCTATGAGGCCGCCTCGATCGACGGGGCGGGCCGCTGGCAGCAGTTCCGGCACATCACCCTGCCGCTGCTCTCACCCACGACCTACTTCCTGACGTTGATCGCGGTGATCGGGACCTTCAAGGCCTTCAACCACGTCTGGGTGCTGCGCCGGCGGGCGGCCCTGGGCACCACCGACACCGCCAGCATCGTCATCTTCAACGAGTTCAACCGCAACAGCCGCTACGGCTACGCATCGGCGCTGGCCCTCATCCTGATGGGCCTCGTCCTGGCTCTGACCTTGATCAACAACCGCATCGCAGAGGAGAAGGTGTTCTATGGCTAGCACAACTTCGGTACGCTCCGACGGCGGCGCACCCAACAGGGCCTCCGGCGCGGGCATAACCCTGGCCTCCCACGAGCTCAACCTGTGGATGATCCTGACCTACGCCGTCCTCATCTCGGGCATCTTGATCGCCGTCTACCCGTTCTTCTCCATGATCAGCACCTCGCTGATGACCCTGGGCGAGTCGACGGGCGGCACGCTGCTCCCCGACACCCCCCAGTGGCAGAACTACCAGCAGGCCTGGATCGACGGCAAGTTCTACAAGTACTTCTTCAACAGCGTGCAGATCACATTCATCACGGTCTCGGGTCAACTGCTCTTCTGCACCCTGGCCGCGTACGCATTCGCCAGCATGGCGTTCCCGGGCAAACAATTCTTCTTCTCGCTGCTGCTCTCCACCCTGATCCTTCCCGCCGCCGTGACCTGGGTGCCGAACTTCATCACCGTGACCTGGCTGGGGCGGATCATGCCGATCCCGTGGATCAACAACTGGCCCGCTTTGACCATCCCCTTTATGGCCAGCGCATTCAACATCTTCCTGCTGCGCCAGTTCTTCAGCCAGATTCCCGAGGAACTCTGGGACTCGGCGCAGATCGACGGGGCGGGGCACCTCCGCTACCTCTTCCAGATCGTGCTGCCGCTCTCGAAAGCGGCCTTGACTACGGTCATCATCTTCGGATTCATCGGATCGTGGAACGCCCTGGCGTGGCCGATGCTGGTCACCAACTCCGACGATTGGCGCCCCATCTCCGCCGGGCTCCAGCACTTCCTGGACGAGGCCGGCGCGTACGTGCACCTGCAGATGGCCGGCGCGGTGATCACCGTCACCCCCATCGTGATCCTCTACCTGATCGCCCAGCGGCAGTTCACCGAGGGGATCGCGACGTCGGGACTGAAGGGATAGAGACTCAGGATTGAGGATTGAGAATTGATAATTGAGAACTGGAACAGAAAGGGGGTGATAACCGGGACCCAACGCGCGTAACCAATACCCAACATCAGAAGGATTGAGCATTGAATGTCCATGAGTGGACCGAGGTGGCAAGCATCCCAGGTGGGATGCCCACCCACGAACTATCCTTTAAGGAGGAGACTAGAGTGATGGCTAAACAACTGAAACGATGGATGGCGCTGTTGGCGCTGGTCGCGATCGTGCTACCGCTGATCGCCGCCTGCGCAACCCCGACGCCCGAGCCAACGGAGGCCCCCGAGGCAACGGAAGCGCCGGTGGAGGAAGAGGAAGTCGAGGCGCCCCGCGAGCCCTGCGGACCTGCGACCGACGGCCCCCTGGCGGGCGTCGACCCACGGGACCAGACCGTGACGTGGTGGCACAACCACAGCGGCGTCCGCGAGGAAAGCCTTCTGGAGATGGTCGACGAGTTCAACGGCACCAACGAATGCGGCATCACCGTCGAGCCCCAGAACCAGGGCGGCTACAACGACATCCGCGACAAGATGAACGCCGGCATCCAGACGGGCGAACTGCCCGGGTTGGTGGTCGGTTACCAGAACGACCAGGCCTTCTACGCCCTGGGCGACGGCCTCGCCGACATCAACGCGTACCTGTTCGACGAGACCTGGGGATTGAACCCTGAGGCCCGGGATGACTTCTACCAGTCCTTCCTGGAGCAGGGCGTGCACCCGGCCTTCGGCGGGCAGCGCCTGGGCTTCCCGCCCAACCGCTCGATGGAGGTGCTATTCTACAACCAGACCTGGCTCGAGGAGCTGGGCTACGACGGCCCGCCGCAGACGCCTGAGGACTTCGAGGCGATGGCGTGCGCCGCAGCCGAATTCAACGCTGACGGCACCGGCGGCTACATCCTGCGCGACGACGCCTCCGCCGTGGCGGCCTGGACCCTGGCCTTCGGCGGCAACATCCTGACCGAGGACGGTACCGGGTACAACTACGACAATGACGCGACCACGCAGGCGATGGAGACGCTGCAGCGTATGTACGACAACGGCTGTGCCTACTTCTTCACCGAGGGCTATCCGAACCCCGAGTTCGCCAACCGCCGCGCGATCTTCACCCAGGGCTCCACGTCCGGTATCCGCTACTACGCCGCCGATATGGAAGCGGCCGAGAGCACCGACGAATGGGGCATCACCGCCCTTCCGCACACGACCGCCGAGCCCGTCCAGAACATCTACGGCGGCGACATCATGATCCCCAAGACCGACCCGGAGACGCAGTTGGCGGCCTGGAACTTCCTCAAGTGGTTCACCGAGCCCGAACAGCAGGCGACGTGGGATCAGGTCAGCACGTACTTCCCCACCCGCCGCAGCACGGCCGAATACATCAACCCCGACGAGTGGCCCGCGTGGTATCCCATCTGGGAGACGGGCCTCGATCTGCTGCCCTACGGCTCCTACGAACCGCAGCTCATCAGCTACCAGAGCGTGCGCGACGCCGCCCAGCAGGCATTCAACCGCATTATGCAGGGTGGTGACATCGACGAGACGCTCAGCGGCCTGACGAGCGAGGCCAACGACCTGCAATACGAGCTGATGGAGGGCGTGGAGCCCCCGGAGGCTGAGGCCTGCGCGCCCGCCAATTACGGCGCCCTGGCCGGCGTCGACCCCCGCGGTGAGACCGTGACGTGGTGGCACAACCACAGCGGCGTCCGCGAGGAAAGCCTTCTGGAGATGGTCGACGAGTTCAACGGCACCAACGAATGCGGCATCACCGTCGAGCCCCAGAACCAGGGCGGCTACAACGACATCCGCGACAAGATGAACGCCGGCATCCAGACGGGCGAGCTGCCCGGGTTGGTGGTCGGCTACCAGAACGACCAGGCCTTCTATGCCCTGGGCAACGGCCTCGCCGACATCGACCCCTACCTCTTCTCACCCGACTGGGGGCTGACGAAGGAAGCGCGGAACGACTTCTACCAGTCCTTCCTGGAGCAGGGTGTGCATCCGGCGTTTGACGATCAACGCCTGGGCTTCCCGCCCAACCGCTCGATGGAGGTGCTATTCTACAACCAGACCTGGCTCGAGGAGCTGGGCTACGACGGCCCGCCGCAGACGCCTGAGGACTTCGAGGCGATGGCGTGCGCCGCAGCCGAATTCAACGCTGACGGCACCGGCGGCTACATCCTGCGCGACGACGCCTCCGCCGTGGCGGCCTGGACCCTGGCCTTCGGCGGCAACATCCTGACCGAGGACGGTACCGGGTACAACTACGACAATGACGCGACCACGCAGGCGATGGAGACGCTGCAGCGTATGTACGACAACGGCTGTGCCTACTTCTTCACCGAGGGCTATCCGAACCCCGAGTTCGCCAACCGCCGCGCGATCTTCACCCAGGGCTCCACGTCCGGTATCCGCTACTACGCCGCCGATATGGAAGCGGCCGAGAGCACCGACGAATGGGGCATCACCGCCCTTCCGCACACGACCGCCGAGCCCGTCCAGAACATCTACGGCGGCGACATCATGATCCCCAAGACCGACCCGGAGACGCAGTTGGCGGCCTGGAACTTCCTCAAGTGGTTCACCGAGCCCGAACAGCAGGCGACGTGGGATCAGGTCAGCACGTACTTCCCCACCCGCCGCAGCACGGCCGAATACATCAACCCCGACGAGTGGCCCGCGTGGTATCCCATCTGGGAGACGGGCCTCGATCTGCTGCCCTACGGCTCCTACGAACCGCAGCTCATCAGCTACCAGAGCGTGCGCGACGCCGCCCAGCAGACGTACAATGAGATTATGCAGGGCGCGGACATCGACGCCACCCTCGAAGGGCTGACCGCCGAATCCAACGATCTGCAGGAGGAGCTGATGGAGGGGGTTGAGTAACACCCCTCGGGTTGAGTAACACCCGGCGGGTTGGGAAACACCCGGCGGGTTGAGGGACACCCGGCGGCACCTTAGAAGCTTGCAAGGCTCGTAGTAGGCGATTCATCGCCATTTGTCTCGGCGCTGAAGACGCCTACTACGAGCCTCAGAGAGTCCGCCCGGCGATAAAAATCGCCGGGCTTTGGCTAAGTGACGCCAGTTGGGGTCACCCGGCCAAGGCGACCCGGTGACCCCAGGGTTGTGCGAGGTACGTCTAGATGGACGCCGCTACGGCCTAGGGGGGTTGGGGCGCGGGGGCATGGCCTTGTTGAGACCCTCGATCACCTGCGTCAGGATGGTGAACGAGCCGCCGTTGAGATCTCCGACCGCGTAGACGATGTAGGACTTGAACGGTTCGAGCTCGACCAGGAGAGGATCGCCCACGGCATCGCTACCTTCGGCGGGGAAGATGCTCGCCTGGTAGGCACCGGGGCGGATGTCCAGAACGAATTGCTCCCCATTACTCAGGTTTTCGATCTCGAGGTCGCTCATCGGCCGCCCACGTCCCCAGCCGCGATTCAGCGTGATATCAACGGGAGGCGCCCACGCCGCGTGGCGCACGGTCAACCGGGCCTTGCCGGGGACGATCGGATCAAGGTTGTTGACGAACTTGGTCGCGGTGATACCGAGTCGCTCCAGATCAACATCCGCTGGGCCGGGGTTGCCATCACCAGTCAGATGCGCAACCACAGTCGCGCTCTCGCCCTTGGCGAACGGTACACCGGCTTCGAGCACCTTGGTGCCCTCGCAGTCGTTGCCATCTCCATCCACGGCCAAGAAGATCTCTACGAGGTAGGTATCCGCCGGCACCTGAATCCCAGGCGTGATGGTTTCGAACTCAAAGTCAGTCAGCGCGCACCCCAGCCCTTCGACTTGAACGTCTACCACAGCGCCGGGGATACCGTGAGCGACGTAGACCGTCGCATCCTCACCTGCGGTTACCGCCGCGAAGCTCAGCGACGCCAGTAACAGCACCAACACCAAAGATACCAGCAGCTTGCGTTTCATGGTTACAGCCTCCTCAATCAACAGTATGCAGCAGCTTCTGAACACCCGCCAAACAGCTCCATGTGCGCGTATCAACACCTCCTTTCTACATCAGACACGTACCGCCTATCACGATGGTCCACCTGGATCCTGGCCCGTGAAGTCGTCGGCACGTCCGCCTCGTCAGCGGACGCATCTGTCTATGGACGCACCGTGAAGCCTTCCAAAGGGCCAGAGAGCGTCATACCTATCCCATCAACCTCGGCGCCGACGCGCCACCAGTAGGTCCCGGGCGCCAGCGTCTCACCGCTATCGAGGATGCCGTCAAAAGCGACCGAGGTGCTGCCGACCGCGTCCGACTGCCACACCCGTTGGAGCGCGGCCCCAGCGAGCAGCTCCACCCAGTACCGGGAGGCGTCCGGATAAGGGAGCCACGCGAGCGCCAAGGGGGCCTGCGGCGTGATCGCGTCCACAAACGCATCGGGCGGCGGGTTTGTCTGAACCAGGCCCAGCAGCCCGATCTCCAGATCCGCCACCGCCACCACGTCGCCATTCCGCACCGCCAGCGGACCGATCCAGGCCCAGCTCACCACCTCCTCGACACCGAACTGGGAGTTCGACGCCTGCGCAAAGACCACGTTGTACCCCTCCCCGAAGGCGGGCAGGTTCTCAAAACGGTACGCCCCGCCCGAGACCTCGATCTCCCGCACACCCTGATAGGCCTGATCCTCGAGGGTGAGCGTCACCATCCCTTCTGGCGGAGTGCCGTTCAGCAGGATCCGACCTTGAAGGACCGCACTGTTGGGCGCCGGCGTGTCCGTCGGCGTCGCCGTTGCCGGGGGCCGGGGCGTCGCGGTGGGTGTCGGCTGCGGCGTGCTGCTGGCGACAGGGATGGACGTCGCCGTTGGCGCGGGGGTAGGCGTCGTCCCCGGTGTCGCCGCAGCCGTAGGCTGCTTGGTCGCGGTAGGCGTCGGCGTGGGGGTCGGGGTTGACGTGTCGGACGGTAGGAGCGTCGGGCGAGCGGACGGCGTCGGACTGACCGACGGCTCCGGGGTGGCGGTCGGCGTCGACGTACCGGATGGCGTGAACGTCGGCGCCAACGTGGCCGTCGCCGTGCGCCCAGGCGAACCGGCCCGTGGATTGGACAGCGCGGCCGCGCGCTCCCGCGTGGTCGGCACCGCCTCAGGCGTCCAGAACAAGGGCTGGGTCAGATCCCGCTTGGCGAGACCGCTGCACCCCGTTGCCAGCATCAGCCCCATCACCCCCGCCATCAGCACACGGCGAGCGCGCGAGCGGATGCGTGCGGTCACAACGCCCCGGCGCAGAGCCTTCATACCACCTCTAGGGAGTCTCCTGCACGGAGACGGTGTCAATGTAGAGGCTGGAATAATTGCCCGCCTCGGTCTGGCTGGCAAAGCGGAGCTGCACCGTCCGCCCGGCATACGCCGTCAGGTCGACCGACCGCCGCACCCAGCCACCTGTATCCGCATCAGCGCAGAGCGGGTATTCATCCACGGTGGTCCCATCGAGCGCAACACCACCCGCACTGCCGTCACATGCAAAGATCGCGTCGATCCAGTGCCAGTAGACCAGCGCCGATGCCGCCTCCGGCACGGTGATCTCCTGCTCGATCGCGGTGATCAGCTCGGCGTCGCCGCCCAACCAGACAGCCCATTCGCCCTCGTGGGGAACAATCGGGTTTATCAGACGCGAGGCGTGGACGATCAGCTCATACTCGTAGAAGGGGCTGTCCTGATACTCCACCCAGCCGGTCCGCCCGGCCTCAAAGTCCCCGTTGGTAACGACCGCTGGGCCTGGTCGCGGCGTGCCCGTCCCTGCGCTGAGAATCAGGGGGAGGTAGACAAAAAAGTCGTAGTCCGTGGACCGTGCGCGGGCCCCACCCGCCGGCACCGCCATCAGAGCCACGAGACAACCCACCAGCCGGAGCAGTGTTGATAGCATCTTCAACGCGACCCCCTCTCGGGTCAACGAAGCAGGCACAAACAGTATCTTAAAATTGCTCACCGCTATCGACGGTAGCCAGGTAGGGTAAATGTGCAATGTCTCTGGCTTGACGCTAGTGCTAAAGCCGGTTTATAGATCTGATCATGAAGAACGGAAGCGTTTCTGCGCTGCCTTGGGCATCACGGAAACGTGTAGGAGTCCGTGTCCGGATCTGTAAGAGGGCCGGTCTCCGCCTGTCACACACCCTCTACTATTAAAGACGCATGACGCGCACAAACCTTACGGCCTGCTGATAATTTTAAGATTGCTCGGCCCCGTGAGGGAGAGACGACGGGTGCCTCGATGTCGAAGCGTTCGAGCCCCGACGGAACGCGGGCGTCCCCGCCCGCACCCAGTCGCCTGACGGCTTGTGCATTCGAGGAGGATGCTTTACACTACAAGCGACGTGAGCAGGAGGAAGCGCGTTCCCCTCCCGATGGGAGGGGCCAGGGGAGGGCAAAAACCACGCCCCCCGCACCCTACGAAAAAGGAGAGTCCCATGTCCACCTCAACGCCCGAACACACGCTCCCCAACCGAGGGGAGACCTTCAACGAAGCCCGGCGGTTTCCCGACGAAGTCACCCTGCGCCCCACCCAGCAGTTGACCCGGCACCGTCAGAGAAACCAGATGCCCACCTACCATCTCAACAACGGGTTCTCCAAGGACAGCCGGTACCTGGCCCTGATGACCTACGACGCGCGGGTGGGGTCTGCGATCCTCCGGGCGGACGTGGAAACCGGGGACCTCACCGTCGTCGATCGCACCGACCCCGGCGATCCGGCGCATTTCACCGAGGGCAACGACATGGCCATGTGTATGGAGGCGGGGTTGATCGTCTCGAAACTGGGGAACGACGC
>CAYMAQ010000104.1:9214-12653 GCA_964388385.1 uncultured Anaerolineales bacterium | reverse complement strand
GATAAGGAGGTAGATCTGTGAGTAAGCGACCCGGTGGGGAGTTGGCAACCCGGCCCTTGCATTTTATTTGGATTGCAGATGCATCTGGATCGATGAAGAGTGATGGCAAAATTCAGACTCTGAATATGGCTATCCGTGAAGCCGTACCGCATATGCAACGCGTAGCTGGTGAAAACCCTAATGCTCAAGTGCTTGTGCGGGCGGTCGCGTTTTCCAGTGGAGCTCAGTGGCATCTATCACAACCGACGCCGGTTGAGGATTTCAAATGGGTTGATCTGCAGGCCGAGGGTGTAACTGATATGGGCAAAGCTCTATCGATGATTGCCGAGCAGATGAGAATGCCCCCGATGACCGATCGTGCGCTTCCCCCCGTACTTGTGTTGATCTCCGACGGTCAGCCTACGGATGACTTCAAATCCGGCCTTCAGGCACTTATGGATCAACCGTGGGGCAAGAAAGCTGTTCGCATTGCTATTGCGGTGGGCGAGGATGCGGACCTCGATGTGCTGAATGAGTTTATCGGTAATGTCGAGATCAAACCTCTTCAGGCGAACAACCCCGAGGCGCTGGTCGACTATATCAAGTGGGTCTCGACGGCAGTTTTGAAGTCTGCATCAAGCCCGTCCAGTCAGACTGCGGGAAACACACCGGTCGCCAACGTGCCGATTCCTACCATGCCCCAAGTGACTACGGATGATGGATCTGACGACAATGTTTCTGTCGAGGATGTTTGGTAGGGATGTCTGATTGCGTTTCGGACGACGCTCAACCTGGCGGAGTCGTATGGCGGGTTATCGGAGCCTCGGTTCGCGGGACCTCTCATCACCGTTCGGGAATACCGAATCAGGATGCGATCAGGTGGCTGCCCAAGTCAGGGATTGGACCCCCGTTAGCTCTCTTGCTCTCAGATGGGCATGGAAGTGCACTTAATTTTCGGAGCGATGTCGGTGCCCATCTGGCTGTGAACTGTGCTGCACCACTTATACAGTCACTCTGCGAAGGCCAGCTAACTCTGGTCAGTTTATCCGCCGTCAAGCGCATAGCGCAGGAGCGTTTGCCTGTAGAAATCGTGCGCGCGTGGCAGGATTCTGTCGATGCGCATCTTGCCAAGTACAGGTTCACCGAGGGCGAATTAGAAGGCTTGGTTGATGCACTCGGCACTGAGGCTTGCGAAAAACTTGAATGCCATCCCCGACTGGCTTACGGTGCGACACTGTTGGCTGTCCTTATTACGCAGTCATATTTTCTTTTCTTGCAGCTGGGTGACGGTGATATCCTGGCGGTAACCGCGGATGGCGCGGTCAGCCGACCGGTACCCTCGGATGCTCGGCTTTTTGCAAACGAGACCACGTCTTTGTGTCGTGATGGATCTTGGGGAGATTTTCGGGTTCGATTTGCTCCACGCTATGATAATGCTCCGGTTATGATTCTGGTCTCAACTGACGGGTATGCTAATTCCTTCGTTGATGATGCCGGATTTTTGGCGGTTGGTCGAGATATACTGGAGATCCTGCGTGTTGACGGCGCGACCGCTATCGAATCTAATCTTGACTTGTGGTTACAGGAAGCGTCCGAGGCGGGGAGTGGGGATGATATCACGGTTGGACTTGCTTATGTGGCTGACATTGACAGTCAAAATCGGTTTTCATAGAATCCCGGTTTGGAGACTTGAACGAGGACATGGATGAGTATCCTCAATCTACATGACGAGCCCAGTCAGACGCTGCAGAAACTCGTGGCCGAGTATGGACGGGACCTCCTGGGCGATCCACGTCGGTGCCGGGCTCTGCTGATGGATTTTTGCGGTGCCTATCGTGCGGAGATCAACTTGATTGAGATGGCCCTGCGCGAGCGTATTATCCGCGACCTGGAAATGAATCTTGGCTCCACGCCAGACGCAATCCTTTTCGCGAGGTTGTCACGAAGATTGCAGTCGATCTATGGACTCTCGGAGTCTTCTGCGCGTTGGGCGGTCAATACGTGCGCCGCGGCATTGGATAGTGACGGGGAGAGGCTGTTCTCCACAACTCTTGACTCTGACGTTCGCGCAGTCCTGATGGGCAGGGATCTCGCTGGTGAATGGGATGCGTGGCGAGAGCTGGGTCGTACACCTGGTTCCTGTGACATCGGATGTGACATGAAGCTACGAATTACTGGCTTCGCGGGGGGCGACTCCGAACTTATATCCTTGCTCGATGCATTTACTGAGTTATCGAGGATCTGGGACCTGGATTTAAGTCAGAGCACGATCAGCGACGCAGCTTTGGGGGAAATCTGCCGATTGACATCACTTCGCAGCCTGAATTTGTCCGGTACATCGGTGACGGACTGTGGATTGGTTTCCTTGAAGCATCACCCGTCCTTGGAGAAGATCGTGCTTTGGCGTTGCCCTCACATTGGGGATTATGGCCTCAAACTATTGGCTGCGATGCCAAGGCTCAATTATCTTGATTTAGGGCATTGTTCCCAAGTGGGTGACCAGGGGCTTGCTTCGCTTGCCCAGGCGCACACTCTCAGCTTTCTCAGTCTTATAGGAACGGGCATTACCGATGCCGGATTGACCCAGTTAGGCGTGCCTCCCAGTTTAGAGCGCCTCTTGCTGGATGAGACGGATATCAGTGGTGATGGATTGATCGGACTTCAGAAGGCCCCTCATTTGACGACGTTGAGCCTCCTGGGCTGTGGGCGAATCCATTCCAAGGCTCTCATGTATCTGCGTGGTATGCGATCTCTGTCAGATCTGGATTTGGAAGGCTGCGGTCTGGTTGACAATCAAGCCCTCGTCTATTTGAGAACTCTCGATGGGTTGACGACTCTGAGTCTCGAAAATACGTCCGTGAGCGACGCCGGGATGGTGTCACTCCGTGAGCTTCGTGCGTTAACCCGGCTTAATTTGGCGGCAACAGTCGTTTCGGACATTGGAATCCGACGCCTTCAGACCCTGGTTGGTATTCGAGATCTCGACATCAGTCGGACGCAGATTACGGACGTTGGTCTGACTACACTAGATCGGTTCCCCGATTTGGAAAAACTGAATCTCGCATATACGCATATCACTAGCGGTGGTCTGACCTGGCTGCGCGCGACTCCTACCTTGAAGTCTCTTGATCTCGAAGGGACCCGGATCACAGATCGTGGAATCGAGGCTCTAAGGGCACTTCCGCAATTGCGAGATCTTTATCTGGCGAATACCGGGGTCACGGACCGGAGCGTTGATTTGCTGTTGGATATGGGCGAATTAGAGCAAGTTAGTCTAAGCTTAGGTCAACATCTGACCAAGGATGCTGTTAGGCAGCTTGGTTCCAAGGGTGTCGAGGTTCTCTGTTGATGTTGACTCAGCGGTTTTATTCTGGAGAGGGAGGTAGCGTGTGCAGATTCTGAAAGATGGTCAGTGTGTCAGGACCGTCGATACAGGATGGGACGTTGTCGTGGAGACATT
>CAYMAQ010000104.1:0-9114 GCA_964388385.1 uncultured Anaerolineales bacterium | reverse complement strand
CATTGGAAAAATTGATAATGAGGGGGCGACCGACCCGGCGTTTCCTGTGGCCTGAGGCTTTGGTGAGATCCGAGGATATTCCGGGTTACGGATACACGATGCCGCTCCGAAAAGTTCGATATAAGAGTATTGTCGATTTGATGAAGCGCCGCGTTGAGCCAGGTTTCCGAACTTTAGCGACTGCAGGACTACAGCTTGCCAGCAGCTATTTCGAACTTCACGCTATGGGCTTTTGTTATCGGGATATTTCGTTTGGTAACGTGTTTTTCGATCCCCAGAGTGGAGATATCCTGATCTGTGATAACGACAATGTTACCTTCGATGGGCAAGCGGAGGCTGGTGTGCTGGGGACCCCCCGCTTTATGGCGCCCGAGATTGTTCGAGGCGAGGCGTTGCCCAGCATACAAACCGATCTGTTTTCCCTGGCGGTGATGCTTTTCTATATGCTGATGGTTCATCATCCATTGGAAGGTCGTCGTGAACTTGAGATCAAGTGCCTGGATTTACCGGCGATGGCGATGCTATACGGAACCGATCCGCTCTTTATCTTCGACCCCGATGACGATTCAAACCGCCCGGTTCTGGGTTATCACGACAATGCGATTGTGTTTTGGGCATTATATCCGTACTATTTGCGGCAACTTTTCACCCAGGCTTTTACGGATGGGTTGGTTGATCCGCTGAATGGGCGTGTGCGTGAGAGCGAGTGGCGGTACGCAATGGTTCGCTTGCGCGATTCGATTTTCTATTGCGAGCACTGTGGCGTGGAAAATTTCTACGATCGAGATGCACTTACGACGTCAAATGGACAGGCAGGACGGTGCTGGTCCTGCAACTACCCTTTGGCGGTTCCTCCTCGTATTCGATTGGACCAGGAGATAGTGATGCTCAATCACGATACTATGCTTTATCCTCATCATCTCGATCCAGATCGCCGTTATTATTTCAGCGAACCCCTCGCTGAGATTGTTCAGCACCCCCGCAATCCATCCCTGTGGGGTATTCGAAATATCGGGGATACCAAGTGGGTCGCAACGACGGACGATGGGGTAACACATCAGGATGTTGCTGTAGGTCAAAGCGTAACTTTGGCTGATGGGACGCAGATAAGATTTGGGAAACGGGTGGGGATAATCCAGGGACAATCCAGCGCTAGATAGTATTTCGCGTAGTCATAAAACTCAGGCCATATTCTCTTTTTTGTTCTTTAATAACAACAATGCCTATGCGAAATTACCAAGCTGGACATGAATCCGGGCCCGGTTGCTCCTTTTGCATGAGAGGGCCTTTTCAAGTGGGGGTAGGGAACGTAAGAAGAAAGCGAGTCCCGACATCGACAACACTCACGGCTTCAATCGTAGCGCCATGCGCTTCAACAATTTCGCGTACGATCGCTAAACCAAGACCGGTACCTGTACCTCGACGGGATTTATCGCCCCGATAAAATCTTTCGAAAATTCGGGGAAGATCTTCCTCCGAAATACCTACCCCTGTATCTGCCACGCAAAGTTTAACGCTATCGTTTGCGCGCGTCAGTGAGACAGTGATGCGATCACCAACATCCGTGTATTGGATTGCATTGTCTAGCAAGTTGTCTAGGACCTGAACCAAACGGGCCTCATCCCCCATTACAAGGATCCGGGGCTCTCCGTCTGACCGCGGGAAGGTAATCTGCTTTTCGTCCGTAAAGTGTCTAGCCCGTTGAATTCGGGTCTCGACCAGCGCACTAAGGTCAATCGTCTCGTGCTCGATTTCAACCTGCCCAGACTCAAAGCGAGCTAGATCCAGCAGGTCAGATACCATCTTATTGATCCGCTGCGACTCTTCGTAGATTGCCAGAGCTGCTTGAACCTGATCCTCTAGTGTTTCTGCAGTACCATCGACCAAAGCCTGGGCAAATCCCTGAATTGAAGTCAACGGAGTCTTCAAATCGTGGGCGATGTTCGCCACGAGATCTCGTTGGGATTTTTGACTAACTTGAACTTCAGTTGCCATTTGATTGAACGCACTTGCCATCTGACGCACTTCTGTGGGTCCCGACCGAGGTGCCCGCGCATCCAAATTTCCCTCGGAAATAGCGTATGCGGCATCGGAGACTTGTCGAAGTGGTCTGGCAATTGATCGGCTTATGATAATCGCAAGGATCAAGCCGACAGCGAAAGCCAGAAGCCCTGCTTGAATTAGAGGACCCGCTATCGATCTTCGGAATTGTTGAATAAACGCACCGACAGGTCTTGGGCGAGCCAAGATCAAATAGGTTTGTCTCGTGGATTCGTTATCCGGATTAGGTAAGGGATAAGCGAGAACCAACCAGAGACGATTATCCTCACGTATTCGGCCCATCCATCGCCCGTCAGCAAAGCGCTTGAGTCTGGGGAAAAGGTCCTCAGCTTGGGGTTGATCCCATCGATGCTCAGAGTCGAAAAGCACCTTGCGTTCACTGGAAGCCCATCCGATACGAACATTTTGCGTTTTCGCGACATCCAGCAAGCGTGCATCACGTCCCTCCAACTCCGGATTGCCCCGAGGAAAGCGGGTCAGAAAAGCTGCTAAGACCCGCGCCTGAATGCTCAATTCTGAATAGATCGCCCGTTCTTGCTGTGGACTTTCTTGAAGGAGAAAAAGCAGCGCAACGCTTACCCCACATAGCACAACCAGGATGACGAGTCCAAACGCCAGAATCAGTTGCGTCTGTAGGCGCTTCATCGATAAATCCAATCAGTTGATGACATCCGTCGATCCTTTTTATGCCGTGGTGATCCTATATCCGACGCCTATCACAGTCTCAATCTGAACGCGACTCGTCTCCAACTTCCGTCGAACCGCAGCGATATGGACATCGACAGTTCGGGTCTGACCCAAGTAATCATATCCCCAGACCTGGTCGAGAAGTTGAGCTCGACTTAGAACTACCTCCGGCTGTTGCAGCAAAGCTTCGAGCAAATCAAACTCACGCCTTCGAAATTCTACTATCTCACCGGCAACTATGACTTGCCGCTTTTCCCGATCCAGTACGACATCTGCCAAGTAAAGAGATTGCCTGTCGCGAGACTCAAAGCCTCCGGACGTGAACCGCCTAAGGACGGCCTTGATTCGAGCTACCACTTCGCGGGGATTAAAAGGTTTGGTAATATAATCATCAGCCCCCAGCTCTAGACCGACAATCTTATCTACGTCGTCATCTCGCGCTGTAAGCATGAGAACAGGAAGATTTCGACGATCACTGGCACGGATTTTCCGACAAACCTCAAGGCCGTCCAGACCAGGAAGCATCAAATCGAGGATTATAACGTCGGGCGAAGGGCTGCCATTCACATAGCGAAGTGCCGTTTCCCCATCCTCGGCCTCAATAACCTCATAACCCGCCTGCACCAGGTACATTCGAAGCAAATTCCGGATATTGTGCTCATCGTCAACGACCAAAACCGTAACGGGTTTCATAGACCGGTATCGATGTGGCTCAAAAGTGTTAGTCCGACCATCTCTGCATCCCTTCGCCTCCCTACATCCGTAATCATCTTTGTATTATCACAGGCATCCAGGCTGTCAAGAAGCTGTCGAAATGGGCATTTTGGAAATCCTGCGATTCACTGTATAAAGTATGCGGTAACCCATACTAAAGATTGGGAGGCAACTACTTTGTCAGAGCCAAGTATAGGCGTTTCGACACCCGATTCCAAAGCGAAATCGACCCCTTTTCGAATGGCTATGTTCGCATCTCTGTATATTGTTCAGGGAGTGGGACTGGCGTATTTCCGAAACTTTCAGAAGCCCTATCTCCACGGGCTGGGTATCCATCCGGATCATATCGGGCTGTTGACATTGATACTTCAACTACCCTTTGTCCTCAAGGTTTTTATCGGGATGGTCAGTGACCGGGTTAATCTTTTTGGGCAAGGGCACCGCAAGCCTTACATCATCATCGGGTTACTGCTTGCGGCTCTTTCCTTTACGGCGGCAGGCTTGATCCAACCTGACAGTAAGTTAGTGACATTCTCCCTATTCGTGATCTTGGGCTCGTTCAGCGTCACGATATTTGACTCCACTGCTGACGGATTGGCGATCGATATCACACCACGAAACGAAGTAGGGAAAATCCAAGGCATAATGGTGGGCGGACGAGCTGCTTCCTTTATTCTGCTCTCGCTAGCGTTCGGTCGCCTTGTAGAACGTACCGGCTACTCAATAGTCTTCCCCATAATCGGGGCTACAATGCTACTCCCACTTATCCTTGTTGGGCAGATAAAGGAACCGTCCACAAGACAAATAGCCCATCGCTTTCAATGGGGCGCGTTTCGCACACTGAGAGAGACTCGGTTTCTACAATTCGCACTCTATGCTATTATCTATTCGATCGGATCCTTCGGCGTTGATGGTTTGGTGACCTACGCACTCAGCGGATCCTTTGGCGCAAGTGAATCGATCATCGGAACCTACGGTGCTTTACGAGGGGTGGGGGCGGTCATCGGGGCTATCGCCGGTGGGGTTTTACTTGATCGGTTAGGAAGAGGTCCAGGAGCTATCGGAGCCGCCGTTCTTATCTCGAGCGTCGGATTCCTATTCAGTGTAGCTTCCCGAACCTCGCTGATGATAGGGATAGGGCTTATCTGGGGGATCGTCTGGGCATTTCAAGAGACCGTATTCTTTGCATTGGCTATGGATTTAGCGGATCCCCGCATTGCAGCCTCGATGTTTGCCATTATGATGGGAATCTCTAACCTGGGTGCGGCGATTGGTGATGGCGCGGCAACGGCGCTCAGTGACAATTTGGGATTTTCGGCGATTTTTGTCCTTCTGGCGATCATCAATCTGATAACCATCCCACTGTTGGCTCTCCTCTTCCGAAAACACACCCATCCGGAACCACCAACTTCATCGGTCTAAAGCATGATATGAATAAGAAAACGCTCAGCTTTTGGATTACCGCAATAGGGAGACTCTAATGAAACCAGTCACACTTGTAATTGTGGGTGCAGGCAGCCGGGGCACAACCTACGCAAATTTTGCACTTGGTCATCCTGAAAAAGCAAAGGTTGTCGGCGTAGCCGAACCGAGAAAAGCTTACCGCAACCGCATCGTCGAGGAACACGATCTGGAAAGCGATTATGTTTTCACCGATTGGCGGCAGGCAGCCGATCGCGCGAGATTTGCTGATGCGGTTGTGATCGCCACGCAGGATCAGATGCACGTAGAACCAGCTGAAACTTTCGCGGATCTGGGTTACCACATCCTGCTCGAAAAACCGATGGCTCCAGACGTCCAGGGATGTCGGCGGATTGTCGCCGCCGTTAAACGGAACGATATCCTGTTCAGCGTCTGTCACGTACTCCGATATACCCACTATACCCAGAAGTTAAAAGAGCTTCTCGAGGCAGGAATGATCGGCGATATCGTAGGCTTACAGCGACTCGAACCCGTGGGGTTCTGGCATCAAGCCCATTCCTACGTCAGAGGCAATTGGCGGCGAGAGGATGAATCAAGTTTTATGCTGTTGACCAAGTCATGTCACGACATTGACTGGATCCGGTACGTCATGGACGCTCCTTGTCAAGCCATCTCCTCGTTCGGATCCCTCAAGCACTTTTGTGAGGAGGACAAGCCGGAAGGCGCAGCGTCCCGCTGCATAGACTGTCCGATCGAGCCCTCCTGTCCTTATTCCGCCAAAAGAATTTATCTGGCAGCCCTGGACCGCGGGTATACAGGTTGGCCTCTGAACGTCTTGACGCCAGAACCGACACGCGACACCGTTCTTGCCGCACTGCGAGAGGGGCCTTACGGCCGCTGTGTATATGAAAGTGACAACGATGTCGTCGATCATCAGGTCGTCACGATGGATTTTCAGGGAAAACGAACGGCGAGTTTCACAATGATGGCATTCACAGAGATGCGTCACCGTGAGACGCGTATCTTCGGTACCCGAGGGGAGCTATACGGTGATGGATCGGTGATTGAGCACTACGACTTTCTAACTGACCAAAAAGAACGCATTGATACGTCGGCACCCGATGCCTCGATATTGGGCGGTCACGGTGGCGGAGACTATGGACTTATGTCTCACTTCGTTAAGGCTGTAGCCGAAGACGACCCCAACTGGATTCTCTCCGGAATCGACGAAACTTTAGAGTCGCACCTGATGGTTTTCGCAGCCGAACGCGCACGTCGCGAAGGCCGCGTGGTTGCAATGGACCAGAATTTCCAAGGAGACGAGGCATCAAAGTGATGACATCTATACGCACAACGGATCAAAAGCAACAGCTACGGTGGAAGCAGACTATCGCTTATTTCGCTGCCTTTATCGCGCTCGGATTGACATACGCGCCTTTAGGGCCCACGCTCACAAACCTGGCCGAGAATACCTCAGTCGCTCTCGACCAAATAAGCATCATCTTCAGCGCGCGCGGGTTTGGATATCTCATTGGATCGGTTGTGGGTGGACGGCTCTACGATTCAGTATCGGGGAACCCGATCATTATCGGCACGATGACCTTTGCAGCCGTTATGTTGGCGCTGATCCCTCTGGTCTCCCAACTATGGCTTCTGGTGATTGTCATTTTCCTTCTCGGAGCTTTCCAAGGTGTGCTGGACGTCGGGGGCAATACGCTTTTGGTGTGGGTCCACGGCAGGGACGTCAGTCCGTTTATGAATGCAATGCATTTCTTTTTCGGAGTGGGCGCATTTCTATGCCCGATTATCGTCGCTCAAGTATTATCACGAAGTGGACAGGTGCATTGGGCATTTTGGACGTTGTCGTTGCTCGTGCTTCCGGTCATATTGGCGATGTTAGGATTGCCAAGCCCCAAAGCTCCCAAGCGAGGTGTCGCTTATGAGAACACCCAGTCGGGCCGTGATAACACCAGCGAGATCCGGAAAGCTCAGAATCATCAATTTGTCCTACCCTTGATCGTTCTCTTTTTCTTTATGTACGTCGGGGCTGAATCAGGAACCAGCGGATGGATTGCGACCTACGCGAAAGCCACCGCTCTGGGCAATGCTGCCTTTGCCGCTTATCTGACCTCGGCGTTTTGGATTGCAATCACCGTAGGGCGCCTGCTGTCAATTCCTCTGGCTGCACATATGACACCTAAAGGTGTTCTGTTTATCGACCTGCTGGGTGCTATCGCAAGTATTGGGCTGCCGGCTTTATGGCCACAATCCAACCTCGCGGTATGGGCGGGGACAATTGGCGTCGGGCTGTTTATGGCCTCGATGTTCCCGACGATGATCTCCTTTGCAGAACGCAGGCTGACCGTCACTGGGAAGGTCACAAGCTGGTATTTCGTCGGAGGGAGCCTGGGAGGTATGACGCTGCCATGGTTGATCGGCCAGCTTTTCGAATCTTTTGGACCGCGAATTATGATCTACGGAATCGGCGCGACCCTGGTGCTGGCATTTGCAGTGTTTGGACTGTTGAGCGCGACTGTGCGTCCGGACAAACGTCAATCGCAGCCAGAAACCTCAGCCCTATGAAGGCTCAACGTGGATCGACGCTCAAACCTCTCCAGATCGAACTTCGAGAAGCGATGGAAGAATGGGGATGCCCGCTATGTAAATTAGCCCATAAAGCGGAGCAGGCATTTATCGAATCTCTTAACTACGAACGCGTTTTGGATCTCAAGACCCGGGATGACCTCAAAGCATCCCGGGGCCTGTGCGAGCGTCATAGCCGCGCCTGGCGCCAAGTTCAAGGATCTGCTCTGGGAATGGCCATCGTTTACCGTGTGACAATACTCGATTTGATTCGCGACACCGAAGGAGACGATAAGGACACGCGCGGATTTTTGGGACTACGAAGCGACAGGCGGTCTCCGAAACAAATCGCAGAGGCCCTGGAAGCCCGAACACCTTGTCCTGCGTGTGAAGTGGGGGAGGGAACCTCCCTACGCTTTGCAGAACTTCTACTTGATGACCTGAAGAATGAAAGCGTTCAATCCTTACTTCGGGATTCTGGTGGGCTTTGTCTACCCCATCTACGGATGAGTCTTCGGCAAAAGGGAGCACATCGTATCGCTTCAACGTTGATTGCGGTTCACCGGGAAGCGTGGATGGCACTGATGGGAGAGTTGGAGGAGTTCATCCGGAAAAATGACTACCGCTTTCGCGAAGAGACCATGACGTCCAAGGAAGAAACCGCATGGACCCGGGTCTTGGACGTCGTGGTCGGACTCACACCAGGGAGGAAGCAACCTCATAGTCACTCAGACTAGGATGCCTGGACTAATCGGATTGCACGAGACTTCGAGCGATCCCATTGTGCCTTATAAGGGTCGCCGCCACATCCACAGTCTGAAGGTGACCCTCCTCAATCACAACCTCCCCATTGATAATCGAAAGATCGACCGTCGTGGGTGCACAGAAAACAACCGCTGCTACCGGATCGTGAACGGCTGCGCCAGCGTATGCAAGCTGATCCAGCCGGATGCCGATGACATCGGCCGCCATGCCGGGGGCAAGTTGTCCAATGTCCCGACGGCCCAACAGCGCTGCCCCTCCACGAGTCGCCAGCCACAAAGCCTCTTCAGCCGATAACCCCGCGGGATTTCCCCGAACCCGCTGAAGCAGCATAGCCATGCGAGCCTCACCCAACATGTGAGAACCGTCATTACTGGCCGATCCATCCACCGCCATACCGACCGGTACACCTTGATCCACATATTCGCGGATGGGCGCAATGCCGGATGCTAGACGCATATTACTGGATGGGCAGTGTGCGATCCCGGTCTTCGTCGTCGCCAGCAGCTGTATCTCCGTTTGGTCAACGTGAACACCGTGTGCGAACCAGACATCTTCACCCAACCAACCCAGGGATCTAGCGTAGTCAACAGGTCGCTTTCCCGTAGTCGCTTCAGTATACGCCTCCTCGTCCGAGGTCTCCGCAAGATGTGTGTGAAGGCGAACCCCGTAAGCGCGAGCCAGCTCTGCCGATTCTCGCATCAAAGCCTCGGTCACCGAGAACGGCGAACAGGGTCCTACGGCAATCTGCACCATCGAGCCCCGGCCGGGATCGTGGTAAGCTTCGATGACTCTGCGAGTGTCCTTGAGAATCATCTCCTCATCCTCGACCACCCGATCGGGTGGAAGACCACCCTGACTTTCTCCTCGGCTCATCGCACCGCG
>CAYMAQ010000103.1:7621-12773 GCA_964388385.1 uncultured Anaerolineales bacterium | reverse complement strand
AGGGCCATCTCTGCCGCGACCGCCGCCGCCGACCCACCGCTGGAGCCGCCCGGCACCCGGTCCAGATCCCACGGGTTATGCGTATTGAAATACGCCGAGTTCTCACAGGAGGAACCCATCCCGAACTCGTCCATATTATGCTTGCCCACCAACACCGCCCCCGCCCGCTTGAGCCGGCTGATGACTGTGGCATCGTACTGCGGCACGTAATTTTCCAGGATCCGCGACGCGCACGTCGTCCGCACCCCGCGCGTTGAGAGGGAATCCTTCACCGCATAGGGAATGCCGGTCAACGGCGTGACGTCCTCGCCCCTCTGCAGGCGTCGATCGGCCCTCTCCGCCGCAGCCAGCGCCTCATCCTCACTCACGGTCAGGTACGCGCGCACCTGGGGATCGACCTCGTGAATGCGATCCAGCACCGCGTGCGTCAGCGCAACCGAGGTCAGATCACCGGCCCGCAGCAGGCGACCGGCTTCGTGGACTGTCAAGGTGTGCAGGGTCATCCTATCCCTCCCGCCGCCGCTCGTCATCCACATCGGAGACCGCCGAGACCTTGACGTACGGCCCCTCCCGCTGCGGCGCGTTCGCGAGCAGGGCGTCACGCGCCATGGAGGGCCGCACCCGGTCCTCACGGAGTTCATCGCGCCGCATCTGCGGCTGGCGTGCCGGCGGCACAGCCTCGATGTCGGCCTCACCCAACAGATCAAAATAGTCGATGATCGTGCTCAACTGCTCGCTGAACCTCCGAACCTCCGCTTCGGTCAACCCCAATCGCGTCAAGAACGCAATATGCCGCACGTGCTCCGGGTCAATCCGCCGTCCCCCTGATGCTGTCAACGATTTCATAAGCGCTACCTCCACCTCTCGTCAAAATGCCAAACCGCACCCATATCCTAATCATATCGCCGACCTTTTCTGCATTCGTGATCCATCATAGCCGGGCCGCGAGGCGGATATCCCTCGACGCCGGTACCTTCCCACTCACGCCAGCGCGGGTTCCGACTCCGACACACGGATACCCAGTGCCTCCAGTTGATCGCACGGCACCGGCGATGGGGCGCTCATCATCGGATCGACAGCTTGCCGGTTCTTCGGGAAAGCGATGACGTCCCTCAACGTATCGGTCTCCGCCAACAGCGCCACCAGCCGATCGACGCCGACCGCAATCCCCCCGTGGGGAGGGGCACCGAACTCCAGCGCCTGCAGGAGATGACCAAATGCGACCTCGGCCCGTTCGGGAGTGTAGCCCATCAGGTCGAGCACCCGCGCTTGGAGGGACCGCCGGTGTATTCGGATGGAACCGGACCCCAACTCCCACCCGTTGCAGACCAGATCATAGCAGTCCGCACGAACCCGGCCCGGATCCCGTTCCAGCCAGGGAAGATCCTCCTGCTTCGGGCGGGTAAAGGGGTGGTGCTCGGCGCCCCACCGCCGGTTGGCCTCGTCCCACCTGAACAACGGAAAGTCGACCACCCAGGCAAAGGCCAGCGTCCCCTCATCATCAAGCCCCAGCCGGTTTCCCATCTCGCGCCGTAACTGATCGAGCGTGCGGGCGACGGTCGCAGAGTCTCCGGCAACGACGAGCATCAAGTCGCCGACATCGGCCTTCATCCGAGCTCGAATGCGCGCGACCATCTCCGGGGACAGGTATCGCGCCACCGGGGAGCGCACCCGGTCCTCATCGATTGCGAACCAGATCACTCCATCCGCCCCCTCCCGGCGGCTCAACGTCTGGAGATGCTCCAGCTCCGCCCGCTCGAAGGATGCCCCACCGGAGACTCGGATCCCCTTGATTGCCCCCCCTTCGCGCACAGCCTGCCGGAAAATCCGAATCTCACTCTCCTCCAGCACATCCGTGAGGTCCACCAAAGACATCCCCCATCGCATATCCGGCTTGTCCGTGCCGTAACGGGCGATCGCTTCCGCATGCGTTAGGCGCGGGAAAGGGGTCGGCAGCGCCAGGTCGGGTCGGACTGCGTGCACCGCCTCGTGAATCACCGCCTCCATCAAGGCAAGCACGTCGTCCTGATCGACAAAGCTCATCTCCAGATCCAACTGGGTGAACTCCGGCTGCCGGTCGGTCCTGAGATCCTCATCCCGAAAACAGCGCGCGATCTGGTAGTATCGATCCACACCCCCCACCATCAAAAGCTGCTTCATCTGCTGCGGAGACTGGGGCAGCGCATAGAAGGTGCCCGGATGCACGCGGCTGGGCACGAGGTAATCGCGCGCCCCCTCCGGCGTGCTCCGCGTCAGCACCGGCGTCTCGACCTCGACGAACGCTTCCCGGTCCAGGGCGGCACGCATCGCCCGGATCGCCTTGTGGCGGAGACGGAGGTTACGCTGGAGGTAGCCCTGGCGAAGATCGAGATAACGGTACCGGGCTCTCACCCCCTCATCCACCCGTGTGCCCTCCCCAAGCGGAAAAGGCGGCACGCGGGCTTCGTTGAGCACCTCGATCTCGCGCGCAGCCACTTCGACTGCACCGGTGCGTAACGCCGTGTTTTCCGTACCCGCCGGTCGCGCCCGGACTTCCCCCCGGACGGCGACGACGTACTCGGATCGCAGCTCCTGGGCCGTCTCATAAGCCCCGGACGAGACCCTTGGATCGGCCACAATCTGAATCATCCCCTCACGGTCCCAGAGATCCAAAAAGACCACACGCCCGTGGTCGCGGTGCGTCCGCACCCACCCCATCACGACGACGTCATCCCCAGCATCCGATATCCCCACCTCACCGCACCGATGTGTTCGCATATCCATCCCCCTACCCCCTATCGATCTTTATCCTGCTCTGAAACCGCCCCTCTCCACCCCTGAATCTATGGATTGACCCGCACGAAAAAAGCCACGGGCCGACTGGCGCCCATGGCTTCGTTGAGATCACACCCGGAAGAGGAGATCGAATGACGTAGGGTGACAAACTAAAAACCACGGGCGAAAGCGTGCGCCCGTGGCTGGTTATCGTCGTTGGATCCGTCAGATCGTCTCTTCTAGATCACCCGTCGATCCTCCCACAGGCGCACGCTGGGATTGGTGTTGGTATTATTCAAGTCCCGCGGTGCTGGCACGTGTAAAAACATCCGATGCATATCTCCTGTGAGAACGTTATCGTCAAACTTATAGAAAGTATAGGGAAAACCGGGTAAATGTCAAGGACAAATGCCCAAGAGCAAACGCCCGTATTGGACGCACCTCCTTGTGTAACCGAACGCAGCTTCCTTTTTCTGCCTTGCCTCACCCCCCTTCCTATGTTATAATTGTAACTAGAAGAGTCGAGATTCACTACTAAAAGTGGGGATGCTCCCCACTTTTCTTTGTAGGTCGATCTTGAGGTCGATCTTCAGATTAGATTAAGGTCTTCAGATCCATATTGGGAGGCAGGTAACTAATGAAAAGCGAGTTCGCCCTGGCATTTAATCAGATATGCTCTGAGTACAATTTACCAAGAGAGGTCGTCTTGGATGCCATTCGTGCAGCCTTGGTGACCGCGTACCGGCGTGATTCGAAGGTCCCGCCAACTCAGAACGTAGCTGCCGAGATCAACCTTAAAACAGGGCTGGCCCGTATCTATATTGAAAAAGATATCGTTGAGTCAGTCGACGATCCTATTACACAAATTTCCCTCAAGAAAGCCCTTCGCATCAAGCCGGACGTCGAGCTTGAAGGTACGGTGATGGTCGATGAGACGCCCAAAGACTTCGGGCGCATTGCGGCGCAGACGGCCAAACAGGTCATTACGCAGCGGTTGCGAGAGGCCGAACGCGAGAGCCAGTTCAACCGGTTCAGCCGGCAGGAGAATGAGATCATTATCGGAACTGTGCAGTCGGTTTCGCCGCGGGGGGTCACGCTGCACCTCGAGCGCACCGAAGAGGCACAGATGCCGCGCCGCGAGCAGATTCCGGGAGAGCGGTATGTGCTGCACCAGAAGATTCGAGCTTACGTGCTTCAGGTCCGCCGCACGTCCCGGGGCCCTAACATCATCGTCAGCCGCAGCCATCCGTTGATGCTGCGGAGGATGTTGGAGTTGGAGGTCCCTGAGGTCCGCGCCGGACAGGTCGAGATCAACGCCGTGGCGCGAGAGGCCGGGACGCGGGCGAAAATCGCCGTCTCGACAAACCAATCCGGTATCGATCCGGTGGGTGCGTGCGTGGGAATGCGCGGGATCCGTATTCAGACTATCTCGCGGGAACTCCACGACGAGCGTATTGACGTCCTGGAGTACAGCGAGGATCCGGCGACGTTCATCAGCAACGCGCTGAGTTTACCGATTATTCTCTGTGTCACGTTGGACGAAAACAATACCAACGGACGCACAGCCTCAGTCGTCGTGCTGGACCAGCACCTCTCCCTGGCTATTGGACGGTCGGGCCAAAATGCTCGGCTGGCTGCCAAGCTCACCAATTGGCGCATTGACATCCAGGGCGCCACCGAGGCTGGCTTCTGGGCCCTGGAGCAGATCAACAAGACGCCGCAGCTTCTGGATGACCTGCACAATCGGGCATCCCTGCTTCCAAAATTGGCATCGGTGATGCGCTCGCACGAAGAGGATCGGTATCCGTATACCGATGAAGAGCGCCGGCTGATTGGCGAGACGGTCAAGGCCATTCGCAAGGTCGCTATCGCTCGTCGAGATGCCGAACGTCCCGGCGCCCAGCAGGCGCGGGAACGGCGCCACGCCCAGGAACGTGTGGAAGAAGCGCGGGTCGAGGCCAAGCGGGAAGCGCGGGAGCGCGTGCCGAAGGCCGCTTACAATACGCCGTTGGACGAATTGGATCTTGGGTCCAAGATCTACAGCAATCTGATCAACGACGGACTCTCCAACGTGGGCGAGCTGATGGAGCGTATGGCTCTGGGCGATGAAGCCCTTCTGATGCTCAACGGCGTCGGCATCAAAGCGTTGAACGACATCAAAGAGGCTATCAAGTCGAGCGATTGGGAGCTTCGGACCCTCGAAGAGGAAGAGGGCGTCGAGGCAGCGGAAACTGAGGTCGTAGAAGAGGTCGAGGCGTTAGTCGAAGACCTGCTGCCGGAGGAACCGGAACCTGCCGTTGAAGAAGAGGCAGAAGGTGTCCTTGAGCCGGTCGCGGAAGAGGCAGCCGTCGCAGACACTGAGGTGGCTGCAGCGCCTGAAACGGCAGCGGCGCCAGAG
>CAYMAQ010000103.1:0-7521 GCA_964388385.1 uncultured Anaerolineales bacterium | reverse complement strand
GCTGTGTCCTATGAGCCGCCTCTCGCCTAGTCAGGAACAAGAGATGCGACGCTAAAACCACGCAGGTTATCCTGTGATAGGATAGCCGCCGTAGTTGAGCACGTGGGGGACGCCAGGGAGCATAGAGGGGCGTCCCCTATTTCTTTTGTCAAGAAGGTTAAGGAAAGTGAGCAAAAAAAAGAAGCGGCAGGCATCAAAACAGAGGCATATTCCGCACCGGACGTGCGTAGGATGTCGGGAAAAGAGGCCGAAGCGTCTACTGATCCGTATCGTGCACACACCGGATGGGCAGGTCGTCGTGGATGAAGCGGGTAAAGCTCGGGGCAGAGGTGCTTATCTCTGTCGCAAGTCGACGTGCTGGGAGGCAGCATTAAAGCACGCAAGCCTTAACCGCGCGCTGCGTACCTCACTGCGACCGGAGGAGATCGATGCACTCCGTGCCTATGCAGAAACGCTCCGCGAAGACGTTGAAACCGCATCGGAGACGAAAAGCGATTGATTCACGAACCCGCACGTTGGGGGGGATTCAGTAAGTTTTTAAGGAGGATGACGATGGTAGAGCAAGTAGAGCAAGTAGAGCAAGTAGAACAGGTAGAACAGATCGAACAAAAGGAAGTCACGATACCAGAGATTATCACCGTGCGAGATCTCGCGGAACTTCTCGATGAGACGCCGATTAAGGTTATCAAGACGTTGATGAGCAACGGCGTTCTCGCCAGCATTAATCAGCAGATTGATTTTGACACAGCGGCTATCACGGCCTCGGAGTTTGGCTACGAGGCCAAACAACCCTACGCTGAGTTGGAAGAGGAGACCGAGGAGAAGCGCTCCGCGTGGCAGATATTATTGGCGGATGAAGATCCCGACGATCTGAAGAATCGCCCTCCCGTCATCACCGTTTTAGGCCACGTCGATCACGGGAAGACGTCACTTCTGGATGCAATCCGTCACACCACCGTCGTCGATGAGGAGAGTGGTGGGATCACGCAGCACATCGGCGCTTACCAGATCAAACACAACGACCGCCGTCTTACCTTCCTGGACACACCGGGACACGAGGCCTTCACCGCGATGCGCGCCCGAGGTGCAAACACCACGGATATCGCCGTCCTGGTCGTCGCAGCGGACGATGGCGTCAAACCTCAGACCATTGAGGCGGTCAATCACGCCCGTGCCGCGCACGTACCTATCATTGTGGCACTGAACAAAATGGACCGGCCGAACGCCAGGCCCGAGGTGGTCAAACAGGAGTTGAGCGAGGAGCTCTCCCTGACATCCGATGAATGGGGCGGCGACACGATGGTCATCCCCGTCTCGGCCAAGATGCGGACCGGACTCGAGGATCTCCTGGAAGCGATCATCCTCCTGGCCGATGAGATCGGCGTGCAAGCCAACCCCGAGACCGAAGCCGTCGGGACCGTGCTGGAAGGGCGCCTCGATAAACGGCGCGGGCCCCTGGCAACGGTTCTCGTTCAAAACGGCACCCTTCGCACGGGGGACGTGATCGTCGTTGGCAACACGTGGGGCAAGGTGCGCGCGCTGGTGGACGAGAATAACGACCGCCACCGCACAGCCCCTCCCGCCACACCGATGCTTATCATCGGCCTGAACGACGTACCCGCAGCCGGCGACCGCGTGCGCGTGGTCAAGGAAGAACGAATGGCCCGTGCCATCGCCGAGAAACGGCAGGAGGAAGCCAAACAGAAGTCGATGGCCGGACCGGGTCGTCCGCTCTCGCTGGACGACTTCTCCGCGTTTATTCGGGAGGGTGAGGTTCAGGAGCTCAACATCGTCTTGAAAACCGACGTTCAGGGTTCAATCGAGCCCATCGTCAATAGCATCGAGCAGTTAGGCGATTCGGACGTCAAGGTTAATATCGTGCACGCCGCGGCAGGCAACGTCAATGAATCCGACATCAACCTGGCCCTTGCTTCTGACGCGACGGTCCTCGGGTTCCGGGTCAGCCCCGACTCTGCGGCACGCCGTATGGCAGACCGCGAGGGGCTCAATATCCAGCTTTACGACATCATCTACGAGTTGGTCGACGATGTCAACAAGGCTCTCAAGGGTATGTTAGCGCCGACATATCGGAAGCAGGGCATTGGCGAAGCCGAGGTCCGACAGGTATTCGAGGTCTCCAACGTCGGCGCCATTGCAGGATGTTACGTCACCCGGGGCATTGTCCAGCGAAATGCGAATGTGCTGGTCGTGCGGGACGGTGACGTCCTTCACGATGGTCGAATCGATTCGCTCAAACGGTTCACGGAGGATGTGCGCGAAGTCCGACAGGGGTATGAGTGTGGCGTGAAGGTCGAGGATTTTGACGACGTGGAAGAGGGCGATCTGCTCCAGTTCTACGTGATGAAGCGCGTGGAGCAGGAACTATAGAGCGCCACTCGACGCCACTCAGTTGTTGAGACCAAGGAGATAGTATGGGACGCAAGTACGTAAAACGCGTGAACAATCTGATTCAAAGAAAACTTACCGAGCTCCTGTTGCGCGAGAGCAAAGATCCCAGATTGGCGGAGATCACGATCACCGACGTCAACGTGAACCGGGACACGTCGCGTGCGGAAGTTTACTACAGTCTGATTGGAGACGAAGAAGACATCAAAGAGGCCCAGGCCGCCCTGGAAGGCGCCTCGGGCTGGATCCGCCACGAGCTGGCTCCGGTTCTCCGTCTCCGTAACATTCCGGAGTTTGTGTTCGAGTACGATCCCTCACTGGCACACGGTGCGAAGATCGAGGCGCTGTTGGCCGAGCTGCACGAGGAGACCCCACCCGATGAAGAGGAGAGCGATGAAGAGAGCGTTAAAGCAGGCAGCGGCGCTATTGCAGCAGAGTGAGCGACCGCTGCTCATCTCTCACCCCCGTCCGGACGGCGACACGATCGGATCCACGCTGGCTTTGCGCCTCGCGCTGCGCGAACTTGGCAAAGATCCAGTAATCGCCTGTGTCCATCCCCTGGGGGAAAATCTCTCCTACCTGCCCGGAGCTGATCAGTACAGGGAGACGCTCCCGGACGAGATTGACATCGATCTCGTGGTCGTCATCGATATGAGCGATCTTCAGAGAACCGGCGGCCTCTATCGCGACGAATGGCGCGATCAGATGCCGCTGCTGGTTATCGACCACCACGCGACCAACGACGCGTTCGGCGACGTCAATCTCATCGACCCCACGGCGGCAGCCACGGTGCTGCCGATGATCGATCTTCTTAAGGCGCTGGAGGTCGAGATTCGGGATGACCTCGCAACGTGCCTCCTCGTGGGACTGTTGACCGACACACGCGGGCTCCGGACCCAATCGACATCTCCTGAGGTGCTCCGCACGGTAGGCACCCTGATCGAAGCCGGCGGCGATTATATGCAGGTGATGCAAAAAACCCTCGACTCGGTGCCTTACAAGAAGATGCGGGGGTGGGGACTGGCGCTCGACCGGCTCCGACTCAATGGAAGGGTCGCCTGGACCACTTTCCCCCTGAAAGAGAAAGAGGCGCTGGATATTAGCGATCACGCGGACCTCGATCTGGGTAATCTCTTGAGCCGCGTGGCCGAGGCCAAGATCACCGCTGCGTTCATTGAAATGCGTGACGCGACCGTCAAAGTCAGTTTTCGGGCGCGGCCCGGTTATGATGTGGCTACCGTCGCGAAGTCCCTGGGTGGCGGCGGACACCGCTTGGCGGCAGGATGCTCGATCGAGGGATCGTTGGATGAGGTGGTAGGTCGGGTGCTCCCCATCCTCCACCAGGCGACACGATCTGGCGCGTGACCCCGGCATGACCCGCCCGATGATCGGAGCCTTGATCGTCAACAAAGATAAGGGCATGACGTCGCACGACACAGTCAGCGTCGTGCGGCGCCTGCTGAAAATGCGAAGGATCGGCCACACCGGCACGTTGGATCCTATGGCAACCGGTGTCCTGATTTTGTTACTCGGGACGGCAACCCGCCTGACCCGCTTCCTGAAGGGATTGGACAAATCCTATCGTGCGGTTATCCGGCTGGGAGAGACAACCGCTACCTACGATACCGAATCCGATATCCTCGAGCGCCGTCCGGTCGACGTCCATCGTGAGCAGATCGAGAAGGCGCTGGATGCGTTCCGAGGGCCCATTATGCAGGTTCCCCCGATGTATTCTGCCATTCGTGTGGAAGGCAAACGGCTTTACGAACTCGCTCGCAAAGGGGAGTCGGTCGACGTCAAACCCCGCTCCGTCACGATCGAACGGCTGGAGATCGTGGCCTGGTCGCCACCCGACCTCACCCTGGACGTGCGGTGTTCGGCCGGCACCTACATTCGCAGCCTGGCCCACGATATCGGACAGGCGCTTGGATGTGGTGGGCATCTCCGCAGACTGACGCGGACGGCGAACGGCCCCTTCACCCTGAGCGAGAGCTACACCGTCGACGCACTTTACAGGCTGCACCAACACGGTCGATTCCACGAAGCGCATCTCACACCCAGTCAGGTCCTCAGATTTCTACCCAGAGTGACGCTGACCGACGATCAGGCTTGGGCAGTGCGACATGGGCAGCGGCTGCAACTGAGTCTGGACGCCGACCGTTCCTACGTGCGGGCCTGCACGGAGGGGGGGACACTTATCAGCGTTATAAAACAGGTCGATACCCATCTCTGGCAGCCCAAAGTCGTCCTGCCTAACCCGGACGACGAAACCTAGAAAGGAAACATGCCTCAAGCGGACGTGTTGCGCATCTATACGAAGAAGAATGTCTCGGTGGAGCTGCGTGATGTCGAGCTGACCTTGTCTGTCTCACAAAGTCTCTTCAGCAGCCACCACGTGGATACCGGGACAATGCATCTCTTGAAATCCCTCAGGCCCGAGCTGGCAGGCCCTTTCCACAAGGTACTGGATCTCGGTTGTGGGTACGGCCCGATCGGCCTCACCATGGCTAAACGATACCCGACCAGCACTGTCCATATGGTGGACCGTGACGCGTTGGCGGTGGCCTTCACCCGCGAGAACGCGCGCCGCAATCAGCGCCCGAACGTTCAGGTGTACGGCAGCCTGGGATATGAAAGCGTAAAAGCCCAAGATTTCGATTTGGTGGCAGCCAATATCCCCGGGAAGGCCGGTGATGACGTGATCACGGCGATGCTGCGCGGGGCCCGACGCGTGCTGGTTCCAGGCGGACAGGTTGCGGTCGTCGTCGTCTCCCCACTCATCCCCCTCGTCACCGGGCTGCTGGACGAATCTCACGCCGTCCTGCTCGACCGCGTGGATAAATCAGGGCATAGCGTCTTCAGGTACCGATTCGAATCCCCCCCCGCCGTCGGGAGGATCGAGGACAATCTCTATCGCCGGGAAGCGATGGACTTCGAGATCGACGACCTGGTCTATCAGGCTAAGACGGCGATCGGGCTGCCGGAGTTCGACACACTCAGCTACCGGACCGTATTGACCGGCAAGGTGCTGCTGGACCTGGACGATCCGACGCCAAAACGTATGCTGGTACTCAACCCCGGACAGGGCCACACCGCGACCGCAGCCTTGTTGACCCAGGAGCCCCATGAAATAACGCTGGCCGACCGCGACCTGCTGGCACTCCGCTACAGCCGGATCAATCTTGAGAGCAACGGCTGCGACCCAGCCCGGCTCCAATCCTTTCACTGCATCGGGCTGCCTGCGGAGGGGCCACCGGCAGCGCCGTACGACCTCGTGTTAATCGACCTTCGCGACGACGAAAGCCCGGACGTTCACGCATACCTGGTCCAAAGAGCCGCCGACGTGACCCGGGTTGGAGGCACCCTTCTGGTCTCCGGCGGCTCGACGCCGGTGACGCGGATGCTCAAGGCCATCCAATCCGACAAGCGGCTTCTATCGACACGCCGCAAGAAGCGAAAAGGCGAGAGCCTGGCTATCATCACACGCCGCTGAATGATTCTGCTGTATCATACCGGGGATCAATCCACCTTGACCCACCGACCCTTGCCCTCCACCAGCCAGCGATAGGATTTCTCGATCCGATCCCAGTTCTCCTCCCGATCCATGCTCCAAAATCGCCCGATGACGGAGGCCTGCGTGCCCACGCCCTGCTGCTCCATCTCTCTCTCGACGCCCTCGATGTAGTGAGCGCCGCTCCCCTCCCGTTCCCCACGCCGCCCCAGCATCCCATGATGAAAGAGGTCCGCGACACCCTCCCGTTTCGCCATCTCAATCAACGCATTGAGATGAGCGACCGAGCCGTGTGAACTGTAAAAGGAGACGATCCCCAGGAGGTGCAGACGTGTGCCGTCTTCGATGGACCCCCGCATGGCCCAGCGGAAAGCCTCGTTCTCAAAGAAGGAGCCGTCCTCGATCGCCTGATTGATGCGCACGCGGTCGGCCAATATGCGGCGCCCCGCCCCGATGTGGGTATGACCGGACTCCGAGTTACCCACAGTGCCCGCGGGCATACCGACGGCTGGGCCCGCCGCCTGCAGCCGGGTGGAGGGCCAGGCCGCCTTGAGGGTATCCATCGCCGGTGTCTCAGCCTCCATGATCATATTCCCGTAGGCTTCATCACGGACCCCCCAGCCATCAGCGATGACCAGCAGCACGCGACGCCCACCGCGCGCGACGGAGTCGGGTAACAGGGAGCGCCCGGTCATCGCTTCCGGCTCGGGCAGACCCAGAAGATGCAGCACCGTCGGTGCGACGTCGGTCAGGGCGTCACCGTCTTTCAGGGAGAGGTCCTTGAGTTCGGGATCCGCGATGATAAAAGGAACGCGGCTGTCTGTATGGCCGGTATCGACCATGCCATCGGGATAGAGCCAACTCTCGACGGTCCCATGATCCGCCGTTATGACCGGCGTCACGCCTTCAGCATGCGCCGCTTCCACCACCTCGCCTACGCGACGGTCGACCTCTTCCACCGCCTTGAGGACAGCCTCGCGGTCCTCAATATGCCCGACCACGTCGACGTTGACAAAATTGACGATGATCAGATCCAGCGAGGGGTCTTTCAGGGCGTCAATGACCTCCGCTGCCACCGCTTTCGCCGCCATCTCCGGCGTCTCGGTATAATCGGCGACCTCGGGAGAGGGGACAGACCGATGAATCTCCCCTGGAAACGGCTCCTCTCGCTTCCCGTTGAGGAAGTAGCTCACGTGAATCTCCTTTTCCGATTCCGTGATCTTGAGCTGCTTCATACCATGATCGCTGACGACCTCGCTCAACGTATTGCGAATCTCACCCTGCGGTGGAAACGCCACCCTGACCGGCAAATCCTGAGCATACTCGATCATCGTCGCAAAGTGAACGTCCATATCCTGGGTGGGAAAGTGCGAGAAGTCCGGATCGACGAATGTGCGGGTCAGCTCGACCTCGCGCTCCCCCCGGATATTATAAAAGATCACGTAATCTCCGTCCCGAATCCGCCCTACCGGGGACCCGGATTTATCGGCCCGCACCAGCGGCTCTAGCGTCTCATCCTCTTCCCCTTCGCGATAAGCCTGACGGACGGCCTCAGCCATCGGATATTTCTCTGTGTCTGTCACCCTCTCCTCCTGTGATGCATA
>CAYMAQ010000102.1:0-13081 GCA_964388385.1 uncultured Anaerolineales bacterium | reverse complement strand
CATCCGGCTGAGCGCGCCGTAGAGCGTGCCGGTGCTAATCTGCACCCGGGCCTCAGGATACTCCTCCGGATCACTCCGAGTGAAGATGCCATCCCCGGCTTCAGCGTTTGCATTCAGAAGGCAAGAAGGTTGACGTATCGCTTGACGCCGGGGTCCAGGGATGTAGACTTCTCCGTATAGGGTCGGGCAGAATCGCATGCCTGCTCGGCCGACACCATCAACGCTATCGACGTGGAGGAGCCATGAGCAAAAACCAGAGCGGATTCGGAGCTTTGTTGTCAAAAGAAAGTCTGGCGAGTTTGCAGGTAGCCGCCGCCGCGACACTGCTGGTGCCCAACGTGCTGGTCTATCTGATCGGGCCCGACGTCCGGGCCTACGAAAAGTGGATCGCCCTGGGGGTCGCGATGCTGATCGCGCTCGTGGTGACCGAAGGCTCGCCCAAGAAGCGCTGGACCTGGTGGATTGTCGCAGTGCTGAACGGGCTGTTGATCTATTCATCGGCGGTAGGCCTGACCGAGATCTTGAGCCCGGCGGGCTACGTTCCCGGTGATAGCGCATCACAGAATGGGGGGCGCCTGCCCTTCTTTCACAGTTGGTATCCGTAAGGGCTTGAAACCATAGCCCTCAGGGAATGGGCAATCTCCGGCGTCGCCGCCAAAAATCGTGGGGCACAGCCCCACGCCGCGCATCCCATATCGCACAAAAGGAGCAGATCGTATGGCCTCAGAGTGGCTGGACTTTGACAACGGCACGTACGCACTGATCGGTGGTTCCAACATCGGGCTCATCGTGCACAAGAACCGGGCCGTGATGATCGATGCGGGGCTGGACCGCAGTTCGGCCCGCAAGGCGGTCCACATTGTCGAGAAGATGGCGGTCCCCCTGGTCGCGATTGCGCTGACCCACGGTCACGCCGATCACTTCGGCGGAGCCGGATGGGCGGCACAGCGCGCGGAGGTTCCGGTCTACGCATCGCCGCTGGAAGGTGTGTTCGCCGAGCAGCCGCTCCTGGAACCGCTCTACCTCCACGGGGGTGCGGCCCCCATCGAAGAGCTGCAGAGCAAATTCACCCTGGCCCGCCGGGGAACCGACCGGACCACACCGCTGGAGCCGGGGGTGCAGATGCTGGCAGGGGTTCCGGTGACCGTCGAAGCGCTGCCGGGGCACGCGCCGGCACAGGTGGGCCTCGCCTACGATGACACACTCTACTGCGGGGATGCCATCTTCCCCAACGACACGCTCGACCGCCATCCGATCCTCTTCTGTGCCGACATGGACGCCTGGCTGGCGACGTTGGACCGCCTGCCGGCGCTTCCGTATGCGCGATTCATCGCCGGACACGGAGAGCCGGTCGAGGCCGAGAACGTCGCCGAACGGGCCGGCGCGACCGCGGCGCGGCTCCGCGAGATTCGGGGATTGGCTTACGAAGCGCTGGATGAGCCGCGGTGTGCGGCGGACGTGCTCCGCGCATTGGCAGCGCACTATGGAATCCGATTCGCCGCCCCCCAGTTCTTCATGCTGTCGCTCACCACCGTCAACGCCGCACTCACGTCATTGCAGGCCGAGGGGGAGGCCGAGATCCGGATGGAGGACAATCACGTGCGCTGGGTGCGCAGCTAGGTAGTCCAGTCCCCGGCACTCTCGAAGTGCGAGAGTGCCGGGGACTGGACGGTTACATAAAGGTCAGCGTCTATGCCTCAGGTTCGCCCTCGGTCTCCTTCTCCTTGGACTTCGAGCGACGCTTTTTCCCTCCGAAAACCAGCCCCAGCAGCTTGATCAGCCCGAAGATAACCAGGCCGATGACCAGCAACACCGGCAGGACGACCAGCACGATCCAGATCAGCGAATCAGCCAGGAACTGGAAAATCTGAATCAGGGTCTCAATCGCGCGCTTCACCGTGCCCTGGGGGCGCCATCCGGCGACCTGAACCGGCTTGAGGGCCTCGTCGGGGATCAGTTGGATGTCAATCGTCGCCATCGCGGCGGAGCGCTCCAGGTACCGCATCCGACCCTTGGTCTCCTCGATCCGCACCTGGGTCTCGCTGAGCTCCTCATAGACGGCGAGCACTGCCTCGGTGTCCTCCGCCTGGTCCATCAGCTCCTCCAGACGCTCAGCTTTGGCTTCCAGGGCCGTCAACCGCGACTCCAGGTCGACGTACTCCTGCGTCACGTCCTGGCTGCTGATGCTGTCCTGTTCGATCTCCAACGCCAGATCGCGCAGCGTCCCCATCACGTCGTTGAACCGCTCCGCGGGGACGCGGATCCGCAGGTTAGCCCGCCGCAGCCCCTCGCCATAGGCGTAGCTGCCGGAGCTGACCACGTATCCGTCCGCATCCTCCACAAGAGCGACGACCGCCTCCTGGGTCTCCTCGACGTTCTTGACCACGATGGAGAGATCGCCGTTGTAGATGATCATCCGCGACGCCTGCGCGAGCTCTTGCTCCGAGACCGCATAGTCAGCATCACCCGCCGGCATCTCCTGCGGCATCTCCTGCGGCTTAGCCGCAAACCCCTCGGCCTCGGGGGCATAGCCGCCTTCCGCCCTGTCGCTCTGCGCACTTTCCATCAGCGGCATTGAGGGACTGGCACCACATCCCACAACCAGAAGCGCCGCTGCAATTAAGATCCCTACGGCTCTCTGCATCCTTCGTCCGTACTTCATCATTCCACTCTCCTCCTCCGAATCATAAACGTTCACTGCCCATATCGCTATCTATAAGACGCAGAAAAGAGGCAGAAAGTTCCACCCGGACGCTCACGGGTTCACCGGCCCACCGAGAGCCGGTTGATCAAGCGGGGCGGCAGATCAGCAGCGCGCATCCGCTCCTGGGTTATCTCCACCGGATACTCGACACGGTGAAAGGTCCACGTCATCGCACCGGTGTCTAACACCGCATAGCTGGCTCGGGGGTCGCCGTCACGGGGTTGTCCGACGCTGCCCGGGTTCAGGATCAGACGCCGCCCCTCCAGATCGAGGGGCTGATCCAACTCACGCTGGAGAATACGCGCGCGCCTCTCCGAAGAGGGCATCTCGAAAATCGTCGGCACGTGCGAATGTCCAACCAGCCCGACCTGAAAATCGAACCGCTGGAAGTTCTCGGTCGCCGTGGCAACGTCGACCATATACTCCCAGATGGGATCGCGGGGAGAACCGTGACTCAAGAGCACCGACTCCGTGAGGTCAACACGGAGTTCCAGGATGTCGAGAAAGGAACGCACGGACGACGTCATCGTCTCCTGCGTCCACAGCAGAGCTTCTCGCGCCTCTCGGTTGAAAATGGAGAGGTCCGCTCGACCGATCGCCCCCCAGTCGTGATTGCCAGCAATGCACGTCAAGGCCAGATCGCGCACGCGATCCACGCACTCATTGGGATTGGGCCCATAGCCGACCAGGTCTCCCAAACATACGACCTCGTCAAAGTCCGGCGCATCCATCAGCACGCTCTGCAAGGCCGGAAAATTACTGTGAACGTCCGAGAAAACCAGGTATCGCATAGGCGTCGACTCCTCAACCCAATTTCTAATTGTCAGCCAGACATATGAACTTAATCATACAGAACTTCCCACAGAGCGCAAACGAATCTTTAGGCGGGAGATCCATCCAGGCTTCCGCCAACCCGGGGCCGCCGCAGACTGACGTCGCCAGCCGAAAAGGTGTGCCGCCGTCCATCCGGCAGCTTCACCTGAAGGCGTCCGTAGATATCAACGTCCTCCGCGACGCCCCGGACCACCCCGGTCGGCGTCCGAACATCGACCGGGTCGCCCAACCACGCCAGGGACGCCCGCCAGGCCTCAAAAGGATCCGCTTTGCCGGCGCGCAGGGCATCATAGCGGTCCTCGGCGGCAGCCAGCAACCGGTCCAGCAGGCGCACGCGCGATACAGGGTAGCCGGTCAACGCCAGGAGGCTCGTTGCGCCGGGCGCCAGATCCGCCAGGTAGGCCTTGGGCAAATTGACGTTGAGTCCCACTCCCACCACCAGAAAGGAAGGGGTACCTAACCGAATACCTACCTCACTCAGAAGCCCCGCCACCTTCGCCCAGCCCTCCGCCTCCGTCTCGTCCTCCACAATCACGTCGTTAGGCCATTTGAGCGTCAACCGCAGCCCGGCGACCTCTTCAACCGCGTCCAGGACCGCCAGGCCGCACGCCATCGTGGTCCGCGATGCGTACGTGGCAAACGGCTGCGGCGGACGGAAGAGCATGGACAGGAGGAGACACGTGCCAACCGGCGCGTGCCACTTTCGATCGAGACGGCCCCGCCCGGCGGTCTGGACGTCCGCGATCATCACGGCCCCCTCTTCAGCGCCGGCCTCTCCGGCAGCTATCAATTGATCGTTCGTCGAGTCGACCCGGGCCCGGTAGTCGATAGTACATCCCAACCAGCCGTCGGTCCGACGGTAGCGCTCAAGCATCTCCGAGGTCAAGGCTCGCCCCCTCCGCGCGCGAGCTCCGCGAAAAAATCCGGCGTGGCCTGCAGCCACGGCAGCGGATCGACCGCGATGCCGTTGATCCACAGCTCCCAGTGGAGGTGAGATCCGGTCGAAAGACCGGTGTTGCCCACCGCCCCGATCCGCGCGCCCGCCTCAACCTCCTGACCCACAGAGACGTCGATGGAGGACAGATGCCAGTATCCCGTCATCACGCCCCAGCCGTGATCGATCATCACGGCGTTACCCCGGATCACCAGGGGATCGGCAAGGACCACCCGACCCGAGGCCGGCGCGATGATGGGAGCGCCGGTGGCAGCCTGAAAATCAGCACCCGCGTGGTAACTGCTGAATCCATGTCCGTAAGAGCGCCGGGATCCGTAATAAGAGGTGATCGAGCCGTGAAGAGGCGCGAGGAATGGCAGACCCCATCTGCGCGCATCCGAGCGCACCGTGCGTAAGGCCGCAATCGTCTCACGCTCCGCCTGCGTCCGCGCCGGATCCAGGAGCGACTGGCGGTCCGGGGGAAGGTCGATGCGTTCGTAGTCGAAACGCCCGGGTGAGACCCGCAGTGGGACCGGGACGTCAATCGTCGAGGACGCCGCGCTCAACGTAAGAGTCGCAATGTGCTCGCCGGGTGGGAGCAGGGCCGGCAGTCCCAGGAAGGCGTAAGCCACCGCGCCGTCAGAGATGGACTCGGACGCATAACACGCCTCGGTCCTGTCCAGGTATCGAACCGTACAGGAGACCGGCGCCGTCGTGGTCAATCGGATCATCGCGGTCTGACCGCGCGGTACCGGCTGCGGCGCCACCGAAAGGTCGAGAACCAGAGCCTCCAGCAGCTTTCCCTCGTCGCTCGGGGCCGTTCTCGGTCCGGTCGATGCGGCGGGCACGAGCAGGCGCCCCTCGGTGGAAACCGGATCGGGATTCAGCCTCAGCACCTCCCACAGCGACAGCCCCTCGAGAACCGCCGTGCCGACCCGGCACGCTGTCTCATACGGCGGTGAAATCGCCCGCGCCGGGATGCCGACCGGTCCGACGAGGCGCATCCCCAGAGCAAGACGCTGCGGATGGAGGAGACCGTTGGCCCGGGCCAGCTCCGAAAGCGTAAGCCCGGCCCGGCGGGCGATCAGATCGAGGTCTTCGCCCCAGGCGAGGGTCAACGCCTGCACCTCATCCGGAGCCGGCCCCGAACCCGGAAGAACCAGCGTCTGACCGGGGTAGAGATCCCGGGGATGGCGGATCCCATTGGCGTGCATCAATGCCGTCACCTGGATGCCGTACGCTTCGGCGATGCCACGTAAGCTATCGCCGGGAGCCACCGCAATCGTCCTCTCCGCCGGTGGGCTTTCATCCGCCGGAAGGTTTTCTTCCGCCCCCACCGGAAAGGGAAGGGTCAGGGCTGCGATCAGGACCAGGACAAGGGCAAAAGCAAGGTCCGCCGCTCTCCTGTCCGGACGCGACCGTCCTCGCCTCTGATCATCACACCTCATCCTTATCACGCGGTCCTCCTCAAGACGTTGATCGAAGCTGTCCCGTCGACGCAGCGGGTTCGACGTGCAACCGCTCGCCGATCGATACACACGAAATGAGCGCCGGCGGCCCTTCGACAAAATAACGGGCCGGTTTACGGGGTGCATAGAACGGGCGGAAAGGCTTTGCCAGCACGGTGTCCACCACGAGTCCGTCGGTGTCCAGCCAGACAACCCCAATGGAAAAGAAGACAAAGAACATATGAATCGAGGCCCCCACCCGATCCTCAGATCCTTGAACGAAGAACAGGGCCTCATCCTCGGGCAGCCGACCTCGGAACATCAAGCCGCGCAGCCGGCAGGTGAAGGTCTCGCACCGCCTGATCCGCAGGGGTAAACAGCGTCCGCCCTCGTGACAGAGTCGCAGGGGAGCGGTCCTCGGAAGTTCCCGAAGGGTATCGGTGAGGCTCATTATCAACCTACTTCCGGCTCGTCCGGGAGCGCCAGTTCATCCAGCATCTCGGTCCCACCCCCGGGTCTCTGAGATTGCTCCACAAGCGCTCTCAACATGTCGCTGTCCATCTCACGGCCCCGCGTGATCGGCAGTAAGACCGCAAAGGTGCTGCCCTTACCGGGCTCGCTATCAACCCAGACCCGTCCGCCGTGGGCCTCGGTCAGCGCCTTGGTGATAGTCAGACCGATACCCAATCCCCCGGCAGTGAAACTCAGGGCATGATCCACCCGGTAGAAACGATCCCAGATGCGAACCTGCTCCTCGACGGGAATGCCCACGCCGTTATCTTTCACCCAGAAGGTGACAAAGACCGGCGCCTTCAGCGTGCCGGCGATCGGAGCTGCGCCGACCGTGATCTCGCCGCCGTCAGGGGTGAACTTGATCGCATTGTTGATCAGATTGTCCATAATGATCCGCAATCGATTGGGATCGCCCTCGATCTCGGGCAATTCGGGATCGATCAGGACCGTCATCGTCTTCTCCTGCTCCTCGCTGCGCTCGCTGTACCGCTGAACAGACGTGTGAAGCATATCGCCCAGGTCCACACTCTGGTAGTTCAATCCCAGCGTACCGCGCTCAATCTCGGCGATGGAGATGATATTATTCGTCAGCGTCGTCATCCGGGTCGTGTTATCGCGAATCGAACGCAAAAACTGGGAGAAGACCGGGGGCACATCCCCCGCCATCCCGTTCAGCATCACGTCGGCATACCCCTTGATAGCCGTCAGCGGCGTGCGCAGCTCGTGGGAGATGCTGGCGATAAATTCACGCTTGGCCTTTTCGGCCAGTTGTTCGCGGGTGATGTCTTGCAGGACGGCGACCACCCCCTGGCTGGCGCCGTTGTTCATCAGGACGGGCGCGGCGTGAACGCGGATGTACCGATCCTCGATGGTAAACAAAGTCTCGTAGGTATCCGCGAGGCTCAACAGACCGCCCGGCGAGATCGCGCCCTCAAGAGTGTACTTGGACATCACCTCCTGAAACGTACGCCCCAGAAATTCCTGGCGGCTCACGCCCAGGATCTCCTCGGCTGCGCGGTTCATCATCACGAACGCCCCTTCCGCATCGGTGACCAATATACCCTCGGCCATGCTCTCTAAAATCGCGGACTCACGACGAAGCTCGGCCTCGCGGCGTCTCAACAAGCGCTCGAATTCCTGGGCCTTGGACTCCACGGCGCGATAAAGACGGACGTTCTCAATAGCACCTGCGATCTGGGCCCCAATAGTCGCCGAGAACTGCCGCCGCTCCTCGACGAAAGCGTGCCGGTTCTCTTCGAGCGAGGCCACCAGGACCCCGAGGCAGCGCGACTGGTGCATCAGCGGTTGGATAAGCGCGGTGCGTATGGGCTGTCCGCCCAGCAAGGATGAGAGATTCTGCAACCGCCCCTCCCCCTCTCCCGGCCCCAGGACGACCTGGGATTGGCTCCGCAGGCCCCGTGAGATCTCCGGGTAGTCCTCGAGTCGAATCTCCTTCGGCGTGCGGCCCTTCCGATCGATGAAATGGTAGCGCGCCGCAATGCGGAGGATGCCCCGCATCTCACTATGCGGCAGGAGAATCAGGGCCCCGTTGGCATTCAGGGCCATCGCCACATTTCTCAGGACCTTGTCCAGCATCTCGCGCAGCTCGGTCGTCCCCCGTCCAATCAGTCCGGTGGTCTCGATCAAGGAGAGCAATTCCTGGGTCTGGGTCAGGGCCTGATACGACAGGCTCCGCAGCTCCTCCCGATAGGTGGTGATCTCATCCAGCACCGAACTGTAAAGCGCAATCGCGAAGAGCGGATAGCCGACGAGATACGCGATGCGCGCCCACGCCTCTCCGTTGGGTACCACAGGCCCCGTAAAAGGAGAGGCCAACGCGCCCAGCGCCGAGCCAATGCCCAGGAGGAAAAAGACATAAGGCGCCGACGTGCGCGCGCCCGACTCCCGGCTGACGAGCAACCCGCCCCCGATCAAACTGGCAAGCGCCGCGATACTATACCAGACGATGCTTTGCCACGAATCGAGATGGTACGTCAACGATCGGCCCGCCGCCCGACCGTGCCACACCGCGATCATCACCAGCAGCAGCACCCCCCACCCACCCAAACCCGACGCCAATAGGACGATGGAACGCCGGGAGCGGCCCAGGATCCGCCGGTTGAGCGCCCAGGCCAGCAGAAAGATCGTGAGCGCCTCGCTTGCATAGATCCACGGGCCGGACACGATCTCCAATAAGGAATCGGTCGCGGGATAGAGGGAAACGAACAACACATTGGTAAATCGCGTCAACATCACGGCTGCCAGCGCAATCCATTGGGGCCGCAGTTCAGAGCTGTGCGCGTGGCGCCACTCGGTCCAGACCAGGCCGGCTGTCGTGAAGAACCCCAGGAAGACCAGGACGTGGGTAATGAGAACACCGGAGGGTGAGGATAGCAGGTCGAGCAAGGCGTTGAGTATCATGAATAACGTCCACCTACGTCGATGTGAGGTACTGTGTTGGCTGGGCAGATATCGCAGATTCTAAAGCCATGGTTTACCATAGTTGTAAAGTTAATCAAGGACTATCAAGAGTTCATACATTGGGCGCTCAGTACGAGATCAGTACGATCTTACCGACCCCGGCTGTTATCCGAAGGGTCAGGGTCAGCGGCGCTTCCCCGTACGTCGAGTTGACGTACGTGTTCTCACCGGACTCCGTGAAGTTTTCCAGATCCAGGGTGCGAAGCGGCGACCCGCTCACCGTCGCGCGCGCGCCGATCCCACCGGGCACCCGAACCGTGATCTTCCCGGCGCCGGCCTTGACGTCCGCAATCGCGGATCGTTGGATCGACCCCGAAAAATCAAGGTCGACGGCCCCTGCCCCGCCCATAATCGACACCCGGTCGAAGTTGGCATTGCCGAGTCCGGAGGCCTTGAACTTCCCGGTGCCCGCCGTGAGACGCAGCAACCCCAACGGTTCCGGGTTGGGTGCATCGAAGGTAAGGACCAGATCCGTGTTCGCCGCCGTGACCGAGAGATCGGTCAGCGACAGCCCACCCAGGGCAAGATCCGCAGTGCCGGACCCCATATCGACGCCCAAATCCGTCAGTATACCCCGACCCAGATTGATCTCCCATTCATTCTGATAGGTCTTCGATTGCCCCAACGGAATTTGCGACCCCATCCCCTGGTTTAGGGTCACCCGGGTCTCTCCGTTCTCGGTCTCCTGCGTGATGTTCGGCTCCCATGCGGCAACGTTGTAACGAAACCGGCCCTGGAGCAGCGTTGGCGGCTGCTCACCCCCCCGTATCGTCAACTGGTCCGACAACAAGCGGAGGCGCACCCGGGCCCGTTCGGCGCCCTCCGTTTGCAAAACGCGGACCTCTTCGACCGGCTCGATGGTCGTAATCGGTTCGACCGACGGCACGGGGATCATGCATCCGGGGACCCAGACGCAAAGGATCGCCAGAAACGCCCAGCGCGTACACCGAGAAAACACGTTCATAAGTCAGCCCCCAATCCGTTTGTGGGCAAAGTATCGCTTATGAGCAGCAGGTCGCCTATGGGCGAAGTATCGCCTAGGCGCGAGAGCCCGTATTGGCCTCGGCAAGCTGCTCCACTTTGAGTTCGACTTCATCCAACCGACGCTGGCAAAGCGCAGCCAGGGCCTGACCCCGGTTGTAGAGCTCAACCGCCTCGTCCAACGGGAGCACCTCGCTCTCAAGGCGCTCGACCACAAGTTCGAGCTCGGTCAGGGCCTCCTCAAAAGAGAGCGTCTCGAGGTCCGTCATAAGCTCATCCGATCGCTTCGATTCCTCCACCATCGTTGCACACTCCTTCATCAATTGCACGTGGACAAACCCCATTATAACCACGTTTCATCCTTTGTCGAAAAGGATCGGCCCGCGAACCTTAAGACGGAACAGCGGCTCAACCGGGCAGCCGTCCATTGCCCCGATATGCCAATCCGGTATACTCAATGTGTATGCACAACACACCTAGACGCGACAGGCACGGAGCCCGGGTCATCAAAACGGGGTTGGAAGCAGGCGAACGGTGAGACGTGAATCATCCAGCGGTTCGGGTTGGATATTCATCTTCCTGCTGATCACGCTTTTCATCCTCAGCGGGGCCTGGTTCTACACGACCTGGCGCTCCTCGCAGAATGTGCTTCCCGCAGGGTTGACGATCAACGATCAGCCGATGGGCGGAATGACCCGGGCCCAGGCGCTCAATGCCATCGAGCAAGTCTACACCTCGCCGATCAGCGTCACCTACGCGGGGGTCTCGGTGCCTCCCCTGCTGCCGGAGATGATCGAGCTTCACGTCGATATGGAGGCCACCCAGCAGAACCTGGACAACGTCATGGCCCAGGAGGCCACGGCCGAGGCCTTTCTCCAGGACATCCTGAACCGGCTGCTTCAAAGGGAGCCGCAAACCTACGACGTCAAGGCCGTCGTCCTCTACTCCCGGGAACGCGTCAACCGGTACCTGGAGCGGACGGCCCGGAAATACGATCACCCGCCCCAGCAGCCGGTCGCTCTGCCGGAGGCCGGGACGTTCCGACCGGCCCGCGACGGCACGACCCTGGACATCGATGCGTCGCTTCCGCTCCTGATCGAGGCGATCCTTGCAGCAAATCCCACCCAGCGTCAGGTCGACCTGATCGTCGAGATCGATCCTGCCCCTCCGGCCTCGACGGATCTTCTCGAACAGGCGCTGACGCAATCGCTGGAGGGCTTTAACGGAGTGCCGGGCATCTTCGCCAAGGATCTCAGGACGGGGCAGGAGTTGTGCCTGAACTGCAAGGTCGCGTTTGCCGGGTTGAGCACGCTCAAGCTGGGTATTGCTCTGGACTATTACCACGTCCACGAGAGCCCCCTCGACGCCGAACAGACTGCGCTTATCAACGCGATGATGACCCAGAGCGACAACGCGGCCGCCAACCAGGTGCTCGCAGCCATCGACGCTGGAGATCCTCTGAGCGGCGCCCTCCACGTCACGGACTTCCTCAACGCGCTGGGGTTCGAAAACACCTTCCTTGCCGCGCCCTACGATCTCAAAGAGGGCATCGATCCGCCGGGGATTGTCACGCCATCGAACAGCAGAACGGACCTCAACACGGAACCCGATGACTACCTGCAGACGACACCGTTGGAGATGGGGTTATTGATGGAGAGTATCTACCAGTGCGTCCAGAACGGGGGGATGCTGCGCATCCAGTACCCCCATGAGCTTCCGCCTTCCGAATGCCAGGAGCTGCTCACGTGGGCCGAGCGGAACGAGATCCACTCCCTCCTCGGTGAAGGGATACCCGAGGGCACCCGCATCGCCCACAAACACGGATGGCGGGGAGACACCCACGCGGACATCTCCCTCATCTACGGACCCAAGAGCGACTTCATCGTCGCGGCGTTTCTCTACCAGCCGGATTGGCTGGCCTGGGAGGATAGCGTACCCACGTTTGCCACCATCGGCTCGCTTACCTATCGTTTCTTCAACGGCGACACCGGCCTGCCCTAGCAGGATTCCAAAGCCTGATTCCAATCATCCGGGGAGAACACTGGAAGAGGTCAGTCAGGGCGCCTCACAAAACCGTACCGCTCAATGACAGCCTGCCCCTCCGCGTCCAGGAGCCATTGCAAAAAATCACGAGCCGCGCCCTCAGGCTCCCCCATGGTGGCGACCACATAGGTTCGGATCAGGGGATAGAGATTGCCCGCGATCGTCTCCCGGGCCGGCGGCACGCCGGCCACGGTAACAGCGCGGACGCGACCGTCCACCCAAGCCGTCGACACGTAGCCCACCCCGTGGGGATGCTCTGCAACCAGATCCACCATCGCACCGCTCGAAGGGGCGAGTAAGGCGTTCAGGGTCACACGCGCATCCCGCATCACCCACGCCTGGAAGAAGGCAAACTCCCCGGACGCATCCTCCCGGCTGATAGGCTGCGGAGCACCGGGCAGCCCGCCCCAATTGGCCAAATCCTCCACCTGCCCCCGATAGAGATCCTGGAGCTGAGCCATCGTCATCCCGGAGAGACCGTTCTGGGGATGGACCACGACCGCAAGGCCATCCCGCGCCACCGGTGCGACCCAGAGGGCGTCGTCGGGGACCGGATCGGGCAGCCAGGCGACGATCGCTGCATCCGCATCCCCCCGTACGACCCAATCCAACGCCGCGGCATGAGCACGCTGAACAACCATGATCTGGATCTCCGGGAACGACCGCTGGTAGGCAGAGGCAGCCGCTCGCACAGCCGGGACGAAGCTCTCGGACGCGACCACCGTCAGGCTGGCGGGAGCAGGACGGGTAGGAATGGGAGTGGGCGTCAGAATAAGAGGGACGGGATCGACGCATGCGGACAGCGTCAGGGCCAAGACGACCCAGGCGAGGCATGGGAGAAGCAAGGAGCGCCACGAGGACCGCGCGGGCATCGGGACTATCCCAGCACCCCGGTCAAGACCAGCGTGCCGAGCATCGCACAGTAGACGGCGAACCCCGTCAGCCGTTGCCGTCGCACCAGCGTCATCAGACCCGCAATCGCCAGGTACCCTGAGACCGCCGCAGAGATCACACCCAGGACGACGATGGAGGCCGGAGCGGTGACCACCGTCCCGCTGATCAGTTTATACAGCTGGTACGCGCCACTGCCGATCATGATCGGGACGGCGAGATAAAAGCTGAAGCGGGCCGCATCCTCACGGT
>CAYMAQ010000101.1:1618-13127 GCA_964388385.1 uncultured Anaerolineales bacterium | reverse complement strand
ATGACGTTGCCTTGAGGAAAGTGAGGCATGTCCATGGCAAACAACCTATACGCCGAGCACGGGCTGGGTGCGTTCGACTCTGTGGCTCTCTACCGTAATTTCTTCCGAACGTCCAAAGATGCTGTGTTCATCATTACAAAGGATGGACGCTGGGTTGACTTCAACGAGGCGACCGTCGAGTTGTTGGGCTACGAGAGCCGGGCGCAGCTTTATGAGATCTCCCTCTTGGACCTCTATGCCGATCCGGCGGACCGCCTGCCGCACCTGGCGCTCATCGAGCGGCAGGGGTATGTGCACGAGTATCCGGTCGAGCTGCGCAGGCGGGATGGCACGACGCTCCAGGCGTCGATCACGTCGGTGTCTATCAGGGACGAGGACGGTCGTCCGATCGGATATCGGGGCACGATTCGTGACGTCCCGGCGCAGCAGCGGGCCGAATGGGCCCCCCGGTATGGGAGGAATCGGGCTCAACAGTATCTGGATAGGCCCGGGGTGATGCTGGTCGCGATTGATAAGCAGTATCGGGTGACGCTGGTAAATTGGAAGGGCTGCGAAATCCTCGGGTATCCGGAGGAGGAGATTCTGGGGCGGGACTGGGTGGAGACGTTTGTGCCGCCGGAGGCGGCCGATGAGGTCAGGGCGGTCTTTGCGCACGTCTTCGCCGGGGACGCTGAGTCCGTGGAATACTATGAGACCCCCATCGTGCGCCGGGATGGCAGCCACCGGCTTATCGCCTGGCGTAATGCGGCGCTGCGAGATCGAGATGGTAGGATCGCCGGGATCTTCATTTCCGGCAAGGATGGCACGGCGCGCAAAAGGCGCAAAAGGGCGGAAGCGGTGTTGCGCCAAGAGCAGGATCTTCTGCATATTCTTATGGAAACGATCCTCGATATGATCTATTTCAAGGACACGCAGGGCCGATTCACGCGGATTAACGCGGCTCTGTCTGAGGTTTTAGGGGTGGATGATCCGCAGGAGGCGATCGGGAAGACGGACTTCGATTACTTCACACTGGAGCACGCGCAATCGGCTTACGAGGATGAGCAGCGGATCATCGCGACGGGCGAGCCGATGGTCAACAAGACCGAACACATCCGCTTGGCGGACGGGACGTTCCGCTGGGTGCTGGTCACGAAGGCGCCGGTCCGGAATGAGGACGGCGATATCGTCGGTACGATGGGCATTTCGCGGGATATCGACGAGCGCAAGCGGGCGGAGGATGCGCTCAAGGCCGCGACCCGACAACTTGAGGCTTTCCTGGATCCCGCTCCCGTGCTGGTCAATATCTTCGACCGGGAGGGGCGCTACCTGAGGGTCAATCCGGTGACGGCTCAGTTCTACGGGCTGAGCCGTCAGGAAGTTGAGGGGAGGACCTTCGAGGATCTGCTGCCCCCGGAGGTAGCGGCGACGTTTCACCAGCGGATCGATGCCTTGGTCGAACGGCGGACGACGCTGACCGTTGAGGACACGATGACCGTGGACGGGGAGGAGCGGACGCATGAGACGATTATGTTTCCGCTCCCTCAGGACGATGAGGGTTCGCACGAACCCTCCACCTTTGGTGCCATCGCGGTGGACATCACCGAGCGTCGCCGCATGGAGCTTCAGTTGCGCCGTCAGGAGCAGCTGGCGGCCGTGGGCCAGTTGGCGGGTGGTATCGCCCACGATTTCCGCAACATCCTGACCTCCATTATCCTCTTTGCACAGATGGATCAGAACCGACTCGACGTGCCGGAGAAGGTGCGGGATCACAGTGGGATGATCGTGAAGGAGTCGCACAGGGCGGCCGACCTGGTGCAGCAGATTCTCGACTTCAGCAGTCAAGCGATGATCGACCGCCAAGCCATCGACCTGTTGCGCCTGGTGACGGACTTCGTCGAGGGCGTGCTGCGGCGGACCATCTCAGAAACCATCGAGCTGCGTGTGGAACGATCACGCAGCGGGGCGCATCCATTCATGGTGGACGTTGACGCCGGGCGGATCCAACAGGTGCTGACGAATCTGGCGCTGAACGCCCGGGATGCGATGCCGGGCGGGGGCACGTTGCGTTTTATCGTGTCCGGAGCCGATGATATGGTCCGTGAGCTTCCCATAGAGGTCAGGGCTGCGCCCGCTGATTTTGTCTGTTTGATGGTGGCTGACAGTGGTACGGGTATGACATCGGAGGTGCAGGCGCATCTCTTCGAGCCTTTTTTCACCACCAAGGCCGTCGGTGAGGGGACGGGGTTAGGTTTGGCACAGGTGTACGGGATCGTGCGCCAGCACGAGGGCGCGATTGAGATCGAGACCGCGCCGGGTGAGGGGGCAACGTTCTTTATCTACCTGCCGCGCGCGGAGGTGGATCCCGACTCGGCGCGGGAGCCGGCCGCTGGCGAGGTGCCCATCGGGTGCGGGGAGACAATCCTGGTGGTGGAGGATGCCGGACAGATTCGGCGCGCCGTCAAGGACGGGTTAACCTCGCTGAACTACCGGGTTTTGACCGCGACCCACGGACGCGAGGCGTTGGACGTGGTAGCGTCGACGGACGTGGATCTGGTGCTGACCGATAGGGTGATGCCCGAGATGGGCGGCGAGAAGCTCTTGCGCGCGCTACATAAACGGGCTCCGGGGCTATGTGTCGTGGCGATGACGGGCTATGCGGTGGAGATCGATGCGCAGGTGATGCTGGACGCCGGTTTCTACGACGTGATCACCAAGCCGTTTGTCATTGAGGACCTGGCTACCCTGGTGCGCGAGGCGCTGGATCACGGCGGTGACCGTTTTGTGGCGTGAGTTGCGCGCGCGTTTCCCCTCCCCGAACCCGTCCCATCCGGGGAGGGGAACTGTGTCCCTACCCCTGACGATTCAAGGTGTCGCGCAGCAACACGGCTAGCTTTTCGATGGAGAAGGGTTTGGTGATCACCCCGGAAAAGCCGGAATCCCGTAGATCCTGGGCCAGCCTCTGATTGACGTATCCGGTCATCGCGATGACGTCCAGGTCGGGAATTCTCTCCTCCAACGCGCTCAGCAACCTGCGACCGCTCATCTCAGGCATCACCATGTCGGTCAGAACTAAATCCACCTCCGAGACCATCAACATATCCAATGCCTCACGACCGTTTTTTGCCGTGAGGACGCGGTAGTTCATGGATTCCAGCACCTCTTTGATTGCCAGACGAATCTGATCCGCATCCTCGACGACGAGGAGCGTCTCTCCCTGGCCCTGAGGCGTCTGGTCGTCCGCCTTTTCCTCTTCCAAGGTGAATGGGGTTTCAATGCAGGGGAAGTAGATATAGAAGGTGGTGCCCTCTTGCGGCGCTGACTCCACGTCGATATAACCCTCGTGCTGGCGCACGATGCCGTAGACCTGCGCCAGACCCAGGCCTACTCCCTTCACAAGGCTGTCCAGGTTGACGGGTTTGCGGTCGATCATCGCCTGACTGCTGAAGTCGAGGATCTGCTGGATGAGGTCGACGGCCTTGTGAGACTCCTCAGTGATAATCTGAAGATGGTCTCTCTACCCGTCATTTCGTGCACTTACGAGTTGAATCCAAGCTGCGACAAGATGCAGAACGATCCGGGAAGACTTGGACCACATTGATCCGGCGGTGGATCTCCCGGTTAAGGCGTTCGACCATATTGTTGGTCGCCAACCGCCACCAATGCGCTTCCGGGAATGCCATATGCGCCAATAGGTTGCGCATGAAATGCGTCCGGTCCGGCCTTCCACAACTTTCTCCGTGCGCCGTGTTCCCCCGCCTTGCACGTAGGTCGCTTGCACAGCATTCAGCCTCTTTCATAGCGTCCGAGGATCTGGCGGGCGTAGTCCTCCATACTGCGCCGCAGCGCGATCGGCGACAGCACCTCCACCGCACCGCCGAACCCGAGCAGTTGGCTCCGGGCGTCGTCCAGCGACTCGAACGAGAGGGTGAGGTCCTGCCATCCTTCCGTGTCGGTGCTTTCGTCCGCCGGTGTCTCGCCCGTCGAGCCGGTGGGCGCCGGATGGTGGGGAGCCAGCCACCGCGGCACGTCCGGGGCCGCCCGCACGCGGACCCCCCGTTCCGCCCCGGTATCCCGTAGACCGGCACGCCGGCTGCGCTCAACGCGTCGATGTCCCGGTAAATGGTCCGCTCCGAGACCTCCAGCGCCTCTGCCAGCGCTGGGGCGGTCATCGTCCCTCGGCTCTGCAGCAGCATCAGTAACGAAATCAAGCGATCTGCGCGCATGCATCCCCTCCCTGAACCGCTGATACGACATCCGATCTATCTATCGCTATCATACCACGAAACCCTGACACAAGATGTCAGGGTTTGATTGTATACTCTATGTGTCGACAATTGAGGAACGCGCAGGCCTGCTGAAGACGGACGGACACCATCACATGAGAGGAGCGAACGTATGGATAAGACGGAGAACAGCTCGGAGATTCGAATTGTCACCCTGCCGCCGATGCGGATGGCGAGCGTCCACGGATTCGGCGAGGAGCCGGAGCTGCTGGCGTGGGAGAAGCTGGAGGCGTGGGCCGGTCCGAAGGGCTATCTGGACGATCGGGAGGCGCATCCGATCTTCGGGTTCAACAACCCGAATCCCTCGCCCGGGAGCCCGAACTACGGGTATGAGTACTGGATGCAGGTGGGGGACGACGAGGAACCGGCGGATGACGTCCGGATCACCGACGTCGACGGGGGGCTCTATGCGGTGATGCGCTGTCCGGTGCGCGAGAATCCCGACACGGAGATTCCGCAGGCATGGCAGCGGCTGGTCGTGTGGCGCGAAGGGAGTGCGTACCGGCGCGGCACCCACCAGTGGCTGGAGGCGCACCTGGCGGTGGAGGCGCCCGGCGAGCACTTCACGCTGGATCTCTACCTGCCCATCGCGGAGTCGTAGCGCCCGGACCTCGACGCGCCCCTTCGCCGTGAGGCGAGGGGGCGCGTCGGGTGGATGGCTCTGTGGAACTTTTAGCAATTACAGATCCGAATATAAAACACTAAAACTTTTCCGTGATGCCTATGGAAACGCAGAAACGCTTTCGTTATTGGTGATCAGATCCATAATCGTTTGAGATAGTGTCCGGTGCGCCATATTCAACCTCACGCAGTAGGCGTATTGTAGCGAAAACGTGGCGATCCTGCAAATCGGGAGTTTGCTGGTTTCCTGGGCGCCGGGTTGACCCGCCGGTGCAAGGCACTTGAACCATGTGCAGGTTCGCAAGGTCTTCCGTGCTTCCCGGCACCCCTGGATTGAAGGATGCGCCTGGGAGTGCCTCGCACCGGCTGGGGGGACGACGGGCTCGCCGTCAGGACCCAAAGGTGAGGTCGCGGCGCGCCTCGATCTTGGCCTCGTCCAGCGTCATCCCCAGCCCCGGGCCCTCGGGCAGCCCCACCTGCCCGCCGATCGGCTCGATGGGATCCGCGAGGAAGAACTGGTGGATTGCGTTCCACTTGACCAGGTACTCCAGCAGCGGGCAGGTCGTCACCGGCTGGGACGCGATCAGGTGCACCGTCGCCGGCACCGAGTGCCCGTGCGGGATCACCGGCAGGTCGTAGGCCGAGGCCAGGGCGCAGATCTTGAGCATCTCCGAGAGGCCGCCCGCCCAGTAGATATCGGGCTGCAGCACGTCGACGGCGCCCGCATCCATCAGCGCTTTGAGCCCCCACCGGGTGTATTCGTGTTCCCCGCCGGAGATGGGGATCCGGGTGTGCCGGCGGATCTCGGCGTACTGCGCGATCTTGTCGGGCATCACCGGCTCCTCGATCCAGCGCGGTTCGTAGGGCGCCAGCCGCTCCGCCATCTTGAGCGTGTACGGCACGTCCCAGCTCATCCAGCAGTCGAGCATGATATCCACGTCGGGCCCGACCGCCTCGCGGAGCGTGCGGACCAGGGTCTCGTTCGCGGCCATTCCCGCCCGCCCGTCGGTGGGACCGTGCCGGAAGAACCACTTGGTGGCCCGGTAGCCCTCCGCGACCAGCGTCTGCGCGCGTTCCTCGACCCGCGCGGGGTCCAGGGCGTAGCCCAGGGCGCTGGCGTAGGCCGGGATCGCATCGCGCACCGGCCCCCCGAGAAGCCGGTAGACGGGCACGCCCGCCCAGCGTCCCTTGAGGTCCCACAGGGCGCAGTCGATCACGCTCAGGGCCATCATCGAGAGGCCCTTGCGCCCGTGAACCTGGGCCCGGTAGAGGCGGTCCCAGATGCGCTCCGTCGCCAGGGGGTCGTGTCCTATCAGCAGGGGGGTGAGCTGCGTCGCGATGATGAACGCCTGATCCCTCGTGGTCGGCCCCGCGAGCCCGGTGAGGCCCTCGTCGGTCTCGATCTCGGCGAAGATCGAGCGGATCTCGTAATGCGCTTCATCCAGGCGCTTCAGGTACCCCGGCCCTTCGACCTTGTGCTCCGGATAGATGTCGACGGGACGGATGAGCCGCTCCTCCCAGAAGGTGCCCGGAAAGGTCATCGTGCCCTGAACCTCGAACAGACGTACGGCGGTGATCTTCATTCTCGCGCTCCTTTCGTTAGTGGATCGTAGCCCTATTATCGTTGCTCCGGGCGGCAGCACAAGGGTGGAGATGGGGTGACCCGCCGGTTCCGGCGTGGGGGGCCGTTGGCCTTGCGGGGGCTTTGAGCCCCGCGGAACCCAACACCTCGCACAGCCGGCGTGACACCGTGACCTCAGATTCGTCGGAAACACGGGGCTCAAAGCCTTTACCGGTTCCACAGCGCACTTCAAGCCAACACAATTTCGCCCCTTGACCTTCTCGTGGTCTTGGGTCATCATTCCTTTATAATGGACACTTACCCAAGGGTGGTATGATGACAGAGACAATGACAGATCCTGTTTGGACATCGCTGATAGCGTGGTGCGCTGCGATCGTCGGGCCGTGTGAGGTGGCCGCGGGCGACGACCGCTTCCACGGACGCACCTCGGTCACCCGGCTTCGGTCTCCGTCCGGCGTCTGCTACCTGAAAGTCTACGGGGAGCGATCGTTCTGGGAGCAGGAGGCCCACGCCTACGAGCGGTGGGCCCCGGTCTTTGGCGCGCATGCGCCCCGGCTTCTCGGCGTGCGGGAGCAGGAACCGCCGGCCCTGCTCGTCGGTGAGCTTCCGGGCGCCCTGCTGGACGAGGTGACGCTGCCCGCGGATCGGGAGCGGCAGGTGTGGCGTGCGGCGGGCCGGGCGCTGGTCGATCTCCACACCTTCGCCGTGGGGGACTGCTTCGGCCCCTGCCGCCGCGACGGATCGTGTGTCGGCATGGCCCCGGACGACGCGGTCGCTTATGTGGGGGACGAGCTCGCGCGCCATGCCGAGGCAGGACGCCTTGCCGGCTACCTCGACGACGAGACGATGCGCGTCATCCGTGCCGCGATGGATCTCGTGCCGGCTTTCGAGGGCGAGTCGCCGGTGCCCTGTCACCGCGATTACGGCCCCGCGAACTGGCTGGTCACCGGGGCGGGCGCGTGGTCCGGCGTCATCGATTTTGAGTTTGCCTGGTGGGACGTGCGCGTCGCCGACTTCACCCGCTATCCGAACTGGGAGTGGATTCACAGGCCCGATCTCATCGCCGCGTTCTTCGAGGGATACGGTCGCAGCCTGACGCCCCGTGAGGAGGCCCAGGTCCTCGTGGGGCACGTCCGGTACGCGCTCGGCGCGATACATTGGGGACATGAGCACGCATACGATGGGTACGTTGCGGAGGCCCACGAGGCGCTGAGGCATGTGTCGGAGCGACTTTGGGGTAACCCGTTAGGTTTATGAGCAATACTGTACAACCGGAGGATCACCCTCTCCTAGCCTTCCCCTCGAGGGGGAGGGATTGGCGTTCCCTTCCCCTGGTGGGAGGGGGTAGGGGAGGGTGAAACCACGCCCTGCTCACTTGACTAAACGGTTGGGATCATTGAAGCTTGTGATAAGAGGAAAGGGCACGCATCACCATGCAGAAACGCAAACGATATTTCGAGGCCGAACTGCACATTCCCCCTTCGCTGGTCCTGGCGATGATGGCGGGCTTGAGCTGGGTCCTGGCCCTGGCCTTCGGCCTGAGGAGCCACACCCTCGGTGTGACCCTGGCGCTGGGCGGGTATCTGCTGCTCACGGCGGTCGTCGCCGTCAACGCGGACCGGATCCCACTCATCGCCCGGGGGTATGGGATTCTCAGTGCGGTGCTCGTCGTCGTGATCCTCTCCAGACAGCCGGATCTTCCGGGCGCGCTCATGCTCTTCGCCATTCCGGTCTGGCTCGCCTACGCGCTGATGGGAATGCCGGCGGTGGTTCTGACCGCGCTGCTGGAGACCGGGTTGGCGCTGGGGTTGGGGCGCCGCAGTTCGGGCCAGCTGCTGCCCGGCACCTGGGTCGCGCTCGCCGGCATCTGGATTTCGGCGGCCCTGGCGGCTGCGCTGGCTCACCGCGTGTACGGGCTCTACGGCTGGCTCGAGGCGTCCTTTCAGCGCACTCAGCGGCTGCTTGACGAGAACGTGGAGAGCAAGATGCGGATGGCCCAGACCGTGGAGGATCTGGCCCATGCCAACCGCCAGCTGTCCCTGGCGCACGAGCGGATGGCCGCGTTCCGCGAGCTCGCCGAGCGGGCCCAGCAGAGCAAGGCCGATTTCGTCGCCAAGGTCAGCCACGAGTTCCGCACGCCGCTCAACATGATCATCGGCCTGGTCGATCTCCTGGTCGAGACGCCGGACATCTATGGCAGGGCCCTCCCCGGGCCGCTGCTCAAGGATCTGGAGATCGTCCACCGGAATTCCGAGCATCTCGCCAGCATGGTCAATGACATCCTGGACCTCAGCCGGGCGGAGTCCGGATATATGACCCTGCACAAAGAGGCGGTGGATCTGGGGGAGATGATCGCCAAGGCGAAGACCGTGGTTCAGCCACTCCTGGATAACAAGGGCCTTTCGATGCGCCTCGAGGTTCCGGACGACCTCGAAACGGTCTCCTGCGACCCGGTGCGGATCCGGCAGGTGGTGCTCAATCTGATCAGCAACGCGGCCCGGTTCACCGATGCCGGGGGGATCGTGGTCCGGGTCGTCCCCAAGGCGGCGAGCGTCCGGGTCGACGTGGAGGATTCCGGACCGGGGATCGCCCCGCAGGACCGGGAGCGGATCTTCGAGCCGTTCAAGCAGGCGGAGATCATCGCGACCGGACGCAGAGGGGGGACCGGCCTGGGGCTCAACCTCAGCAAGCAGTTCGTCGAGCTTCACGGTGGGCGCATCTGGGTGGAGAGCGAGCTGGGTGAAGGCTCCACGTTCAGTTTTGAGCTGCCGTGGCAGGGGCCTTCGGCACCCGTCGCGACCGCGGGGCGGTGGATCCAGTCCGAGTGGAAGTGGTTGGCCCGCACCTCGCCGGAGTCCCACGATGGGGGGTATGCGGAAGCGCGCACGCAGCCGCGCGTCGTCCTCTGCGACCCCACCGACAGCCTGGCCTTGATGGTGCGCCACCATGCCGATCAGGCGGAGTTCGTGCCGGTGCCCGATCTCGAGCGCGCCCTGGAGATGCTCTCGGGGTACCCGGCCCACGCCTTGATCATTAACGCGCCCACGCCGGAGGCCATGCGGTCCTGGGTGCGGGAGGCGCGCGAGCGGGTGCGCGACACCCCGATTGTGGGATGTAGCGTGCCGGAACAGCACAGCGAGGCGCTCTCCGCCGGCGCGTGGGATTACCTGGTCAAGCCGATCCGGCAGGGGGATCTCCAGCGTGCGTTGCGCTCTTTAGACCATCCGGTGCGCGACCTGCTGGTCGTGGATGACGACCCCGATCTGCTCGACCTGATCCAACGGAAGTTCGCGCTGCTGGACCCGCAGATACGCGTCACCCCGGCATCCGGTGGGCGTGAGGGGTTGGTGCGTCTCTCCGAGCGGTCGTTCGACGTCGTGCTGTTGGATATCGTGATGCCCGAGATCGATGGGTGGGAGTTTCTCCGCCGCAAGCGCGACCTTCCGTCCCGGCGCGACGTCCCCGTGATTCTGGTCACGGCGCAGGATCCGTCGGACCGTCCCACGGTCAGTGACTCCCTCACCCTGACTTTTCAGGATGGGATCGGGATCGGCCGCATTCTGCTCACGTCGCTGGCTTTTTCGTCGATTCTGCTGTCGCCGAGTAGGACGCCGCTTGTGAAGGCGCCGCCTGCGAAGGCGCTGCCTGCGACGTTGCAGCGTCCAGGGCCTGAATGAAGTCCTGGCGGTGGACCGGCTTGGGTAGATAGCGTGTGGCACCCAGGGCCAGGGCGAGTTCCTCCTCGCGGATCACCGAGCAGAGGATGATGGGGGTCTCCCGCGTCGCGGGGTACGCGTGGAGGTGGGCCAGGAGCTCCCATCCGTCCACCTCGGGGAGCATCACGTCCAGCACGATCACGTCCGGGGGAGCGCGGTCGATCAGGTCGAAGATCTCCGCTTCGGTGACGGCGGATACGATCTGATAGCGCGTCCCTGTGGTGTAACGGTTGAAGAAGTGAACCAGATCCTGATTGTCGTCGATGACCAGGACGCGGGTCATCGTGACGGCCGGGATCTGCACGGTGACGGCGACGTGCCGGTTCTCCGTCACGATCTCCACGCTGCCATCCTTGGCCAGGGTCACCATCTCCTGAATGAACTCGCTGTTGGGCTGAATGCCGGGTAGGACGGGGGTGCCCGTGATGGAGATGCGGATGCGATCGGTATCATGGTGGCTGCGCAGCGTAATCGCACCGCCGTCGATGAGTTTGGTCAATTTGCAGATTGCGATGATCATAATCTGGCGCAGGGCCGAGGGGTTGATCGCGGCCATCGTCCCTTCGGTCGGAGGCTCGACGATCACCTCCGTCTTTTGCTGGGAGGTCAGGGTGCGCGTCGACTCGATCGCACGCTGCATCGTACGGTTGACGTCGGCGATGGATCGAGTCGACCCATCCTGCAGGACGGCGAGCTCTTCCTGGAGCTGATCGCGCCAGCCCTCCGATTCTCGCGTCGAGGGTGCCGCGCATTCCCCGGGGTCCTGCGATCCGGCGCCGGCGGGCGGTGATGCGTACGTCCCCCGTCCCGAACTCGCGTTCTCCTTATCCGTCCACAGCCGCTCGGCGAGCACGTTGACCGCGGATTTCTGCTCCCGCCGCAGATGCCGGGGGGTGATGTTGAGGCGCTCCGCCGCCTCGGCCTGGGTCAGGTTCTGAACATACCGGAGGGTGAGCACGTGGTAGATCCGCCAACTGCGGGTCGATTCCGGCACGTCCTTGTCGGGTTTGAGCGACTCGATGCGCTGAATCAGGGCATTGCGTAGGGACTCGATCTTCTGTTGGGGATCGACGCCGGTGGGCATCCAGAGGGAGGGGTGGGGTTGATGACACGGGTCGTACAGGTGGTTCAGCGTCGCCTGGAGGTGATCCCGAAAAGCCTCAAACGTCAGCATGTCCTATCGATGTCCTTTGTCTGTCCTTATGCGACCCTTCCCATGGACCCCGGTTTGGCGTATAGTACGATCAATTTTAGTAGGTTTTGGCCCTTTGGCAAGCATCGGTCTGACAAACATCGGCTGGACAGTTGGCCAAAAAGGCTCAAAG
>CAYMAQ010000101.1:0-1518 GCA_964388385.1 uncultured Anaerolineales bacterium | reverse complement strand
CCCTGCGTTTTCGGGGCAGTTTCGGTGCCAAATACCCCCTTAGCAAAGGCCAGTATCGCTAAAAAGGGGCTTTGAGCCCTAACTGCAATTGCCCTATGACAAGCATCGGAATGCCTCTTTTGTCAAGGGTATGGACTGTGATGTCCGACATCGTGTTGCGTCCACTGTCGTCCATAATCGGGAGGGATCGTTCTCATGAATCAGAATCGCGGTTCAAACGGAGATTTGCGTGAAAACTTGCTGAGCCTGTATCGTCGAACCGGTTATACCTATGCACCCTTTCATCTCAACCTCTGTCCCTCTCAGAAGGAGACCTTCCGCCGGGTCGCGGGGCCTGACGTGACCTACGCGGAGTATTTCGAGTATCCCGAGGGGGATCAAGAAGCGTTCGTTCGGGGGCTGACGCCCGATCCGCAGGACGTCGATTGGCACGCGTTCTATGAAGAGGAACTGAAACCGGGCACGACCTTTGACATCACGGGGGTGGCCCACGAGCCCGGCAGCGCCGCCGCGCACCATATGACCCGGATGCATCACCCCATGAAGAACTTCGACTCGGTGGCGCAGTTTGAGGCCTATCCCTGGCCTGACTTTGAGAGCGTCGATGAGGAGGTCGTCTTCGAAAGTGTGGCCGATATTCACGCCAGCGGAAAGGCGGCCGGTGCCGGGCTGGGCATGACCATCTGGGAGACCGCCTGGTATATGCGCGGGATGCCGGAACTGATGATGGATATGGTGGTGGGGGATGAGAAAGCCGTCGTGCTGCTGGACAAGGTCACCGACTCGGCCTGCATCAGCGCCGAACGCGCGGCCCGGGCCGGCGTCGATATCCTCCATCTGGGCGATGACATCGGGATGCAGGAGCAGATCATGATGTCGCTCCCCATGTACCGCGAGTGGCTCAAACCCCGCCTGACCCGGGTGATCGACGCGGCGCGGGCGGTGAAGCCGGACGTGTTGGTCCGCTACCACTCCTGCGGATACGTGACGCCCTTTATCGAGGATCTGATGGAGGCCGGGGTCGATATCCTCAACCCGGTCCAGCCCGAGTGCATGGACTTCGCCGAGATCCACGCGGCGTACGGCGACGTGCTCTCCTTCAACGGCACGCTGGGCACGCAGACGACGATGCCCTTCGGAACCCCGGAGGAGGTCCGCGAGGTCGTGCTTCGGAATCTGGAGATCGCCGGACCGCAGGGCGGCCTTTTTGTCACGCCCACCCACCTGGTCGAGCCCGAGGTGCCCTGGGAGAACATCGAGGCGTATGTCGAGGCGGTCAAGGAATTTTCACCGGGTTAGGGAAAGCCGGCAGTTCGGCGGACAGTGTGAAACCCGTTCGCGGTCGGCGATTTATCGCCGCGAAGATGTCCGGTTTATGTCCGGTCTGCGTCCGTCGTGAATCCTAGTGATTATCGGCAAACGCGATTATCATATCAGTATGCCTGAACGTGGTATTCGACAACGGCGCACAGGTCAAGGCCAAACGCCGGGACCTCTTCCCAATACCCTGGTCCCTGA
>CAYMAQ010000100.1:0-13185 GCA_964388385.1 uncultured Anaerolineales bacterium | reverse complement strand
AGGGACGGGGGATCCTGGCTGGCGATGGCGGTCGCGCGGCGCTGCACCGCGTTATCCCACGGTTGGATCTGGTTTTCGACAGTGATGTTGGGGTTCTCCTCCTCAAACTGGGAGATGACCTCGAGCATGATCTCCTCTCGGGCGCCGCCCCACCAGTTCATCCACGTCACGGTGACGTCTTCGGGCTCCGGCGCCACGTCCTCCATCGCATCCTCGTCTTCGGGGGCGTCGGGCTCGCCTTGCGCACACCCGGCGAGGGCCGCACCGGCTGCGGCGATCGCGCTCATACGCAGAAAATCTCGTCGGCTTAACGGCTTGCTCATTTAAATCCTCCTTACTGTGTATTGATCGGTTTTGGGATGCGCCAAATAGGATTTTCGTGTGAGTTGGAATGAGAATCAAAAGCGAATAGGAAGCATCCCGGACGATAATCTGGATTCACCGGCTGGGAATCCAACACTGCTACCATAATATTATTATATCTTGAGGGAAATGTCCACTCATTTCGGCCATTTTCCGGCCATTTTCCGGTCATGGGTCGGAGCGACATCGGCTGTGATAACCGGATATTGCCCACGAGCTTTGAGGGTGTCGGTCCTTGTTGCGAACCCAAGCCGTGCTACGATTAGCATAGGCTGGATGACAGAGGGTAATAGGATGGATCAACAGGCGTTTGACCGACATGTGAAGGATGCGCTGAATAATCTCTACGACTACGCAGCGCTCGAGATTCATCCCTTGGTCGACGTGGTGCCCGAGAACTTCCTCGATCGTTGCGAGAGCCGCGCCGAGGGGGTGCGGCGTTTCCTTATCGATGCAATCGACAAGTTACAGCCCCCCGAGGTCTCCGATTCCGCCGCGGCCCTGGCGTGGCGCCCCTACCGCATTCTACACGGTCGCTACGTCGAATGCCTGGATTTGAAGACGCTGCAGGAGGACCTGGGGCTCAGCGCTCGACAGCTGAGGCGCGAACACGCCCGCTCCCTGGAGGCGTTGACCGCGCTCGCCTGGGAGCAGATTCCCGCTGCCGATCCTGCCGAGGGACTCGGATCCCCGGAGGGCCGACCCGAGCGGGGGGATTCGGCACGTCACTATCCGATCACGCGGGAGCGCCTGGATCTCGTTCGGATCCTCGAGGGGGTGATCGCGATTCTTCAAAACCGGATCCAGAGTGCCCATACGTCGCTCCGGTTGACAAAGGTTCCTGATGACCTCCCCAAAATCTGGGCCGATCGCATCATTCTGCGCCAAATCCTGCTCAGCTTGATCAGTTCCGCCTTTCAAACCGGCCAAAACTCAGATGTCTTGCTGGAGGTCACCGTCGCTTCCGGGTGGGTCGATCTCGCCATCGGGTATCGGACGGAGGGACGGGCCGTTCCCACCGAGGAGGAGACGTCCCTGGCGACCGCGCGGCAGTGGGCTCAACGACTCGGCGTCCAACTCGAACACCTTCTGCCGGGCTTTGACTCGGCATCGGAGCGGCGGGGGCAGTTCACGCTCTCGCTTCCCACCCATAAGGCCACGGTCTTGGTGGTGGATGATCAGGACGCGGCTGTCCGGATGTTCACCCGCTATCTAAGCCGGTGTGATATTCAGGTGATAGGGATCCGTGAGCCCGAGGCGGTGCTGCCGTCTGCCCGAACGCTGCAGCCTCAGTGTATCACCCTGGACCTTATGATGCCGACGATGGATGGTTGGGAGATTCTGCAGTCGCTGCGCAACGACCCGGACACGCAGGCGATTCCCGTTATTGTCTGCTCGGTCTGGAACGAGCCTGAGCTGGCGGCTTCGTTGGGGGCCTCAGATTTCCTCCGAAAGCCCGTGATGCAGAAACACCTGTTGGATGCGCTGTCGCGGTTGGGATTGCTGGGTACGTCGGATGGAGCGCGTCCAGCAGGGACGTGAGCACCTTGCTCAGTTCGTGACGGGTGATGGACCGGGCCATCGCGACCCTCAGGACCTCCGGTTCGCTGGTCGCAAGAACCTGCGCTTCCTCGTAGGCGGTCACCAGGATGATGGGTAAACCCCGTGCCCGTGCTTTCTCCAAGAGGCGCCGGCCCGCGGCGGACGACACGGTCGGGTCCAGCAGGATTGCCTGGGTCGGTCCCTGTTCGAGGTGCTTCAGAGCCGCTTCCTCGGTGAGCGCATGGGTCAGTTGATAGCGGTTGTGGAAATCCTCTCGGGCGGGTGCGCTGTTGAGCGCTTGCGTGACGAATCGTCCCATAGCCGGATCGTGGTCCACGACGAGCAGGTTTCGGACGTCGCGTCCGAGATCGCTCACTGCATCAATGAGGACCTGGGGGCTGACCGGCTTGATCAGGTAGTCGGTGACGCCGGGGGGTAGATTCTCCCCGTAGACAGGGCTTCCGGGAAAGACAAAACTGACGATCGGCAAGGTATACGGCAGATGCTCGACGATCGATGTGCGTTCGTCGTGTCGTACCATCGCATGATCGATGAAGAGCGCGCAGGGCAGATAGTGTTCGATCTGGACCTCGATTTGGTCCACGGCCTGAACCGGCACGATCTTGTAGTCCTTGACGTAGGGCGTCATTACGTCAGCAGCGGCGGGATCTTCGGACAGGACGAGGATCGTCCGTGCTGCCTTCGCATTCTCCTCCAGCAGCCGCCATCTGGATGCGTTGCCTGCCTCAATGTTCGCGGATATCTCAGCGTGGGTCTTGGCCATCACCGGGAGCGTGAAGTAGAAGGCCGTACCCTGCCCCACCTCGGTCTCGATCCACATGCGTCCGCCGTGCAGTTCGATGAATCGGCGGCTGATCGGAATGCCTAACCCCGTCCCTTCGCGCTTTCGCCAGCTCTGGGTCTCCAGCTGCTGGAAGTCCTCGAACACCTTGGGAATATCCTCCTCTGCGATGCCTTGCCCGGTGTCCTCGACACAGAAGAGGAGGCGGTTGGTACTCTCTCGATGGATCTTGACGGTGATCCCGCCCTCGTCGGTGAAGCGGAGTCCGTTGTTGACCAGGTTGAGCAGAACCTGCCGGATGCGGATGTGGTCGGCGAAGACCCGGGGGAGGTCGGGTTCGATCTCCGCACTGAACGTGAGACGTTTGCGGTCGTAGGCCGGCTGCATCATCGCCTGCACCTCCCGCACGACGCTCTCCGGATCGATCCATTCCTTGTGTAAGGGCATCTCCAGGTTCTCAATCTGCCCCAGATCCAGGACGTCGTTGACCAGGCTGAGGAGATGGACGCTGCTGCGGTGGATCTCCTGGATGTCCTCATAAAGCCCGCACGGCCATCGCTGCAGGTCACCGTAGGTATCTGGATTGTTGACCATCAGCTCGCTGAATCCGATGATGAAATTGAGGGGGGCGCGCAGCTCGTGGCTGATGGCGAGCGCGAAGCGATTGCGCGCTTCCTTGGCCTCTTCCGCCTCGGCCCGGGCCAGGACCAGCATGTGATTGGCCCGTTCCAGGCGGTGGTAGGCCTGATCGAGCTCTTTGACCGTCTGCGAGAGTTTGGCTCGATGCGCCCGCGCGTCTTCCATGTTGCGCTGAGCCTGTTTGAAACTATAGAGCGACCACTGCACGACGGTCAGCAGGGTGTGGACCGAGGCCCATCCCACCGCGCCGGCGATAATCCCCCCGACCGCGATGCCCCAGGCATAGGGGGACGGCAAAAGGGCCATCAGGGTGCCGTTAGATAGCCAGCGCGCCAGGACCCACGTCAGCACCACCGTCAGGATGCCGGCGGGCAGCCCCACGGTGATGATCGCGATGAGGGGCAGCAGGGCATAGAGATAGGCCAGCTCCGGGGCTCGAAATAGGTGCAGGAGGAGCGCAATCGCCCCGGCCAATCCAACCTGCAGGATCAACTGGGCCAGGAGGTAGTGTCTCGGCAGCAGGGCCAGGGTGAGCCCGCAGATGATGACGATCAGCGGGGAGGCGATCCACAGTTGCTGTCCAAACTCCGGCCAGAAGGCGACCGCGATCAGGCTGGCTGTGGCAATGCCCCCGATGGTCAGGATCAGATTCCGGGCGGTGGCCTGCAGGAGTTCCCTTGCCGATGAGGTGAACTCAGGGCTTTCTCCCAGCGATGCCCGTACCGTATGTAACATAAGTGTAACCTCCCATGGGGTCAAGGACTTCGTCTAAATGGATAGGGCGATCGCAGTTGGCCGAAAAGGCTCAAAGCCCCGTGCTTTGAGGACGGTTGCGATGCCAAACACTCCTTTAGCGAAGGCTAATATCGCTGAAGAGGAGGCTTTGAGCCTTAACTGCAATTGTCCTATCTAAATGGAGGCCCGATGATGAAGTATATGGGCGGATAACCGTCAACGGACGTTTAAGGATGCCGGCGCGTGATGTCGACCGCGAGTGTGCTTGATCGTCGATCCGAGTGAGGACCTACAGGCGAGATCACGGATTGGGTTTTGTATAGCATAGCGCGAGTCGACCATTTTGCAAAAGATCCTATACTGAGCGCAGAAAGCGTTCAGACGACAGACGATCTGTTGAGAGAAGGGGGGAACGATGCGCGAATTTACCGCACAGACGCTGTATTTTGCAAAGCCCGGACCTGACAACACCGAACGCGCGCTGGAACGGGTCGCCGAGCGGGCGGAGGCCCTGGGACTTGAGACGGTGGTGGTGGCGACGACCCGCGGGCGGACGGCCTGGCAGGCGGTCCAGAAACTGTCAGGTCTCAACGTGATCGCGGTCACGCACTCGGTGGGATTCCGCGAGCCCTACGAGAGCGAGCTCGATCCGGAGATCGTCCGCAAGATCAGGGCCGGTGGAGCGAAGATCGTCACGACGACCCACGCCTTCGGTGGGGTGGGCCGGGCGGTCCGCAAGAAGTTGAACACCTATCAGGTCGACGAGATCATGGCCTTTACCCTGCGCACCTTCGGACAGGGGATGAAGGTCGCGGCGGAGATCGCGCTGATGGCCTCGGATGCCGGGATGATCCCCGACGGCGGTCCGATCATCGCAGTGGGCGGCTCCGGGCGGGGTGCCGACACCGCGGTGGTGCTCAAGCCGACGCACGCACAGACCTTCTTCGATCTGAAATTCCTGGAGATTCTCTGCATGCCGGCGCTGGGCCACCCGGTGTGGGAGACGTAGCCCACCGCGCTACCGTCCAGGACGCTGCGTAGGCCGGGGTTTAAAGACGTGAGTTTAAACCTCCTTAGACCTGGGGGAAACTGACTATGACCGTAGCGTCCTGGACGGTGTTACGCTGAATCTGATTGACGCCGCTCCCGCTTGCGGCTATACTACGGGCGTCACGGTCCATATAGTGAGGGGAGCAATCATGGAGATCGTCAGCTACATTATCTCGGCGGCGTTAGTCTTTTTTGGGTTCGTCTTCATCGCCGGTTCGCAGGGTCAGGCCATTCGGATCGTCGTGGGCGTGATTCTCTTCGGCGCGGCGGGGGCGCTGATCTATGCGGTGCGGGCCCGCCCCAAGAAGGAGGAGCACACGCACGTGCAGAAGATCGACCTCAGCGGGGACGTCAAACTCGAGCAGATGAAATGTCAGAGCTGTGGCGGGTCCCTCAGCAAGGAGAACCTGGAGGTGCACGCCGGGGCGATCTTCGTGGACTGTCCCTACTGCGGCGCCTCGTACCAGATCGAAGAGGCGCCTAAGTGGTAATCTGGTTTTCTTGATTGGACCCGTGCTTCACAGGGGCGGTATGAACAACCTGAATCGTTGGTGGGATCACCTGCGCGATCTCCTGGCGCCTGCCGCAGTCGGGCCCGACGCCGGGCTCTACACCTATCCGATTGATCTGCAGGGCGGACGGCGCCGCATTCACCTGCGCCTGGAGCCCGATGGCGCGGGCGTGCTCTTTATCGACGTCAACGACGTCATTCACCTCAACGCAACCGCGGCCCAGATGGCCAAACTGGCCCTGGACCGCGTGCCGGTCGCGGAGGCCGAGGGGCGGCTGCGCCGCCGCTTTCGGGATGCCCCTGGCGCGCAACTGGCGGAGGATCTGGCGAAGATCTACGCGATGGTCGACCAGCTCCGTAGCCCAGAGGCCGGCTGTCCGACGTGCGCGCTGGCGGATCGCCTGGCCTTCAAGCCTGTCTTCAGCACACCGGTCTCGGCGCCCTTCAAGGCCGATCTGGCCCTGACCTACGCGTGCAACAACGCCTGCGCCCACTGCTACAACGAGCCGGGCCGGTTCGAGATGGACTCGCTCGCGCTGGAAGGCTGGGCGCAGGTGCTCGACACGTTGGCCGGGATCGGCGTCCCCCACGTGATCCTGACCGGGGGGGAGCCGACGCTCCATCCGGATCTGCCGGCCATCGTCCGTCACGCCGAGGGGCTGGGGCTGATCGTGGGGATGAACTCCAACGGTCGGCGGCTGGCCGATCCCCGCCTGGTGGAGACCCTGGCCGAGGCCGGGCTGAACCACGTCCAGATCACCCTGGGTTCGTGTCGGGCCGGTGTTCATAACGGGATGGTTGGCCGGGTGGGGGCATTCGAGCAGACGGTGGCGGGCATCCAGCAGGCGCTGGCGGGCGGTATCCATACGATCACCAACACCACACTGACGCGTCAGAACGCCGACCACGCGCTGGAGATCATCGCCTTCCTGGACGACCTGGGCCTGCGCACCTTCGCGATGAACGGCATCATCCACGCGGGCGGCGGGACCAACGCTCCAGAGGCGATTCCCGCCGAGGAGATGGCCTCGCTGTTAGCCGCGGTGCGCGACGAGGCGGCTGCCCGGGATATGCGTTTCCTCTGGTATACGGTCACCGAGTACTGTGAGCTCTCGCCCCTGGCACTCGATCTCCAGCCCAAACGGTGCAACGCGGCCGAGTATTCGATCTGTATCGAGCCCAACGGCGACGTCCTGCCCTGCCAGTCGTACTACGTCTCCGCCGGCAATATCCTGACCGATCCCTGGTCCGAGATATGGAACAGCGCGCTCTTCCTGAGCTTCCGGAACCGGGAAGTGGATCCCGAAGCGGCCGGCCTGCCGGAAGCGTGCTGGGACTGTCCCGACATGGAGATCTGCGGGGGGGGCTGCCGCCTGGAGCGCGAGGCGCGATCCGGGATCCGCGCCGCCGAACGGGGCTGCGCCCGGTCCCGCGTCCGGGCCTCCGGGGCTCCCGTCCTGGACGCCGGTTCGCTCGCGAGCCCGGTCGGATCGGGGCGGTCGCGATCCTCCTGACGGTCACAGGCTTCGAGACGGATGCCCTACAACTTCCCGGCTCGAGCTCCGTATAAGGACATAGACCCAGACTTATCCGATAGCGTGCGTGCTTCCGTTTCCCACCATCATTGAGCGCTTGGCGCACACCGCTGAATTGCATTCCTGGGCTCTCGGTCTAGAATCACGGCATAGCCTGTGATTCGCGTACCGGTGAGCCTGGGCCGGTATGCGGCGTGAGTTCTGATAATCATGAAGTGTGCCAGCATGGGAGCTAAATATGGAAACCACGATACTTGACGCGATAACTTTCGAGCCCAATTTCAAGAGACTGCTTCAGCATCTCCACATCAAGCCCGATCACCCGATGGCGGCGGATGTCGAACGGCTCCTGGAGGAGGCCCGCGAGGTGGCCCGACCCAGGGCGATGGTTGGCCTTGCTTCTGTCGAGGAGAAGGGCGAGGATTGGGTGGTGGTTGAGGGCGTGAGATTGGACAGCCGCGTGCTGCGGGTCAACCTGGATCAGGCGCACCGCGTCTTTGCCTACGTGGCGACCTGCGGCATGGAGCTGCAGCGGTGGGGTGAGGGCTTGACCGATATGCTGTACAGCTACTGGGCGGACGAGATCAAGGCGATGGCCTTGGGCTCGGCGATCCGGGCGCTGAACGCGCACCTGGTCGCGCGCTACCGGCCCGGGCGGACCGCCACCATGGCCCCCGGGTCCCTGACGGATTGGCCGATTCAGCAGCAAAAGCTGCTCTTTACAATCCTGGGCGATCCCACCGAGGCGATCGGTGTTGAGCTGACCGACAGTTATTTGATGGTGCCCAACAAGAGCGTGTCGGGTCTGCGGTTCTCCACCGAGGAGCCGTTCGAGAGCTGCATGCTCTGCCCTCGGGATGGCTGCCCGGGCCGCCGCGCGCCGTACAATCCCAAGCTTTACGATCAAAAGTATTGGCAGCCGGAACCGGAAGTATAGGAGCTTCAAAAGCTTTCAGCACGGATTCAAGGAGGAAATGATGGTCAAGGATTGGCTAAAGCGTCTGTTTACCTTCGAGCGTCCCACACCCCCGCCGCCGATCGAACCGGGGCTCTATCATACAATGAAGGAAGAGGAAGGGCTATACACGCGCTTTCATCTGCGTGTTGAGGCCGACGGCAGCGGGATGCTGATCGCGAACGCCGCCGCCGCCGCGCGGTTGACGCCGACCGGCGTGGTGATTGCCAAGGGGTTCCTGGACGGCATGTCAGATGCGGAGATTCTCGATTCGCTGCAGCGGCGGTTCTCCGGCGCGACCGAGGCGATGATGCGGGAGGACATTCAGCGGGTCGAGTCGCTGATCCAACAGATCCTCGAGCCGGGCGACGCCTATCCGGTCTTTAACCTCGAGGACGCCTCGATCTCCCCGCGCAGCGCGCAGTTGATCGCGCCCCTGCAGGCGGCGGTGCTGCTGGCGGAGCCCGACCGGCTGGTGCCGATTATCGACCGGCTGTGGGAGGTGGGGATCCCGCACGCGACCTTCTGGGTGCCGCCGTCACCGGACCCGACGTCGCTCGTCCGGGCCGTGGAGCGCGCCGAGGATCTGGGGATGATCGCGGGTGTGCGCGGGCGCGCCTCAGACCTCGCCGAAGGGGCACTGCTCCAGGATCTGTGGCAGGCGGGGCTCGACCACGTGACGCTGATCTACGCGTCCGACGACGCTGAGATCCACGACGCCCTCTGCGGCGGCGGGGATCAGGCGGCGGCGCTGGCGATGCTCGATTGGCTGGAGGAGGAGCAGATCAGCGCCGTTGCCGAGATCCCGCTCGTCCGACAAACGATGGACACCCTCAACGCCACCATCGAGACGCTTCTGGCGCGCGGTGCCGACAACCTCGCCTTTGTCGCCTTTGCCAGCACCGATCGGGAGGTCGCCGACCGGCTGGGGGTCTTCAGCCCTGATGCGATGCCCCAGTTGGCGACGATTGTGGAGGAGACTGCCGATCGGACGCAGGCCCGTTTTATGTGGGACCCGCCGGTGGAGGTCGATCCGGCGCTGCCGCTCGCCGATCAGGTGCGGGCCGGTCCCCGCTGCTCGGGGGACGTGGCGGTGCGGGTGGAGCCCGATGGGACGGTCATCCCACCGCGCGGGCCGGCTATCAGCGCGGGTAATCTTCTGAGCGATGCCTGGGACGATATCTGGAATCACGAGGTCTTTCGCATCTACCGGGAGCGGGTGGAGGCCCCCACGCGCTGCGACATCTGCCCCGGCTTGACGATCTGTGCGGCAGCGTGTCCGCGCGAGCCCGAGGGATGGGCGCGGCTTTCCGCGTCCGAACCCGAGGCGAGCTAGGAGGGACGGACATGGGGATAAAACCGATGAAAACCGACAGGTTCAAAACCGACAGGTTCTATGGGGTCCTGGGCCGAATCGCGATTTTGTTGGCAGTGCTGCTCAGTCTGCTGGTGGGGGCCGGGCGCCAGAGGGCGCCCGTTCTCGCGCAGACCTACAGCTTCACGGTGCCCAAACTCGAGATGGCGGTCACCGTCCGGCCCGACGCCTCCATCGCTATCGTCTACGATATCACCTTCGACAACGCCGGCAGTCCGATCGATATTGTGGATATCGGCACGCCCACCGACGAATACGACCTCTCACAGTTCCAGGCCTCCATCGACGGGCAGCCCCTCACCGATATTCGGACCTCGGAGTATATCGACGTCGGGGTGGAGATTCACCTGGGCCAGCATGCGATCCCTCCCGGTGAGACCGGGACGCTCCACGTTGAGTTCCCGATGCCCGACATGGTCTACGCCGACACGACCAACGAGGATCTGGCCTCGTTCCAGATCACACCGACGTGGTTCGATGGGGACCTGGTCGCGGGAACCGGCGACGTCGAGATACGCGTCATCACGCCTGAAGGGGCGGAGCCGGATGAGGTCCTCTACCAGAACGTCCAGTTCAACAAGAAATTTGAGGACGATCAGGGGCGGGTGGTCGCCGTCTGGTTGTTCGAGGACGTCTATCCCACCCAGGCCTACGAGGTGGGCGTATCCTTTCCGCGCCGCACGATGGACCGGATCGTGGAGATCACCTTCTGGGATCTGCTGGGACGATGGCTGAGCGACGCCGCCGGATGGATCTTCGGCGGGCTGGCGTTCTGTCTCCCGCCCCTCTTTATCCTGTTCGTCATCTTCTCGATAGTCCGGGGCATTGTCCGGGCCACCAAGCCGCAGTATCTGCCACCGATCGCGGAGGTGGAGGGCGGAGGCATCAAGCGGGGATTGACCTCGCCCGAGGCTGCGGTGATCCTGGAGCAGCCGCTGAACAAGATCCTGCTCCTCGTCATCTTCGGCATGCTGGAGAAGGGGTTGATCCGGGTAACCGAGGACGATCCGCTCACCGTGGAGGTCGTCGAGGACTTCCGTGTGACGAAGAAGCCCCACCTGGAGGGGCACGAGGACGCCCAGCGCGCGCACCGGCGCAAAGCCGCGATGGAGAAGGGCACGGTGATCCATGCGTACGAACAGCCGTTCCTCGACGTCATCGAGGCGGACCCGGACAAGCCGGTCAAGAAGCTGGACGTGGTCGAGCCGATGGAGACGCTGGTCAACGCCGCTGCCGCGAAGATGCAGGGGTTCGACCTCTCCGACACCCGCGAGTATTACCAGCGGATCGTCGAGCGGGCTGCCGAACAGGCTGCATCGCTGGGTGACATCGAACAGCGGGAGGCGTACCTGGATAAATACCTGCCGTGGGTGATGATGAACCGCGATTACCGGCCTGCGACGACGGTAGGTCGCTATCACTATTGGCCCGGTTGGGCGCGCCAGAGCGCCAGCAGTGGAGGGCGGACCGCAGCCGGTTCGAGCAGCGTCCGGGGCGGCGGGGGACGCGGCAGCTCTACGTCGTTTGGTGACGTCACGGCGTCCTTTGCCGGATGGACCGAGACGACGATGGGCGGCATGGCTGCGGCGATTCTGCCGACGCGGCTGAGCAAGCCCTCACTCTCCAGTTCGTCCGGGGGCAGCAGCGGCGGGAGCAGCTGCGCCTGCGCGTGCGCCGGGTGCGCGTGCGCCTGTGCGTGCGCCGGCGGCGGACGTTAAACAGAATCAGGAGGTATTTGTGGCAATTCAGCAACGATTTCATGCTAAGACCTGGGTGCGCATTGCGCTTCTTATTGCGCTGGTAGGGGGCGCCGTCCTCGGCGCCGCCCTGCTGGGCGCCGGACCGGCGCGCGCGCAGACCTACTCATTTGCCGTGCCGCAGCTCGATATGGAGGTCTACGTCCAGCCGGACGCGTCGATCCGGATCGTCTACGACATCACTTTTGAGAACTACGGGTCGCCGATCGACGTGGTGGACATCGGCCTGCCGCACCGTGACTACGACATCGGCACGATGCAGGCGTCCATCAACGGCGTGAGCCTCAACGATATCCGCACGTCCGAGTACATCGACGTGGGGGTAGAGGTTCACCTGGACGGACAGGCGATTCCCAGCGGGCAGCGGGGCACCCTTCACTTCGAGGCCACGATGCCCGACATGGTCTACCAGGACACCACCAACCGGGATTACGCCTCCCTGCAGATCACACCGACCTGGTTCGATGCGGACGCGGTGCGGGACACCGGCACGATCCGGCTGGCCATTCACATGCTCCCGACGGTCGAGCCGGACGAGGTCCTGTATCAGAATGTCGAGTTCACCGATAAAGTGGCCTTGGAGGATCACGTGGTCGCTCTGTGGCAGTGGACGGACACGTCGATGTCCGAGGCGCACCTGGTTGGGGTCTCCTTCCCGAAGCGGGGGATGGAACGCGTCGTCCGGATGACGCTCCTCCAGCTGATCGAGGAGTGGTTGAAGGACAACCCGGGCACCCGCGTCCTGTTGGATCTATTGGCGATCGTCCTCCTGGCGGTGCTCTTCTTCCGCTTTTCCGGCGGCACCGGGTTCACCGTCTTCGTGATCCTCCTCGCCGGGCTGGGCTTCGTGCTCTTCGCCTACGCACCCTCGGTCCTGCTGGCGATCCCGGCGTTGATCGTCCTCATCTTCATCAACGAGCGCTCGCTGAAGAACAAGCCGAAGCAGGATACCTATATGCCGCCCATCGCGCAGGTCGAGGGCGGCGGGATCAAGCGTGGCTTGACCGCCCCGGAGTCTGCGGTCCTCCTGGAGATGCCGCTGAACAAGGTGCTCACGCTCGTGATCTTCGGCCTGCTGGAGAAGGGGATTCTCGAGCAGGTCGAGGCCGATCCGCTCACCGTGCGGGTCGCCGAGCCCTTCCAGACCTGGGACAACCCCACCTACCGTGACTCGCTGAAGAATCGGCGGAAACAGCGGCGCCGGGTCGCGCAAGCGCAGGGGACCGTGGTCCACACGTACGAGGACTATTTCCTCGACCAGATCGAGCGGCACGCGGGCGATCCGGTGCCGCAGATCGATTTCTCCAAGCCGATGGAGCGGCTGATCAAGTTGACCGCCGCGAAGATGGAGGGGTTCGACCTCTCCGACACCCAGGACTACTACCGCCGGGTGATCGACCGCGCGATGGAGCAGGCGAGCGAGCTCGGCGAGATCGAGCAGCGGGAGCAGTACCTGGACAAGTACCTGCCGTGGGTGATGATGAACGAACGGTACCCGACGGTGCTCACGCGCGGAGGGTATCACTACTGGCCCATCTGGATGCGCGCCGGTCGCTCCGCGCGGTCCGCGACGCGGAGCAGCCGCTCTTCCGGCGGGCGCGGCATCGACCTCTCCGGCGGCGACCGCGGCGGCAGCGCGCCGGGGCGGACCTCGTTCGGGGACGTCGCCGGATCCTTCGCCGGGTGGACCGAGACGACGATGGGCGGCCTCGCGGCTGCCATCATGCCGGGCTCGATGAATATCCCCAACGCCAAGGGAGGCCTGGTCGATCTCAGCGGCGTCGACCGGGTGACCGGGGATGTCTTTCAGGCGCTTTCCGAGTCGTCCGGCAGCGGTGGTGGGGGCGGCGGGGGCAGCGGCTGTGCCTGCGCGTGCGCGGGCTGTGCGTGCGCCTGCGCCTGTGCGGGCGGCGGTCGTTGA
>CAYMAQ010000099.1:0-13229 GCA_964388385.1 uncultured Anaerolineales bacterium | reverse complement strand
CGTGACTGGAGTTCAGACGTGTGCTCTTCCGATCTGGGACCCGAACAAGTAGATCAACTGCACGTTCGGAATCTCTTCCGGGAGAACCGCGACCTTTTCTGTATACGTTGCAATCGGTGACGTTACCATAGCCTCATGATATATCGGAATCGGCCTTCTGTCGACTCTAGCGACGTATCCACTCCGTGTTGATCTCCCCCTCCCTCTGACTCCCTCCCCAGGGAGGGAGAACCCGTTACGGAGGCTGGTCAGTGATTCCATTGCGTGCCGGACGTCAGGAGCATCCCCCTGCGCAATCAGTCCAGGCTACCCGTATACCGCTGCGTGATCGGCAGCCGGCGGTCCTTGCCGAACGCCCGCACGGTGATCCGCACGCCCGGCGGCGCCTGGCGGCGCTTGTACTCAGCGTGATCGACCATCCGCACGACGCGGGAGACGGTCGCCTCGTCGAGGTCCAACCTGGCGACGATCTCCTCCGGCGAGAGGTCCTCCACCACGTAGGCCTGCAGGATCGGGTCAAGCACGCCGTAGGGCGGCAGGCTGTCGCTGTCCTTCTGATTCGGACGCAGTTCCGCCGTGGGCGGGCGGGTGATCGCCCGCTCGGGGATCACCGGGCCGTCCGGTTGGGTGTTGCGCCATTGGGCCAGCTCGTAGACCAGACCCTTGAGCACGTCCTTGATCACCGCGTAGCCGCCCGCCATGTCGCCGTACAGGGTCGCGTAGCCGACGCTCATCTCGCTCTTGTTCCCGGTGGTCAACACCATCCAACCGAACTTGTTGGAGAGCGCCATGAGGTAGTTGCCGCGGATGCGGGCCTGGATGTTCTCCTCGGCGACCCCCGGTTCGGTCCCGGAAAATGATTCGGAGAGCACGTCGAGGTACGCCTTGTAGACCGATTCGATGGGGATGCGCATGTAACGGAGGCCCAGGTTCTCCGCCAGGGCTGCGGCGTCGTCGTTGCTCATGTCCGCCGTATACCGCGAGGGCATCGACACGCCGACGACGTTCTCCGGACCCAGGGCATCGGCCGCGATGCAGGCGACCAGTGAGGAGTCGATCCCGCCGGAGAGACCGATGACCACCCGTTCGAACCCGTTCTTACGGACGTAGTCGCGGGTCCCCAGTACCAGGGCCTGATAAACCTCCTCCAGCCGGTCCATCGGCTCGACCACGTGCGGCTGCAGGGAAGACTTGGAAAGCGAGGGCTCCGGGGCCGGCAGCGTGACGACCGGGAGCGGTAGGTCGGCGGCCTTGCGGCGCCGGGGGTCGTGAAGCCGCCAGCGGAAGACCGCACCGATGTCCACGTCGGCGGTGACGAAGTCCTCCTCGAACTGCGCGCCCCGGGCGATGACCTCACCGCGTTCGTTGACGATGACGCTCCGCCCGTCGAAGACCAGTTCGTCCTGCCCACCGACCAGATTACAGAAAGCCACCACCGCCGCGTTATCCGCCGCGCGGGTGCGCAGCATCTGCTCGCGGGTGCGTCCCTTCCCATCGTGATAGGGGGAGGCCGAGATGTTGAGCAGCAGCCGCGCGCCGCCGTGGAGCGCCGCGGCGTCCGGCGGACCGGCGGGGTACCAGATATCCTCGCAGATGCTCACGCCGAAGGCGACCTCGTCCCGGCGAAAGACGGGCACCGAGGACCCGGCATGGAAATAACGCTCCTCATCGAAGACGGCGTAGTTGGGGAGGTACTGCTTGTGGTACGTATGCGCCCAGGTCCCGTCGTGCAGGATCGCGGCTGCGTTGTAGACGTCCTCGTCGACGTCGGCAAAGCCGACGACCGCGGTCAGCCCCCCGCTCTCGGGAGCCAACGCCCGCACGGCCTCCTTGTTCGCCCGCAGGAATGCGGGCTTCAGCAGGAGGTCCTCGGGCGGATAGCCCGTCACGGCCAACTCGGGGAAGAGCACGACGTCGGCTCCGACCTCCTTGGCCCGCTGTAGATACGTCCGGATCTTCTCGACGTTCCCCTCGATATCGCCAACCAACGTGTTGATCTGAGCCATTGCAATGCGCATCCGGGTCATAGCCCCTCCTCGTAGGTCCCTACAACATAGGAGTATACCCGAGACCGTGAAAAAATGAACGGAGGGCCGCTCCCGGCAAAAAGCCCGGCAGACAAGGCTGCCGGGCCGTGAGGGCTCACGTAGGCGAAGGGAGGTTAGGTCCCGGCACCCGCCTGGGCGAGCTGCTTCCGGAGCTTCTCCGGCTTGATGACGCCGTAGTTGATCTGCCGAACTTCACCGGACGGGTCCACGACCAGGGTGGTCGGGAGCGTGAGGATCCCGTAAGCCTCGGCCCGATCGGGCTCGGCATCGACGTCCACCGGTTCGATAAGGTCGCGCGTCTCCGCATCCAGTCGGGCGAAGAGCTGCGCCTGGGTCTCACACGATGTGCAGTGGTCGCTGCGGAAGTAGAGAACCCGGGGGCCCGTCGTCGCCCCCGATTCAACCCCGCTGACTCGACGACGCTGGGTGCGCGTAAAGATCCAGTAAGCCGCCGCAGCCACAGCGAAAACGCCGAGGGTGATCAAAAGTCTCTCCAGCATATCCCCCCTCTCACTCCGCGTCGAGCGGATTGTGTTCGAAGCCCGGGACGCCCAGGCGGTTGAACTGGTAGTAGACGAAGCATCCCAGGCAAAAGCCCACAAAGAGATTCAGCGCGGCCAGAAGCACCAACACCCAGACCAGAACCCACCCGACCGTGGCAGCGCCGAGTCCCAGAAAGAGCGCAGCGACCGCCGCAAGGGCCGCCCCCACCCCTTTGGCAAAGCGATGCGGCTCGGGATGGTCGGGGATGACGTTCGGCCTCACCAGCCCCACGGGCTTGAGCACGTCGACGTAGAGGTGACGGTAAAGATCCAGCTTGGGACTGAGCACGCCCAGGGTATTGAGAACCGCGACAATCAGCACCAGCGGCCAAACATCAACGATGAACGCCAAAATCAGGAGGCTGATCATCGTCGCCTGACTCACCTTGATCGATGACTGATCGACCTGAGGAAGACGGCCTTGTGTATCCATATCATATCTCCTTACATAACTGCAATTCTGTCTATAAATCATATCACAGTCTCCTTTATTCACAAGATCCAATTGGTGCCGTTCCAGGCAGTTTCTGAAGTTGACACTAGAACACAGTTTCTATATAATAAGGGGGGAGGGCAGGAAACTGAAGGGGGGAAGCGCGGGGGTCAGGCATAATCAGATCCATAAAAATCTTTGACGACCGTTAGGATTATGCTATACTTTCAGGCGTTACAGATCTGGACATAAAACGCTAAACTTTTCTGTGATCCCTATGGAAACGCAGAAACGCTTTAGTGATTTAGGGTCAGATCCGTAAGGCTTCCCACAACGCGTGTGGTTTTCTCACCACGGACTGTGGCGAGGCGGGAGCGTGTACACAACTTCGCGGCCCTTCCTGAGGACCCACCAACCACCGTGCTAGGTCCAGACGTCGCCGGAGTTCCCCCCTGAGGATCGGGGAAAAGGTGTGCTTCTGTTCAACAGGACGAAGGTCAACCGCGAAGATCGAAAGCAAAGCGAGGGATGAATGGCTAAGAACAAACCCGTTTACGATGCAGCCGCCATCCAGGTGCTGGATTACCCGGAGAACATTCAGCGCCGCCCCGGCATGTACGTGGGCGGCAAGGGCGAATCCGCGCTCCACCACCTGGCTATCGAGGTCATCGACAACGCTGTCGACGAGGCACTGGCCGAAGAGTGCGACCGCCTGGATGTCGTCATCCACCGGGATGGCAGCATCACAATTATCGACACCGGCCGGGGATTTCCCGTGGGGATCCACCCGGAAAAGGAGAAATCCGCGCTCGAGATCGCGTTCACCGAGCTGCACGCCGGCGGCAAGTTCGAGAAGGGGTCCTATTCGACCTCGGGCGGGTTGCACGGCGTCGGGATCAAGGCGACCAACGCGCTCTCCAAATGGCTGGAGGTCGAGGTCAAACGCGACGGCATGATCTATTTCCAACGGCACGAGATCGGGCTGCCCGTCACCCCCGTCCAGATTCTCGACCCGCACAGTCGCGAGGTCATTGGGGAGGTCGGGGTGCGCGGCTCCAAAACGGCCATCCGCGACCATCACGACAACGACATCGGCACCGGAAGCAGAATCACCTTTATGCCGAATCCCGACTTTTTGAACGTGGTCGAGTTCAGCTTCACGACCCTGGCCCGTCGCCTCCAGACGGTCGCATTCCTGGTTCCCGGCCTGCAGGTCCACATTGTCGACGAGCGCGAGGCCGACAGGGAGCGCACCTATCATTACGAGGGCGGGATGGTGGAGTACGTCAACTACCTCAACCAGAACCGCAAGACGCTCCACGATCCCATCCGGATTGAGGGGCACACCGAGGACGAAAGCCACATCGAGCTGGTCCTCCAGTATCACGACCAGCCCGACGAGGAGATCATCTCCTTTGTGAACACCATCCCCACGCCGGATGGCGGACGCCACGTGGCGGGGTTCCGCTCCGCGCTGACCAAGGCCGTCAACGTCTTTGCCGCGGAGAAGAAGCTGCTCAAGAAAGGCGATGACATCACCGGTCGGGACACCATCGCGGGGATCACCGCCGTGATCAACGTCAGTATGCGGGACCCCCAGTTTACGAGTCAGACCAAGACACAACTGGGAAGCGATCAGATCCAGGGACAGATGCACTCGATTGTCTACGAGGCCCTGCTCACCCGCTTCCGGAAGAAGATCGCGTTGGGCCGGAACATCGTCAACCGCTGTCTGGCCGCGTCCCGCGCCCGGCACGCGGCTGCCAAAGCCCGCGCGCTGGTGATGCGCCGGTCCGTGCTGGAGGTCGACGATCTGCCCGGCAAGCTGGCGGACGTCGCCAAGGGCAGCCCGATCGAGCAGACCACCCTCTTTATCGTCGAGGGTGACTCAGCGGGCGGCTCCTGCAAACAGGCCCGCAACCGCAACTACCACGCCATCCTCCCGCTGCGCGGCAAGATCCTCAACACCGAACGCGCGCGGCTGAACAAAGCGCTGGCGAACAACGAGGTCAAGGCCATCGTCGCCGCTCTCGGCGCGGGCGTCGGCTCCGACTTCGCAATCGACAAGATGCGCTATGGGCGCATCGCCATCCTGGTCGACGCCGACGTCGATGGGGATCACATCAAGACCCTGCTCTACACGCTCTTCTGGCGCCTGATGCGCCCGATGGTCGAGGAGGGTAAGCTCTATATCGCCCGCGCGCCGCTCTTCCTGCTGCGCAACGGCAACCGGAGCGAATATGCGTACACCGAGGTCGAGCGGGACCGCATCCTCAAGCGCTGGGGCAAGAAGTCGGGGGTCACGATCCAGCGGTACAAGGGGCTGGGTGAGATGAACCCCAGCCAGCTTCGCAAGACAGTCTTCAAGCCCGGCGACCCCGATCCATGGTTCAACGAACACCTGATCCGCGTCACCGTCAATGACGTCCACGCGGCCAATACCACCGTCTCCCTCTGGATGGGCGGAAGTGCCGCCCAACGCCGCAAGCATCTGCTCCAGTATTGGGACGGCGAGGTGCTCGATGACAACGGCAGGGGCGCCCAGATCGTAGCGGACTGAGTGCCGTCTTCACGCCGCCGTGCGAAAGCACATAGCTCAGAAGCACAGATATCAGATTCCTAACATTCCCGCCCGTGGACCCTGAGTAGGTAAGCACACGTATCTTAACACTGCTCATAGCCCTCGTCCTCGAGGGCGGTCTCCAAACGGATGAAGAAATTTTCACGAAGTTACTTAGTTATAAAACCCGTCGGGATGGTTCTTTGTAGATTGGGAGGAACGCCTATGGCAACACCCGCAGCACAGGTTGCACAAGAATCCATATCGGATACGATCGAGCTCTATCAGGATATGACCGATGCGTACATCGGGTACGCGCGCGAGACGATCACGGACCGGGCGCTGCCCGACGTGCGCGACGGCCTCAAGCCGGTCCAACGCCGGATTCTCTACGCGATGCACGAATTGGGGCTGACCCACGACAAGCCCCACAAGAAATCCGCGCGGATCGTCGGGGAGGTCCTGGGCAAATACCATCCCCACGGCGACAGCTCCGTCTACCTGGCGATGGTGCGAATGGCCCAGGATTTCGCGATGGAAGCCCCCCTGGTCGACGGTCAGGGGAACTTCGGCTCCATCGATGGAGACTCCCCCGCTGCGATGCGGTACACCGAGGCGCGCCTGACCGCGGTCGCGGAGACGATGCTCAAAGACCTGCACATGAACACGGTCGATTGGGTTGAGAACTTCGACGGATCGCTCCAGGAGCCCACCGTCCTACCGGCAGTCCTCCCCAATCTGCTCGTCAACGGCGTCGACGGTATCGCGGTGGGCATGTCCACCAAGATCCCCTCCCACAATCTGGGTGAGGTCTGCGACGCCGTCGTCCACGTGGCAAGGCAGTGGGCGCGCCGCGAGGAGATAGAGGTCGACGAGCTGATGGATATCATTCCCGGCCCCGATTTCCCCACCGGCGGGCTGATTTACCGCTATCGCGACGACCAGGGGAATGAAGAGCCCGATGACGTAATCCGCAAGGCGTACAAGAACGGACGGGGGCGGATCATTATGCAGGCCCGCGTCATGCTCGAGGATATCGGCGGCGGAAAGACCAACATCGTGGTCACCGAGCTGCCGTACGGGGTCAACAAGACCACCGTCATCGAAAAGCTCGCCCGTGAGATACGCGACGGGCGGATCACCGGGGTGACCGATCTGCGGGACGAATCGGACTACACCGGGATGCGGATGGTCATCGAGGTCTCCCGCAACGCCGATGCCGCGGACGTCCTGACGGACGCGCTCAAATACTCCCAGCTCCGCGAGACCTTCGGCGTGATCAACCTGGCCCTGATCCCCGAGGAGGACGGCACGGTGCGCCCGGCCTATCTCTCGCTCTCGGAGATGCTCACGCATTTCGTGACCCACCGCCTGGAGGTGATTGTCCGCCGCAGCGAATACGAGCTGGAGAAGCGGCGCGCCCGGCTGCATATCGTCGAGGGACTGCTCAAGGCCCTGGATATCCTGGATGAGGTGATCGACACCATCCGACGCTCGCGCACGCCGGACACCGCCCGCAACAACCTGATCCGCAAGTTTGGCTTCACCGAGGTCCAGGCCACCGCGATTTTGAATATGCAGCTGCGCCGCCTGGCTGCGCTGGAGCGCCGTCGTTTGGCCGAGGAAGCCAAGGACCTGAAGACGCGCATCGAGTATCTGGAAGGGCTGCTGGCCTCCGAGGAAAAGCAGCTCGCCGTCATCATCGAGGAGACAGAGGCGCTCAAGGAAGCCTTCGCCCGCCCGAGGCGGACCGTGATCATCGACGAAGAGGAGGATGCCGCAGGCCGCGGAACTTTCACCACTCAGTCCGATTTGGTGATGCCCGACGCAACCCAGCTGATCATCCTCACGCCCAACGGGATCGAACGCCGTGACGCCTCCGGATACTATTATCGTCTCGATGAGGGCCTGACCAGCCGGGCGCCGGCGGGAGGCGGACATCTCGCTCACATCAAGGCCGAACCCGACGATCACGTGCTGCTCTTCTCGAGCCACGGTCGGGGGTGGGTCGCCAACGTGGGATTTGTGCCCGAAGAGGCGACGCCGGAGGATCTCGGCCTGGGAGGCGACGAGACGATCATTGCCGCCGACGTGATCGAACCTGAGACTTATCTGATCATGGTCAGTAAGGAGGGCCGGATTAAACGCACCCAGGTCGAGGATCTCGATCTGACCGATCGCAACTGGGCTAAGATCATGGGGCTCTCCGGCGAGAAGGACCGGCTCCTGATGGGGACGCTCGAAGAGGTGGGCACGCACGTGCTCTTCTACACGGCGGAGGGTCAGCTCCTCCGCATCGACGGCGACACGATCAATCCGCAGCAGACGGGGACGGCCTCGGGCGTGGCGGGCATCCGGCTCCGCAAAGGAGATGACTTGATCGGCAGCACCGTCGTTCCCCATGGCGAGGAGGCCGACGACACGTGGCAGGTCGTCGTGGCCTCAGAGAAGGGATACGTCCACCGCTTCCCCCTCAGCGAGATCTCGGTCAAGGGACGCAATACTATGGGCGTCCGCTGCTTGAGAGTGACCGAGACCACCGGGCCGGTCAGCGACGTGGAGGTGGGACAGGACGAGGACGTCGACATCTATCTCGAGGATGGTCGCCGCCAGCATCTGACGATGGCACATATCCCCGCGACCTCGCGCGACACGCAGGGGGATCGGATGATCGCGGACCCGGACGAGGTCAGCGTCGATCGGCTGGTTATCCTGAAGTAACGGACGGCAGACCCAACGTCACGTTGAGGTCAAACACGAGCGGGAGGGTGAGGGGGAGCGCCCCCTTCCCTCCCGCTTCGCCGTTCCCGAACCCCATGAGGGTTACGAACCCAATGCCCTATCCATAAAGACTGCCAGATCGTCCTTGAGTTTGGCCAACGAAGGCTGGTGCACGTACATCATATGGCCTGCCCGGTAATAGCCCAGCGTGACGTTGTCCATAAGCGCCGGATCGAGGCCCAGATGGTCGAACGTATACTCCGTTGCGAAGTAGGGCGTCGCCAGGTCATAATAGCCGTTCGCGACGAAGACCTTCAGGTACGGATTCCGTGAGATCGCCCGGCGTAACTCGTCCGAGACGTTGACGTACTGGTTCTGATACTTACCGTAATCCCAGGGCTGCACGTTGCCCGTGAGAATCTCATAGGAGAGGTCGCTCTTGAAATTGAGCTCGGAGCGGACGTAGGTGTTGAGCGCGGCGGTATACACGCCCTGGACCGTCGCGTAGCTGGGATCGTACTCGTGCTTTTCGCCCACGGCCTCGCGGTCGATCCCTTTGAAGCGGGCATCGAACCGACCGATGGTGCGGCGCTCATCGCGCAGCAGTTCCTTGACAAAGCGATGGATGTTGATGCGGAGGTTGGTCTGCGCGATGTACGCGGTCGAAAGCCCCGTGTAACGCGCCAACTGCACCGTGATGTGATCGCGCTCCTCCTCCGAGAGGGAGGCCCCCTGCATCAAGGCCAGCGTGTAATCAGTCTGAGCGAACGCCTTGACCTCATCCAGCAGAGCCAAAAGATCGAGCTGCTGGAGGTCATCGGGCAGTTTCTCGTGATACCAGGCCGCCGCCGCATAGGTGGGCAAGAACAGAATATAGGGAAGGTCGTTGCCCCAGTCAAACCGGGCGCTCTGGAAGTTCAAAATCGCAGAGATCAACATGATGCCGTTCAGATATAGGCCCAGTTCGCCCTGGAGGTGGGCCGAGAGGCCTGCCGCCCGGGTCGTCCCGTAGCTCTCACCGATCAGGAACTTGGGGGAGGCCCAGCGTTCCTGCCGCGAGGTAAACAGGCGGATAAACTCCCCCACCCACTGGATATCCTGCTTGACGCCGTGGAACTGTTTCTTCTCCTCACCGGGCGCAGGTCGACTGTACCCCGTGCTCACAGGATCGATGAAGACCAGGTCTGTCTTGTCGATCAAGGAGTACGCGTTATCGACCAGGGTGCCCGGGGGCATATGGGGCTTTCCCTCCTCATCCATCAGCACGCGCCGGGGGCCCAACACGCCCAGGTGCAGCCAGACGGACGACGATCCCGGACCGCCGTTGAACGCGAACGAGATCGGACGCTGCGAGATATCCTCGACGCCGTTCTTTGTATAGGCGACGTAGAAGACCGAGGCCTTGGTCTCCTGCTCCTTATCCTCTTTCAGGAGCAGCGTGCCGGCGGTCGCCGTGTAGGCGATCGTCTCCCCATTGATCGTCACCGTATGCTGCGTGACCGCCTGATTTTCCTCGAGCTGCCCTTCCTTCTCTTTGCCATTCTTCTCCGACTTTGAATCCTTTGCCGCGTTCGATTCTGCCATCAAGTCCTCCTGATCTGAGTCCTGGAATATCCAACTTCCATATCCTACATTTCCCGTCATTGTACACGACCCGCTGAACTCTGCAATGAATCGATGTAAACGAAGCGATTCCGATTGGCTCAGATATAATGGAGAAGTATAATGGGTATAGACAGCGTTAGGAGGTCATTTTGAGCACAGTCAACGACGCATCCAACATTAACTTCGACCGCATCATCGACCGGACCGATACACCCAGTCTCAAGTGGCACCACTACGGGGACGACGTGCTCCCTATGTGGGTCGCCGATATGGATTTCCGCTCGCCCGAGCCGGTGATTCAAGCGCTCAAGGAACGCGCAGAGCACGGGATCTTCGGATACGAGCGCAGTCCCTCGGACCTGCGGGAGATCATCAGCGACCGGCTGCAACGGCTCTATAACTGGAAGGTCGCCCCTCAGGCGATCGTCTTTCTCCCCGGCGTCGTGCCGGGCTTCAACCTCGCCTCACGGACCTTCATCGGCCCCGGAGAGGGGCTGATGATCCAGACGCCGGTCTATATGCACATCCTGCATGCCCCTGCCGTAACAGACGTGCGGTCCGATGCCATGAAGCTGACGCGGCTGCCGTCCGGACGGTATCTCGTAGACTTCGACCGTTTTGAAGAGACGATCCGCGATTCGACACGGATGTTCTTGCTCTGCAACCCCCATAATCCTGTGGGGCGCGTCTTCACCCGCTCCGAACTCGAACGGATGGCGGAGTCCTGCCTTCGCCACGACACCTTGATCTGCTCCGACGAGATCCACTGCGATCTGACCTTCGACGAACACGCGCACATTCCCATCGCCGCGCTCGATCCGGAGATCGAGGCGCAAACCATCACCCTGATGGCTCCCAGCAAGACCTTCAATATCGCCGGTCTGCACTGCGCATTCGCCGTCATTCCCAACCCTGAGCTCCGCATGGAATACGACGGCGCCCGGGGAGCCCTGATCGGATATCCCAATCTGATGGGGTATACGGCGGCCCGCGCGGCCTACCTTGAGGGAGATCCCTGGCTGGAGGCCCTGACCGACTATCTGACGGACAACCGCGCCGTGTTGACGAACACGATCGAGAGCGCTATGCCGGGGATCGAGGTCGCGCCCCCAGAGGGTATGTACCTGGCCTGGTTGGACTGCCGGCCCCTCGATCTGCCCCAGCCCCCCCACGAGTTCTTCCTCAACGAGGCACAGGTCGCCCTCAACGACGGCGCGGCCTTCGGACCCGGGGGCGAGGGCTTCGTCCGCTTGAACTTCGGATGTCCGCGCGCTCAACTGCAGGAAGGCCTGCGCCGTATGCGGGCCGCACTCAATGAGCGAAAGCCTTCAGCCTGACGGTCGAACCCGCGCATCCATAAGACTGCCGTTACAGGTTACGGAGATACAGATCTGGACGTGAATCACTAAGGATTGGCTATCAAATAACTTCCGCGAAATCAAGCTGAAAGCGGTGCAGAAAGCACCCCAAACGTGGAAGTTATTGAGCTTTCAGCCCTAAACTTTTGGGTGTTGCCCATGGCAACGCAGAAGCGCTTTGATTGTTCATAATCAGATCCATAAGCCAGTCGCATCAAGGAGGTATGATGAGAAGTCCAAACTGTCAGACGAAAACAGACCGGTGCCACCGGCGGAATCTTCCCTATCTGCATCTGATTGTGGGTCTCCTCGCGACCCTCCTTCTCTCGGCGTGGGGCGCATCCCCCCTGGATGCCCAGGGAGTCATTACGGTCGAACCGAACGCGTTGACGATCGCAGATACGCGCGGGGCGACGGTCGAAAGAACGCTGTTTATTCAGGCGCAGAGCCCGGTGACCGAGATGCAGGTGATCGCCCTGGATTTGAAGGGGAAAGAGACCGGCGAGCAGCTGCCTGCGACGGCGATCGGCGTGGATCTGGAGACCGTGAACCTGGCTGCGGGTGAGAGACTGCGGGTGCCGGTGCGATTCGATCTGGGTCAGATTCCCGCGGGCGACTATCAAGGAGACCTGCGCATCGCGTATGCGGAGGGCAGTCTCGCTATCCCGGTCAGCATTGCGGTCAAGGATCCCTTGTGGTTCCCCCTGATCACGTTGGTAGCCGGGGTCGCGCTGGGCATCGGCGTATCGAATTACCGGGCGAGAGGTCGACCCCGCGATATCGTGATGGTGCGACTGGGTCAGGTACGCACGCAGATGAAAGCGGATCAGAACCTTCAGACGCTGGGCCGCCCATTCCAGACGCGGATTGAAAGCGCTCTGACCGAGGCGGAGATCGCGCTGGAGGCACAACAGTGGGCCGAGGCGCAGCAGGCGGTCGATCGTGCGTACGCGATGTGGAGTCGCTGGCGTCGGTCCCGTCCCGATTGGCTCGCCCAGCTCAACGTCTATGAGAGCTTGATCCAAAGGCTGCAGCAGATCAACACGGATGCTGCGTACATCTCCGATCTCCGTCAGAGCGCGGAGGACCGCTACCAGGACATCCCTGATATGGAAACCCCCCAGGCATTCCGCGACCCAATGGAGTCCTTGATCGACAAGGCAGAGGATTTCCTGAGGATCCGGGGGCGTATACGCACGCTCGCCGCCCTGAGCACCGTCGCTGCAGCCCAGGCCGACGTCTACCTCCACGCACTCAAGACGCTCGACCCCCTGGCTTCTGACCTTGAAAGCCAGCGGGCGGAGCTGGAATCCGAGATCGAGCAGGCGATAACCCAGGCGCGGAAGGCTCAGTTGCGCCAACAGGTCCAGCAGTACCAGCGCGCCATCGACCGTCTCCCGGAGGAGACGCAAAATGCGTTTGCGCAGGAACTCCGGACGCTCCGGGAGGAGATAGACGCCCTGGAGCCCGCAGACGAAGCCGGCTACGTCCGAACCCTGAACCGGGTAGCCGGATTCCTGGACACGATACCCGCGCCCGTCGAGCGGGGGGTTGAACGTGAGGCTATGTTGACCGGCGACCTTCGGGTCCCCGCCGGCATCGCGAAGGCCGCCTCGGTGAGTCCAGAGTCGGACCGTATGGCGATCACGCTGCCCGCCGTGCGCGTGATGTCGTTGAGCGAGCAGATCGACAGCGCCGGACGCCGGTTGCGCTGGTTTACCTGGATCACCTACGGACTTGCCGTCATCCTCCTGGCCCTCGCGGGCTTCGTGGAGCTTTACGACGGGCAGAGCACCTTTGGAAGCGCGGGAATCGCTGATTACTTCACGCTTCTGGCCTGGGGCTTTGGATCGGAGGCCACGCGTTCTGCGGTAGCCACGATGATCCAGGGATGGGGCGTCATCCGGCAATAAAGCAGCTTACAGATCCGGACACGAATCACTAAGGATTGGCTATCAAATA
>CAYMAQ010000098.1:6517-13232 GCA_964388385.1 uncultured Anaerolineales bacterium | reverse complement strand
ATCCGGGAGCGCAGGCGCCCGGACGGCAACAGGAGTGATACCCGATCCACACCTGAAAGGAGCGAGCTATGCAGATCACAAAAGCGGAAGTCATCCCCCTCACCCTGCATCTTCGTCTGCCTTATCGGACAGCGTACCATACCGAAGGCCCGGTCACCGACATCACAGCCGTGTTCATCCGGCTGGAGACGCAGTACGGTCGCGTCGCCTGGGGATGTGCGGCCTTCGATCCCCTGATCACCGGGGAGACGTCGGAGCGGGTCGCCGAGGCGTGCCGTGCGTGCGGAGATCGGGCGCTGGATCTGAGCCCCCTCAACCTGGAGTACGCCCTGGCGACCCTCGCCCCCCTCACGGAGAACGCCCCGTCCGCCCTCTGCGCGTTCGACATCGCCCTCTACGACCTCCTGGGCCTGGAAGCCGATATGCCCCTCCACCGGATGCTTGGCGGGTACCGCGATCGGATTCAGACCTCGATCACGATCAGCCTGGGGACGATCGAGGAGACGGTTGAATTGGCAAGGGACCGCGTCCGCCAGGGATTCCGCATCCTCAAGATCAAGGGCGGCCTCGACCCGGACCTGGACGTCCGGCGCGTGAGGGCCGTCTGTGACGCTCTGCCCGGCATCACCGTCCGTTTGGACGCCGATGGTGGCTACACGGCGGAGGACGCGATCGCCGTGGCCCGGGCGCTGGAGGAGCGCCTGGAGATGCTGGAGCAACCCGTCGATCCGGACGCGCCCATCCGAACGCTGCGCCAGGTCACGGAACAGAGTGCCCTGCCCATTCTCGCCGACCAGAGCGTCGTCGGACCGAAGACGGCCATGGATATCGCCTGCACCCACGCGGCGGACGGGATCAGCATCAAACTTGCCACGTGTGGGGGGCTCCGGAACGCGCGCCAGATGGACGCCATCGCCCGCACGGCCCATCTCTCGACCATGGTCGGATGCGTCCACGAGCCGGCGCTCCTGATCTCAGCCGAGTTGGCCTTTGCCCTCAGCAGCCCTGCCGTGCGCTACGGGGATCTGGACGGGCACTTCGATCTGGTCGACGATCCAACGGTCGCCGGGTTTGTGTTGGAGGACGGGCATTTGATCGCCAAAGATATCCCGGGCCTCGGCTGCGTCGTCGACCTTTGATCAGCGTCGTGGAGGTGAAAGAAAGCGGTGAGTTGACACTTCCACGCCGTGCCATAGAATGGCATGGATATAAACGAATGAAAGATAAAATTTTATGACCATCTCCAATACACCCCTCAACGCGCAGATCGAAACGCTTCATGACCGTATCGATGACCTGCTCGATCAGGGAGAGATTCGCAAAGCCCAGATCATTCTGCAAGCCCTGCTCCCCGTCGACCAGGCCGAGATTTTCAGCGAACTCGAACGGGATGAGCAGCAAAGCCTGCTACAGGGGCTCCCCATCGAGACGGTGGCCGACATCCTCGAGAAGGTGGAGGATGAGGAGGTCGCGGAGATCGCAAGGTGGCTGCCCTCCAGCCAGCTCGGCCCCATCCTCGACGAGATGGAGCCGGATGAGGCTGCCGACCTCCTGGGTGACATGAGGGCCGAAGAGGCCATCCAGATCCTCAACGAGATGGACTCCTTCGAGGCGATCAGCCCCCTGCTCCTGCACCCCGATGAGACCGCCGGCGGCCTGATGACCTCCGAGTATCTGGCGCTGGGTCAACAGATGTGGACCGACCGCGCCTTGGAGGCCATCCGCCAATGGGAAACCGAACACGACTACCTGACCTACTTCGTCGTCGATAAGGACGGCCGGCTGAGGGGCACCGTGAGCTTGCTCAAGATCTTACGCGCGCCCCCCAAGGAAAAGCTCGTCGACATTATGGACCGGAACGTCGTCACGGCCTCGATTGAAGCCGATCAGGAGCGGTGCGCACAGTTGATGAGCCGCTACGACCTTACCGCCCTGCCGGTCGTCGATGCCGCTAATCATCTGGTAGGGGTCATCACCATCGACGACATCATGGACGTCCTGGAGGAAGAGGCCACCGAGGACATCCAGCGGTTGGGTGGTTCGTCCCCCTTGGAAAAGTCCTACCTTCATACCTCGGCCTGGGAGATCGCCCAAAGACGTTTGGGCTGGTTGCTGCTGCTCTTCGTCACCGGCCTGATCACCACCAACGTCCTCAAGCTCTTCGAGGACATCCTGAGCCAGATGGTCGCCCTCTCCTTCTTCATCCCGCTCTTGATCGGCACCGGCGGCAATGCAGGATCCCAGACGACCTCGACCATCATCCGAGCACTGGGCCTGGGAGAGGTGGAGAAAGAGGACGCGCTGCACGTGCTGTGGCACGAGATCCAAGTTGGCCTGCTACTGGGGATTCTCGTCGGCATCGCCGGGTTTTTCCGCGCCTGGATCTTCGAAGGGAACCTCCAATTGGGGATCACCATCGGCCTCGCCATTGCCGTCATCGTCTTCTGGTCCAGTTCCGTCGGTTCGCTCCTACCGCTCTTTGCCTCGATGATCGGCGCGGATCCAGCCCTCATCTCGGGCCCATTGATGAGCACGCTTGTGGATGCGACCGGCTTGTTCATCTATTTGACTGTGGCAAAATGGACCCTGGGTTTGTAGCGACCCAGACGAACGTTTGACCTGAAACCGCGAGCCCGATAAGGGCTGAAAGCTCAATAGCTTCCGCCTTCAGGGTGCTTTCCACACCGCTTTCAGCTTGATTGAGCGGACGTTATTTGATAGCCAATCCTAAGGAGAGACGTATGCCGACGTTGACCAGCCGTCTATCGACGCTCATAGAACTCATTCAACCGGAAGCGATAGCAGCCGCCGCCGTCTACCGCTACCGCAAAGCATGGGCGGACGCGGCATGGCGGCGCGATGGAACGCGCCGTCGCGGCGTGAACCTCGTGCGCACGTTCATTCAAAACCTCAGACATCCGGAAATTTCCTGGCCCGGCGGCTGGCGCACCCTGGGAGCGGTCAAGATCATCCAACCCACAGCGCGTGGGGCCCTGGTCCACGCCAAGGGGGGCACCCTCGAGGTGGCATTCCTCACCTCCGATCTCCTGCGCATCCGCTATCATTTTGACTGCACACCTGACCCCCCGGAGCCCGTGGGCTATGCGATCAACAAACCGCTAGAGGCATGGGATACCCCTGACTTCCAGGCGATTCAGGACGAGCGCGCCTATTGTCTGGTCACAGCGGATTTGATCGTCGGTATCCGGCTGGACCGCACCGCGGTCTTCATCGCGGACAGCGACGGCACCCTCCTGCGGGCCGACCTCGACGCTGCGGAAGGGCCCAAAGGGGAGATCCGACACCGCACGGCCCTGGCAGACACGGAGGCCATCTTCGGCCTCGGAGAGCGAACGACACCCGGCAATCGGCGGGGCCGCAGTCACATTCTCTGGAATCAGGACCCCTCCGGATACCAGCCGGGCGATGATCCGATCAATTTCAATATCCCGGTCTATGTGAGCGCCGTCCCGGTCGCGAGCGGGAACAGGCGCACGTACCTGACCTTCTACGAGAACCCCTACTACGCGGAGTTCGATCTGGGGGATACGGTGGAGAATGTGGCGTCCCATCAATTCGCCGGCGGCGAACTGCGCTACTATCTCAGCACCGGCCCCGTGCCGTCATTGATCGAGCGCTACACCGAATTGACCGGGCGCCACGATCTCCCACCGCTCTGGATGTTAGGCTACCAGCAGAGCCGCTGGTCCTATATGTCGGAGGCCCGCATCCGCAAGCTGGCTCAGGACTTCGAAAGCTATCACGTGCCCTGCGACGCGCTCTACATGGACATCGATTATATGCAGGGGTTCCGATGTTTCACCTGGGATCACGACCGGTTCCCCACGCTGCCCAAATTAGCGAGCGATTTGGAGAAGAGGGGCATCAAACTGGTCAGCATGATCGATCCCGGCATCAAAAAGGACCCGGCCTTTGACGTTTATCGAGAAGGCATCGAGGGAGGGTACTTCTGCCGCACGCCCGACGGGCAGGTCTTTCATGCGCCGGTCTGGCCCGGGCCAAGCGCTTTCCCGGATTTCACCGATCCGAAAGTGCGGGATTGGTGGGGCACCCTCTACGAAACGCTGATAGACGCCGGGATCACCGGATTTTGGAACGATATGAACGAACCGGCGGCCTTCGCGGCCCCGAAAGCCAGTACGCTGCCCGACGTCGCCCAGCACGCGATGGAGGGACGGGGCGGCGATCACCGCGAGGCACACAATCTCTACGGCATGCAGATGGTGCGAGCCACCCGGGCGGGCCTGGAGCAGCTTCAGCCGGCGCGGCGCCCCGTGGTGATCACCCGTGCCGGGTGGGCCGGCGCCCAGCGTTACGCCACCTCGTGGACCGCGGACAACGCCTCCACGTGGGCTTCGTACCGGTTGACCATCCCAATGATGGTGGGACTCGGTCTTTCCGGTATCGGATTCACAGGACCGGACGTCGGCGGATTCGCCGGGGAGGCCGACGGCGAGCTCTACACCCGCTGGGTGCAGATGGCTGCCTTCATGCCTTATTTCCGCGCCCACACCGTCAAGGGCTCCCCGGACCAGGAACCGTGGAGCTACGGCGAGCCCTACCTGAGCATCGTGCGCCGGTTCATCGAGCTCCGGTACGAGCTGCTCCCCTATCTCTACACCGCCACGTGGCAGATGGTCACCCGGGGATGGCCGATGGTCCGACCGCCCTGGTGGGAGACCGTCAACGAGGATCTCATGGCGGTCGAGGACGCGTTCCTCTGCGGGGACGACCTGCTGGTCGCGCCTGTGGGCCGGCCCGGCGCGGAATCGCGGGAGGTTCTGCTGCCGCCGGGCGCCTGGTACGATTACTGGACCCATCGCGTGCGCCGGAGCGGAACTCCCTTCGAGCAGGTTGCGCCCCTGGAGACGATGCCGCTCTTCATCCGCGAGGGCACCGTCCTGCCGATGGGCGAGGTTGGCCCTAATACGGAAAACCGCAAGGATAAGTTCCTGCGCCTCAGCGTCTACCCTTTGACCGCGCCGGGAAGCGCGTCCAGCGAGCTTTATGAGGACGCGGGTTCCGGGCTGGGCTACCGCGAGGGCGTGGCCCGTCTGAGCCGTTTCGATCTGACCCAGACCGAGGAGACGCTGACGCTGACCTGGCACCGGGACGGCCCATACACTCCACCTTACGAGCACGTGGCCCTGACCTTCCAGGGCCTCAAACGTATGCCGCAGGAAGTGAAAGTGGACGGCGGGGCCTTCCCCGTTCTCCAAGCGGACCCAGTACGCCGCACCGCCGTCCTCGGCGTCCCCCCCTTCGAGACCCTGACCGTCACCCTCTGAACCGACAAACACGGACCGGACCGGGACCGATATCGATCCCGGTCCGGTTGTGCCCACCGCGCCCGTGAATCCCCATCCCTCTCAGCCGAGCGATCTCGGCAGCGTCAACATATCCGACGCCGTCAGACCAGCCTGTTCCGCTACCTCATAGCCGTAGTGAAAGTTCCCGGCGTTATGGTTCCGACCGTTCGTTCCAAACGTGAACGTGGCCCCCGCCGCCTTCGCCATCTTCACAAATCTCAGGCTCGGCACCCGGACGTTCTCCGCGATCTCCAGCGCGATCCCCCGGGCCACAGCCAGATCGATGATCCGCCGCATCCGTGCCTCGGTCCAGATCTCGTCATAGTGCCGGGCGAAGTTGATGGGCAGAAACGTCGGGCGGGCAAAGATGTCGATCGGCTCCTTCGAGAGAATCGCGACGATATGCGACATATACCGCTCGACAAAGACATCCCTATCCTCGATGAAATTGTCGTGCAACCAAAGATAGAGATAGTCACCCTCCCAGGGGAGCGTATCGGCATCCATCAACACGTAATCGAGCTGCCCGCGCGCCCCGTCACCGAACCGGGCGGCCCATCCGAGATGCGTCGGCTGCAATCCCACGTAGACAGGATACGCCCGCAATCGGGCCACGTACCGGCGCAAATCGGCATCCGTCTCCAGATCGTACGCCATACCGGGATGCTGGACAATACCGAATTCCATCCCGCGTTCCTCCGCCAACGCCACCGCCTCTTCGATCCCCAAATCCTGACTCAAGTGCACGTGGTAATCGATGATTGGAAAGTTGAGAGTGTTCACGCGTACCTTATCCTTTCTCCGTTAGGATCCTCTGCCGCCTGATCGTCATTATACTCCAACCGATTGCGAAGACTTGGCGAATCACCCATCTGACGTATACTCAGGGTGGGGATGAATCCCACCGGATCGCGTCAGTTCCTATCCATCAAGGAGCGAAAAGAAATGGCCAAACGACTTTCTGTGATCGACAGTGACCACTGCGTCGGCTGCCAATCATGTATGTTCGCATGCACCCGGCGAATGGGCATCGGGGGGCTCGATGAATCGCGCATCCACGTTCATTCCGCCGGTGGATTCCGCAAGGGGTTCACCGTCATTGTCTGCCGCGCGTGTGCCGATCCGCCGTGCGCGCGGGCTTGCCCGACCGACGCCCTGATCCCACGCGAAGGGGGCGGCGTCCGGTTCCGGGCCAGCCGCTGCATCGGCTGCCACAATTGCGAGGAAGCCTGTCCGTTCGGCGCCGTGCTCTGGGACCAGGGCCAGGATAAACCGCGCATCTGCGTCTACTGCGGCTACTGCGCAGACTACTGCCCGTACGACGTGATTGCCTTGGAAGAGATCGATCACACCGCGTCTTACGATGCGTAAGCAAAGCACTTACG
>CAYMAQ010000098.1:0-6417 GCA_964388385.1 uncultured Anaerolineales bacterium | reverse complement strand
CTTACGATGCGTAAGCAAAGCACTTACGCGCAAGGGATTGAAAGGAGCTAACCTATGCTGAGCCAAGATCCGCTAAGCCGTGTCCTGTATATCGATCTCAGCCGCCGCGAGTTTCACGTTGAGAATCGACCGGATCTCTTCGAGGCCGGGCTGGGCGGGACCGGCGTCGCTATCCGCCTGTTGGACGAACACTGTCCCGAGAGCGCCGACCCCTTGGGCAAGGACAACCCCATCATCTTCGCCGTGGGCCCGCTGACCGGCCTCTACCCCCTGGCCTCGAAGACCGTCGCGATGTTCAAGTCCCCGCTCACCGACGAGTTGGGCGAAAGCCACTGCGGCGGACGGAGTGCGGTCAGTATCCGCATGGCCGGATACGGCGCCGTGGTCATTCAAGGACAGAGCCGGCGCCCCATTTACCTCGTCATCGAGGACGATAAGGTCCACTTCCGCGATGCCGCCGCCCTATGGGGCACGCGGAGCAGCTACACCACCGGATCGGTGCTCCGAAAGCGCGAGCGGGGCAGCGGGTACCGCACAATTATGCGCATCGGACGGGCCGGCGAGGAACAGGTGCGCTATGCCTGCGTCATCACCGAGACCTACCGGCACTTCGGACGGCTGGGCCTGGGCGCCGTCTTCGGCAGTAAACGGCTCAAAGCTCTGGTCGTCCGGGGGAAGCGTAATCTGCAGGTCGACGACCGGAAAACCTACAGAGAGGTTTACGATCGAATATACAAGTCGGCGACCGAGTCGCCGTTGATGCAGAAGTACCACGAGTTAGGCACACCGATGAACGTCATCCCTCTCAACACCCTTGGCGGGCTGCCCACCCGCAACCTCCAATCGAGAAGCTTCGAGGGCGCCGAATCGATCTCCGGGGAACGCATCGCCGAGGACTTCCTGGGCCGCCGTGTGGCGTGCGCCCACTGTCCGGTGGCATGCATTCACCTGGCTGCGGTCCGTATCCCTTACCCCAACGACCCCTATTTCTATAAGACGTTGATGCTGGGTTATGACTACGAACCCATCTACGCGACCGGCAGCATGCTGGGCATCGACGACATCCCGGGCATGCTCAGGCTGATGGACGAGATTGAGGTCCAGGGCCTGGACGTGATGAGCACCGGCGTGGCCTTGGCTTGGACCACGGAGATGTTAGAGCGGGGCATGATCTCCGAGGCCGAGACCGACAATGTGAAGCTCCGGTTCGGCGAGACCGAGCCCTACCTCGAAGCGGTCCAGAAAATTGTCTCGCAGCCGACGGATTTCTATACGGCCTTAGCCAGGGGCACGGACTATGCCTCGAGCACCTATGGCGGTGAGGGTTTCGCGCTTGCTTTCGGCAAAAACGAGATGCCCGGATACCATACCGGCCCCGGCTGTCATCTGGGCTACCTGACCGGCGCCCGGCACAGCCACTTGGACAGCGCCGGATACAGCCTGGATCAACAAGCCGCGCAAGCGGGCTATCCACTGACACCCGAAAGCGTCGCCGAGTCTCTCATTGAGGAGGAGCGCTGGCGCCAGGTTCTGACCAGCCTGGTCATCTGCCTCTTCGCCCGCAAGGTCTACGATGAGGAAACCGTCCTGGATGCGCTGGCGACCACCGGTTTTGAATGGGACGAGGAGGCGCTCGAGCGCCTCGGCACCGATACGCTCCGCCTGAAGTACGCGTTCAAAAACCGTGAGGGGTTCGCCCTGGATGATCTCCGCATCCCCAAACGCATCCTAGAAACGCCGGCCCCTGCGGGTGACTTCGACGAATCCTTTCTGCGTGAGGCTATCACCCACTACGCGGACATCGTGGCAGAATAGCGGTTCGAGCGATGACACACCCTCAACCGCAGTCCGCGGACGCCAGCGGTCGCATAGGACCGGAGAAAGTCTGGTCGTACCGGGGTTATACCCTGGATGCCGGGAATTTCACGAATGCCATGGTTCATCTCTATCGCGCAGAGGTGACCAAGATCAATCTATGGCGCAGCCGGCTCGACACCACCACCAACTGGTCCGTCATCACGACGGGCGCCGCATTGACCTTCGCTTTCGGCGCGCCGGAGAATCCCCATTTCATTTTGCTGCTGGTCCTGCTCCTGATGCTCGCTTTTCTCGTGATCGAAGCCCGACGATACAGCTACTACGTACTTTGGTATCATCGCGTCCGCCTGATGGAGACCGACTTTTTCGCAACGATGATCACACCGCCCTATCATCCGCCGGATGACTGGGGAGAAGCGCTCGCCCAAACGTTGGAGGAACCTTCGTTCCTTATTCCGATCTGGCGCGGTATCGCGAACCGTTATCGCCGAAACTATATCTGGATGATCACACTCGTGATCGTCAGCTGGCTCTTGAAACTCAGCATCCATCCGGCGCCTATTGAGTCGATCTCGGAGATTGTCGAGCGGGCAGCGATCAGCGTGTGGGTTCCCGGCCCCTGGGTGGTCGTGGGCGTCGCCGCCCTTTATCTCGGTTTGTTGGCGCTTTCCCTCACCATACGGCTGATCCAACTTCCTTATGGGACCAAGGACAGCCGGCCCATGGGTTTCCGGCGCAGCCCCAAACAGCCCCTCGAGCGAGGGCGCGATCAACTCGCCCACATCATCACATCGAAACCCGATCTCGTCGCACAGCGCATCATCGACGAATTGCACCGGAGCGCGACCGCATTAGAGGGTCGGGGAATGTTCTCCGGTACGCGTCGGGACGTGCTCCTCTGCGCCCTTCCCGCCAGACTCCAAAAGCGGTTGAAGACCCTCGTCCAAGCGGTCGATCCATCCGCCTTTATTATCCTGACGGAGGCCCACGATCCGAGGAAACTCCGATTCCGTCCGAGCACGGAGGGCGTTCCCCCGGAACCACCGAGTTAGGTAAAGGTCACCCCGGCAGAGCGCTTCAGGCCCTCCAGATTGTCGATGAATATTTTCAAGACGTACGCTTTTTAGAAAGGATCATCAACGATGGAGATACGCACGCTAGGGGACACCAATCTGCCCGTATCGGTCATCGGGTTGGGATTGGCCGCGTTGGGACGCCCCGGTTACATCAACCTGGATCACGCCGACGACCTCGATCATACGTACGAGGTGCAGGCGATGGAACAGCACACCCACCACATGCTCGACGTCGCTTACGCCGGAGGCGTACGGTACTTTGACGCCGCCCGATCCTACGGAAAAGCGGAGCGCTTTCTCGGTCGATGGCTCACGGAAAGGGACACCCCACCAGACGAAGTCACGATCGGATCGAAGTGGGGTTACACCTACACGGCAGATTGGCAGGTCGACGCCGAGGTGCACGAGGTGAAAGACCACTCCCTTGCAGTCCTGACCCGGCAGTGGGGAGAGACCCAGCAGACCCTGGGGGACCGTCTCGACCTCTATCAGATTCACTCCGCCACCCTCGAGAGCGGCGTCCTGGAACGGACCGACGTGCTTGAGGCGCTGTCCGAACTCCGGGCTGGCGGAACCTTTGTCGGCCTGACCGTCAGCGGGCCGAACCAGCGTGAGGTCATCGAGCGCGCCCTTGAGGTGACGATCGACGGAGTTCGGCTCTTCGACACCGTTCAGGCGACATGGAACCTGCTGGAGCCCTCAACGACCCCCGCCCTGGCGAGCGCATACGCGGCCGGTATGGGGGTTATCGTCAAGGAGGCGCTCGCCAACGGACGGCTGACGCCGAAAAACGACAATCCGGACTTTCGAGATCAGATGGCAACCTTGAAAAGGGAAGCCGACCGGCTGCGCACCACCATCGATGCCTTGGCCCTTGCGGCGGTCATCGATCAACCCTGGGTCAGCCTGGTGCTCAGTGGCGCAGCCAAAGAGACCCATCTGGTCTCAAATCTCAAAGCTGTCGACGTCGCCTGGGATCAGGAGGCCGCCGCTGCCCTGGCCGACTATGTCGAACCCCCAGAGGTCTACTGGCATATCCGCGACCAACTCCCGTGGAACTGAGAGCGCACGCATCGACCCAGGGACAAAAGGCGCCTTCGCCCATTGGGGCCGGTGGAAGGCCCTGGCCTACGGGTTCTGGAACTGGGAAGCCTGAGCCTGGATGCTCAGGCTTCGGCCCCCCGCACGAACGGTACCGTCTGCGGCCCCTCCGGCAGCACCGCAATCGTCGCCGCCGGATTGTCCCGGCGAAGTGAGGCTACCGTCGCCTCGATCGTATCCACCGGTTCGACCATCGCCTCGCGCAACTGATCGTCATCCAGCCCATCTGCGTAGACGTGCACCCGCGCCCGCTGCTGGATCTGCGCCTGGATCTGTGCCTCCCACTGATCGTGGCAGCGGAAGCCGGGCGTCAGGATCGTCGCCAGCAGATCCTCCACCGAGTCGGCCTCACGCAGCAGCCGCCCGTACTCCCCGTAATCCGGCAATCCGTCCCAACATTCCGCCGCGATGATGATATCGCCGCCGGGCTTGACAATCTGCGCCGCCGCCGACATCCCTTTGACCGCCTGATAGAGATTCAGATCCAGGGGATAGCCGCTGTTGGACGCGATCACGATGTCAAAGAGGCCATCCACGGGCTGCATCGCCCGCTCGCGCACAAAAGCGACCGCCGCCCGATGGGCCGGTCCCACCGCACCGGCGAAGACCCCGGTGATCGCCCGGTCCCGGTTGAGCGCAACGTTGAGCAAGAAGGTCGGCTGGGTCGCCTGCACCACGTCCCGGATCTCCTCCCAGAGCGGGTTCCCCTCCGTCGTCGCCCAGGTCGCGCCGGGATGCCTCAGCATCGCGGCCCCGTGATTGTCCAGGATCGCATCGACGTCGGCGACGCCGGGCAGCACCGCTTTCGGCCCGCCGCTGAACCCCGCGAAGAAATGCGGCTCCACAAACCCGGTCAGAATCCGGACCGACGCCTCGATATAGGCCCGGTTCACCCGCACCATCCGACCGGCCCGGTTGCGCGCCACCCCGACCAGATTGGCCGCGTCCCAGGCGTCATGCTGGACAACCCGGAACCGGTCGGTGACCTCGGCGCCTAACATCGAGGCCAACTCCGACTCAGTCTGGGGTCGATGGGTGCCCAGCGCGTTAAGCAGCACGACCTGCTCGTCCGGGACGCCCGCATCCGTCAATGCCTGAAGCAGCGGGGGGAGCACCCGGTCGTTGGGCATCGGGCGTGTCAGGTCGCTGAAAATCACCGCCACGGTGTCGCCCGGTCCGACCCGATCGCGGAGCGGCGGCGATCCGATGGGAGCCCGCAGGGCGTCTTGAATCGCGGACTGTTCGTCCGACAACCCCGGTACGTACTGGGGCTCGATCACCGTCACCGGCGCTTCGTCCGGCAGCGTTATCACCAATCCATCCCGCCCGTATGCCAACGTTATCTCCATATGGATCCTTACTCCTCGATCTCACCCGTCGGGAAGCCGGTGGTCCCGTTGATGATCGGCTTCCATTCGGTCTCCCACCGGACTTCAATCCCATCCCGCCACGCCTCCGCTTCGGCTTTGAGTTCCGCCGTCAGATCGGGATAGACGTCGATCAGATTCTCCCGCTCGCCCAGATCCTCTTCGAGATTTGCCAGGTGAACGTCGTCCTCGGGCTCGGTGCCCTCAACCAGGACACCATTGAGCACCAACTTCCACGGCCCGCGCCGTACCGCGGTCTGTTGGCTCATCTCCCAGAAGAACGTCCGCTCCGGCGCCGCATCCCCTTCCGCCAGCCAGGGCAGCAGATCCACCCCATCCAGCTCGTAATCGGCGGGGTTGCCACCGGCAGCCTGGAGCACCGTGGGGAGGACGTCCATCGCCGCGGCGGGATCGTCCACCACCTGCCCCCCCTCGATCTTCTCGGGCCACGTCACGATGCCCGGCACGCGGATTCCGCCCTCATAGAGGCTGAACTTGTGCCCCTTGAGCTTACCCGCGGTCCCCCCGTAGTACGGATCCTGCGTCCCATCGAGCCAGTTGCGGGTCTCCCGCGAGGGGCCGTTGTCGGACACAAAGACCACCAACGTGTTCTCCCGCACGCCCTGCCGGTCCAGCTCATCCATGATGGCCCCGACCCCGTCGTCCACCGCGCTCAACATCGCCGCCATAATCTGGCGGTCCCACGGGAGGTCCGGGAATCGATCCATATACTTCTTCGGCGCGTGCATCGGATAGTGCGGCGCGTTGTAGGCCACGTAGGTGAAAAACGGAGCATCCTCTTGGGCCGCTTCGCGGATATACTCGACGGCCTTGCGGGTCATCAGCTCGGTGAAGTACTCCCCGTTGTATTCCCAGGACTCCTCACCCTCGTCCCACAAATCGTGAGTCGGGTCGTTGCCCGGCCCGCCACGGTTCATACCCCAGTAGAAGATGTGCGAGAAATAGTCGACACATCCCGCCATAAACCCAAACCAGGTATCGAACCCCTGAGCCTCCGGGCGGCTGCCTTCGGCGAGTCCCAGGTGCCACTTGCC
>CAYMAQ010000097.1:0-13299 GCA_964388385.1 uncultured Anaerolineales bacterium | reverse complement strand
CTATAACAAACAAAGGTGGGGACAAGGCCCCACCCGTAATTTGTTACGCAGTGACGAAGGCATCTACGACACCCGGTCACTCCCAGAAGCGCCGGATAATCTCGTCCTCCAACCGCTGCCGCATGTGGGCCAGCGGCACGCGCTCCACCACCGGACGGATAAAGCCCTGCACGACCAGCCGCTCCGCATCGGGGCGGGGAATGCCACGCGCCTGCAGGTAGAAGCGCTGCTCGGGATCGACCCGCGAGACGGTGGCGCCGTGACTGCAGCGCACGTCATCGGCGAGGATCTCCAGGCCGGGAATCGCGTGGGCCCGGGCATCGTCGAACACTATGTTGTTATTGGCCTGATACCCCTGGGTGTTCCCGCCCGCCTCCGACTCCACACGAATCATCCCGTAGAAGATGCTTCGGGCGCGATCGCGCAGCACGTTGCGGAAAAGCAGGTCACTGTACGTCTGCGGCGCCTGATGATGCTGGTATGTGCTCTGATCGAGGTGCTGCCCTGCCCGCATAAAGCTGAACCCGTACATCGTCGAGCGGGCCTCGCGCGCGCGCAGGTCGCTGCGCATGAAGTCCTTCGTCATCTGCCCGCCCATCGAGCCGCTGACCCAGAGGAGGTTGGCACCCCGCTGGAGCTGCGCGTCCTGGACGGAGACCGAATAGCGCCGGTTTCCCCAATGTTGGAGAGTGACGTACCGCACCCAGGCGTCCTCGTCGGCGTAGATCTCCACCACTTCGGCGTTGAGCTCATCCTGACGCTCCCGGGAGACCCGATCCTGGATCAGGGTCACGCGGCTGCCCTTCTCCGCGATCACCAGGGTGTGGTGTAGCCCCGTCCCGCTCTGGGCATCGTGCGCGACCAGGGAGTGAAGCGGGCGGGCGACCCGCACCTTCTCCGGCACGTGGACAAAGGTGCCCCCATGCCAGAGAGCCGTGTTCAACGCCGTGAATTTGTTGAAATCGGGACGCGTCGTCGCCCCGCGCATCCAATACTTCCGAATAAGCTCACCGTGATCCCGCAGGGCGCGGTGAAGATCGTCGAAGATCACACCGTTCATCGCGTCGTCGCGGCGCATCGTCGCGTAGGCGTGCGCGCTGTTGCAGTGCACCAGCACGCCGGAGACCTGCTCGACCGGTGCCAGCGCATAGCTCCAACAGGGGGGAATATCGTAGATGCCGTCCAATTCCTGCGGGGAAAAGACCAGGCGCGTGGAGTCCAGAGGGTATTTTTCCAGGGGCGTGCGCCGCCACGCCTCCTCGGTCTGCGCGGGCAGCGGCATCTCCTGATAGAGCTCGAGCGCATCGTGCCGGGCTTCGACCATCCAGGCCGGCTCGTCGTAGAGCTCCGCAAGCATATCGACCGCCTCCGGCCCCGGTTTGAGGACGCGCCCCTCCGACACCGACGGCGTATCCACGGATCTCTCAATCCTAGCCTGTTTCTGCATCAACCCTCCCCGTACTCACACGAAAACCCATCGTCCCATGATCACACACCTCAATACTCAACCGACCGATCCCTCCATCTGGAGCTGGATCAGCCGGTTGAGCTCCACCGCGTACTCCATGGGGAGCTCTTTGACGAAGGGCTCCAGGAACCCATTGACGATAATGGCCGACGCCTGCGCCTCACTCAGTCCCCGGCTCATCAGATAAAAGAGCTGATCCTCGCTGACCTTGCTCACCGTCGCTTCGTGCTCCACCTTCGCGTGATCCTCTGCCACGTCGATATACGGGTAGGTATCGGACCGGGAGGTGGGATCGAGCAGCAGCGCATCGCAGACGACCTTGGACTGGGCGCGCTCCGCACCCGGCGTCACCCGCACGAGTCCGCGGAAACCCGAGCGACCGTCGCCCTTGCTGATGGACTTCGAGTTGATCAACGAACTCGTATCCGGCGCGAGATGGATCGCCTTCGCGCCGGCGTCATAGTGCTGCCCGTCGCCGGCAAACGCGATCGAGAGCACCTCCCCACGGGCACGGCGGCCCTTGAGGATCACCGCGGGATACTTCATCGTCACCCCACTGCCCAGGTTGCCGTCCACCCATTCCATCAGCCCCTCGGCCTCGACGATAGCCCGCTGGGTCACCAGGTTATAGACGTTACGCGACCAGTTCTGGATGGTCGTATACCGGGCGTGGGCGCCTTCCTTCACAAAGATCTCAATCACGCCGGTGTGCAGGGCAGCTTCGGTGTACTGCGGCGCCGTGCACCCCTCGATATAGTGGACGTTGCTCCCCTCGTCGGCGATGATGATCGTCCGTTCGAACTGACCCAGGCTCTGCGCGTTGATCCGGAAGTAAGCCTGCAGCGGAATCTGAACATCGACGTCCGGGGGCACGTAGACGAAACTGCCACCGGACCAGAACGCGCTGTTGAGCGCGGCGAACTTGTTGTCTCCGATGGGCACGGCGGTGCTGATATGCTCCCGCACGAGATCGGGATACTCCTGCACGGCGGTGTCCATATCGACAAAGATGATTCCGTGACGTTCCCACTCCTCTTTCAGAGAGCTGTAGACGGACTCGGAATCCATCTGGGTCTCGACGCCGGCGAGATATTTACGCTCGGCCTCCGGGATGCCCAGGCGGTCGAAGGTGTCCTTGATGGCATCCGGCACGTCATCCCACACGCGGCTCTTCGTCGGCGCGGCGCGCATAAAATAGTAGAACTCCTCGAAATCCAACGCGCCCAGATCCACCCCCCACTCGGGCATGGGCATCTCCAGGAACGTCTCCAGCGCCTCGAGCCTGAATGCCAGCATCCATTCCGGCTCGTTCTTCAACGCCGAAATCTCCCGCACGACGTCCTCACCGATACCACGCCGCGTGCGATGGGCGTAATCAATCTCGGTGGTGAAATCGTACTGCTCCTGCTGCTTGATATCCTTTAATTCACTATGATCGACAGCCACAATGGCCCACCTTCATTCTCGCGGTCCAACCGGCAGACACGCAACGCCTCAAGCCTCAATCCCAACTTCCTGCCGGATCCAATCGTACCCCCGCTCCTCCAGGACGTCCACCAATTTCGCCCCACCGGTCTTGACGATCCGCCCATCGAAGAAGACGTGGACGATATCGGGGTGAATATAATTGAGGATGCGCTGGTAATGGGTGATGATCAGGATCCCCATATCGAGATCCTCGTGCAGGGCGTTGATCCCCTGCGAGACGATCCGCAGAGCATCGATGTCGAGGCCCGAGTCGGTCTCATCCAGGATCGAATACTTCGGCCTCAGCATCGCCATCTGGAGGATCTCGGCGCGCTTCTTCTCGCCGCCCGAGAACCCCTCATTCAGATACCGACGCAGAAACGCGGAATCCATCTCCAGAAGATCCAGCTTCTCGTTGACCTCCTGGCGGAACTCCCGGAGGGGCATCAGATTCGCGTTGAGCCGGCCCCGGGTCGCCTCCCCGGGCTTATCCCCGTACCCACGCACCGCACTGACCGCCGCGTGAAGGAAAGAGTGGAGCGTCACGCCGGAGACGGCGACCGGATACTGCATCGCGAGGAAGAGGCCGTGACGGGCGCGCTCGTTGGGCTCCATCTCCAATAGATCGTCGCCGTCCAATAGAACCTCACCCTGCACGACCTCATAGTTGGGATGCCCCATCAACGCATAGGAAAGGGTGCTCTTCCCCGACCCATTCGGCCCCATCAACGCGTGAATCTCCCCGCGATCAATGGTCAGATCCACGCCCTTGAGGATCTCACTTCCATCAACCACGACGTGCAAATCGCGAATTTCTAGCGTCATCCACCTCGCTCCTCTTTACGATGTTGAACCCGATTAGAGTATAGGTGACTCTGCTTTTTTGTCAAGATCATCTAGTTAATTATCGAGCCTCCAAAAACAAGACCGGCACGCCGAAGCATGCCGGTCCGAAATGACGTTTACCGCTCAGAGGATAAAGGTCTACTGCAGCGCGGAGGTCAGGGCTCCGAGGCCCACAGCGCCCACACCGGTTACGAGCCCAACCAGGAAGCCGATAATCATCGTGACCAACCAGCCGACCAGGATCGTCACGATCGTGCCGGTATCATCGAGATCCAGGCCCTCTTTGATTGCGAAATAGCTTGCAATCAACGCCCAAATCCCCCCGACAGGGCGGCCAACACACGGAATGATACCCAGCATGCGAGGGGCGGAGGCGAAACCGATGACCCGCAGCATCTCCTGGAAGGTCGCTTCCCCCTTGAAGAGCTGCGTCCCCACGATGTAGGTGACGAAGGACCAGATCGCCCAACTTACGAAGGCCATGATGAACGTCACGACGATGCCGAGCAGTGCGGACCCAAATGCCTGCGCGCCGCCCCCCATTACAAGCGAGAAAAGCATCTGCAGGATGCTTCCCACCGTCGAGAGCGCTGCAACGATGGCGATGACGATCGCCGCCTGACTGGTCGCCGACGCATCGTGCTCCACCTCGGCAAAGACCTCACGATCCAATTTAAAGACTCTGATAATCCGATCCAGCATCTTGCCCCTCCTTGATAGTGAGAGATGAATAGGAATGAACACCATACCACTTATCTTTCATCCCTATTATAGACGGAAATACAGAAGTGCGAAAGCCGGCGGTTGCCGTTCCCCCTCACTCCGGCGGGAGCACCTGGATCGGCCCCAGGGCCATCCGGTCGTCCAGGAGGCGCCCATCCGGGGCAATCCGGGAGAGACGGCGCCCCCCGTCGAAGAGGCCCACCTGCACCGGATAGGTGCCCGGTGGCGTCTCGGGGATCAGGGTGATCGTCCGGGTCTCGCTGATCACCTCCCGGTCGGCCCAACCCGGATTTCCGCCGTCGCGGCTCCCCCAGACGTTGAATTCGGCGTCCCAGACCTGGGCGAAGACCTGATAGTCCGCATCCAGGTCGCCGATCACCTGCCAATAGAGCGTCAGCTCGGTGGTCTCCCCCGGCTTCAGCACGCGCGGTTCGAGCGCATAGCCCACCAGGGCAATCTGGCTGCCGAAGTTGACGTCCAACGGATTTGGGATGCCGGTCTCCTCTCCCAAAATCTCCACGCTTCCAGTCTCAAGCGCGTCGACGACGGACACCGCGCTCCCCCGGACCGCGATGGGGAGTCGTCCCACCGCAGGACTGTCCAAGCCCAACCGAACGGTCGCATGATTCGGCCGGTAGACCGCGTCCGGCACGTCGAGGCGATAGACGTCCTCGAAGACGCGGCCCGGGATCCAATGCGTCGTCGTCGTCCGTCCCAGACCGGGCCAGGTGTCGCGCTGTGCCAGTATGACCCCGGCATCGTCGACCAGGTGGACAAAGACGGTCAGCGGCTCGTTCGTCGGATGGAGGGGCTGCCAGATGACCCGGACAAGGACCGACTCGCCGGGCCTCACCCGTTCGGGTTCGACCGCCACGTCCAGCACCCGGGCCACGCCACCGACGTCGGCCTCGAACGTCGAGGATACAGTCCCGGATAGGGCAGGGGGATAGCAGACGGCGGGCCAAAGCACCCCGCCCAGGGCGTAGAGGGCAAAGAGGCCCATGCCCGCCGTCAAGGACGCTCCGAGCCAGACCACCCGGCGGCGGTTAAGCGCCTCGAGCCCGCCCACCAAGAGCAAGGCCGCTGCCGGAAGCACCGGAAAGAGGAAGCGGCCCATCGCACCGGCCGGCTGGATCAGGATATAGTAACCCACGACGCCCACAAAGAGCAGCAGGGCCAGCGCCAACAATCCGTAGAGGGCCGCGCCCTTCCTCGGCGCGGATAGGGTGGACGGAATCTCTTCGACGAAGATCCGATCCTGGGAATGCCGTTTCAGAACGTAGGCCCATAGAGCCCGCAGCCATCCCATCAGGCCGAGCACGCAGATGACAAGAAGCGCATCGGTAGCAGCAGCTGGCAGGGGGATCTGACCGTAGCCAAACCGCCCCCAGAAACTGCTCCAAAGGTAAGGGACCCCCTGGAGGAGCGCCCAAAGGTGCCCTTTTGCAGATCGACCGGCCCACATCGCATTGAGCTGGGCCATCCCAGTGGGATCCCCGTAGAGACGCCAGTTCCGCACGAACCACCATCCGGCGAGCGCCGCCGCAATCCCGAAGATCAGCGCCAGATCGCGAACGAAGGGGGCGAGGGTTCCCTGCCCTTGATCCCCCTCGGTGCGGCGCACCGCCATTCGAGCGGCGACGATCACCGGGCCCAACACCACCAGGTGCAGTTTGGTCAGGAGCGCCAATCCATAGGCCGCACCCATAAGCATGCACCGGCGCCGTGTCGCGCCCCTGCGCACGATCTGCGTACCGAGCACCAACACCGACGTCCCCATCAGGGCCGCCAGGATATCGTTGTTGATCGCCGCGCTGAGATAGATAAACTGAGGATTGAAGGCCACCAGGGACGCAGCCGCGAGCGCCATCCCCGGGGCGCGGGGCCAGAGATGCCGCGCCCAGCGGTACGTGAGCATCACCGTCGCCGTCCCGATCAACACGTTGACCCAACGGACGGCGACCGTCGCCGAGTACCCCGCCCGGTACGGAAAGCGCTCGGCCGGCGAGTGCATATACTGGAGCTTGTTATCGACGCCCCGCTCCCAGTGACGGTATCCCCAGAAGGAATTGGTGGGTTGCGTAAAGCTCGCATCGTGCTCCGAAGGGATCCAACCGGTCAACAGCGCGCCAACCGCGTAGAAAAGCGGGGGGTGGTGGCCCTGCATCCGCGCCGCCGCCTCCCCCTGGACGGGAAGCCGCCGCTCGGTGACCAACAGCCGTACGTAGCGGTAGTGACGCAGCTCATCCGTCGCCTCGAAGAGCGGGTTGACCTCGCTCACGATCAGCGCGAGGATGAAGAAGGTCCCGATAGGAATCCAACCGAGGCCGATCTCACGCACCCAGTGCGTGATTCGCGCGCCAAGTGTCCGGAGGGAGTGGTGAATCGCAGGTGTATTCATCGTCGTTTCTACAGACCAGAGTGCCGTGAAGGTGCCGGGGATGCCGACATCCCCGGCACCTGGCTCCTATCTAATTGAAGCGGTCGTAGACGGGGTCCTTGCCCACCCATCGTCCGGGCCGCACGGCGGGAATTGCCTCACGCTCCTCGGGCGAGAGCACGAAATCGAGGCGTCCCAGGGTGTCGTTGAGCTGATCCAGCGTGCGCGCGCCGATGATCGGGCTGGTGATCCGCGGATCGCCGAGCACCCAGGCGAGTGACAACTGCGCCGGCGTGACGCCGTGCTCGTCTGCGGCGTCGACGAAACGCTCGACGATGTCGAACGTGCGGTCGGTGTAGTAGCGATCGCGGTAAGCTTGCGTATCGCTCAGCCGCGTGTCCTCGGGCAGCGGCTCCCCACGCTTATACTTGCCGGTCAGGACGCCCCCCGCCAGCGGGTTGTAGGGGATCACGCCGATGCCCTCCCGGGCGCTGTACGGCAGAATCTCGTTCTCGATGCTGCGGTTCAGCGCGCTGTAGAGCGGCTGAATGCTCACAAACCGGGACCCATGGTTCTCCTCGGCGATCTGGAGATACTCGCTCAACTGCCAGGCCCGCAGATTCGAGCAGCCGATATACCGCACCTTGCCCTGGCGCACCAGGTCGTTGAGCGCCTCCATCGTCTCCGCGGGCTCCGACTCCGTGTCCCAGCGGTGAATCTGATAGAGATCGATCACGTCGGTCTGAAGCCGCTCGAGGCTGGCCCCCACCGCGCGCTGGATATTGATGCGTGAGAGCCCGCGCTCGTTGGGCCCCTCGCCCGTCGCGCCGTAGACCTTCGTCGCCAGGACGACCCTATCCCGAAGGCCGCGGTCCTTGATCCAGCGCCCGACGATCTCCTCGGAGACCCCATTATTGTAGACGTTAGCCGTGTCGAGAAAAGTGCCGCCCAGCTCAAAAAAGCGATCCATAATGGTGCGGGACATCGCCTCATCGGCGCCCGCGCCAAAGGTCATCGTCCCCAGGCAGATTTTGGAGACTTTCAATCCCGACAGTCCAAGCCTTACGATATCCATGGTTTTGTCCTCCTATCCTGATTGCGCCTTCTACGTCTACCTACTATATTCCCTAACTCTGGATTGCCAAGCTGGCCCACCTCACCTATAATCAGGGTACCAGGCAACCCGTCGAACCGCCTCTGCGCGTTCCGGAGTGGGACATATTTTCACAACCAAGGGCTGACACTGACCACGTCGATTTCATCAAGTTGGAGGATGCTATGCCGGATTTCGTCCATCTGCACACACACACCGAGTTCTCGCTGCTCGACGGCCTGAGCAAATGCTCAGACCTGGCCCAGCACGCGGCGGATCTCGGGATGCCCGCCCTGGCGATCACCGACCACGGCGTGATGTACGGCGCAGTCGACTTCTACCAGGCGTGCAAGAACGCCGGCATCAAGCCGATCATCGGGATCGAGACGTACCTGGCCCACACGTCGCGCCACCGCAAGGATCGCTCGGAGGCCAAGGCCTATCACCTGGTGCTTCTGGCCCAGAATCAAGCCGGATACAAGAACCTCCTGAAGCTGGCGAGCATCGCACAGCTCGAGGGTTTCTACTACAAACCGCGCATCGATAAAGAGGCGCTTGCCGAGCACAGCGAGGGCGTCATCGTCCTCTCGGCGTGCGTGCAGGGCGAGGTGCCGCAGTTGATCCACCAGGGGCAGATGGACAAGGCGCGCGAGGCAGTGCGCTGGTATCAGACCCACTTCCCCGATCGGTTCTACCTGGAGCTGCAGGAGCACAACATGCCCGAGTTCGACCCGACCTACCGCAAGGTGATCGAACTGGCCCGGGAGATGGACGTGCCCCTGGTCGCGACCAACGATATTCACTACACCCGCAAGGAGGAGTCGGAGGCCCACGACGTGCTCCTCTGTATCGGCACGGGCAAGACGGTCAACGAACCGAATCGCATGCGGATGAACAACGAGTCCTACTATATGCGCTCTCCCGAGGAGATGTGGAAAATCTTCGGCGAGGAGGTGCCGGACGCGCTGGAGAACACGGTCAAGATCGCCGAGCAGTGCGAGGTGGAGCTGCAGTTCGCCCCGCCCTATCACCTGCCCAAATTCCCCGCGCCCGAGGACTACGAGTCCTCGGAGACGTACCTGCGCCACCTCTGCGACGAGGGGATGGTCTGGCGCTACGGCGAGGACGCCGACAAACCCGAGTACGTGAAGCGGCTGGAGTACGAGCTGGGCATCATCCACGAGATGGGCTTCGACGACTACTTCCTCATCGTCTGGGACCTGTGTGAGGCGTCCCGGGAGCGGGATATCTGGTGGAACGTCCGCGGATCGGGCGCCGGCAGCGTGGTCGCCTACACCCTGGGCATCACCAACGTCGATCCCTTCCGCAACCGCCTGATGTTCGAGCGCTTCCTGAACCCCAGCCGCGTGAACATGCCCGATATCGACCTGGACTATCCCGACGACCGCCGCGAGGAGCTGATCGCGTATACGAAGGACCGCTACGGCGCCGATCACGTCTCGGCCATCATCACCTTCGGAACGCTGGGCGCCCGGGCCGCTATCCGGGACGTCGGGCGGGCCCTCGACATTCCCCTGGGTGAGGTCGACCGGGTCGCACGCATGGTGCCTAACGTGCCCGGCAAGCCGGTCTCCATCCAGCAGGCGCTGGACACGGTGCCGGAGTTGAAAGAGTTCTACAACGAGACGCCCTATATCAAGACTCTGCTGGAGACGGCGAAGCAGGTGGAGGGCGTCACGCGGCACGCCAGCACCCACGCAGCCGGCATCATCGTCTCCGACAAGCCGCTGACCGAGTACCTGCCGCTCAACCGGCCCACGAAAAGTGACGTGGAGGACAGCCCCGTCGACCGGGTTTCACAGTGGCCGATGGAGATCGTGGATGCGATGGGGATGCTCAAAGTGGACTTCCTGGGGCTCCGCACCCTCACCCACATGCGCAAGACGTGCGAGTGGATCGAGAGAGAGCACGACGTCAAGCTCAATCCCCACACTATCCCTTACTACCGCGTGCCGGACGACCCGGAGAAGGACAAGAAGGTCAAGAAACTCTACGACCTGCTGGCGACCGGGGAAACGACCGGCATCTTCCAGGTCGAGGGCGCCGGGATGCGCCGGACGCTCCGGGATATGAGACCGGAGCAATTCCAGCACATCATCGCAGTCCTGGCGCTCTACCGGCCCGGTCCGATGGACAACATCCCGGCCTACATCCGCCGGATGCACGGGGATGAGGAGGTCGCGTACCACCACCCGATCCTGGCCGACATCCTGGACGACACCTACGGGATCATCGTCTACCAGGAGCAGATTATGCAGATCGCGGTGGCGATGGCCGATTACAATCCGGGCCGCGCCGACCGGATTCGCAAGGCCGTGGCGAAGAAGAAGAAAAAGCTGATGAACATGCACAAGAAGATGTTCCTCGAAGGCGCGACCAAGAAGGGGATCGCCCCCGAGATCGCCGGTCAGGTCTGGGGAGACATCGAGTTCTTCGCCCGCTACGGCTTCAACCGGGCCCACGCCACCGACTACGCGGTGATCACGGCCCAGACCGCCTACCTCAAGGCCCACTACGAACTTGAGTTTATGACGGGCCTGATGACGACCGAGCAGCACAACACGGAGAAGCTCGGGACGCTGATCACCGACGCCCGCCGGAGCGATATCGAGGTCGTGCGCCCGTCCATCAACCGGTCGAACGTGGAGTTCACCATCGAGCACCGGGACGACCCGGCCGATGGCGAGGCGCCACGCTTTATCCGCATCGGGTTGGGCGCCATCAAAAACGTCAGCGACGGCGCGATGGCGCTGATCGTGGCGGAACGGGAAGCGAACGGCCCGTTCGAGTCCCTGGACGACTTCGCCGACCGCGTCGACCTGCGGAAGCTCAACCGCAAGACGATCGAATGCCTCATCCAGGCGGGGGCGCTGGACGACTTCGGGGAGCGTCCCGCGCTGCTGACGGTGGTGGACCAACTCCTGGCGTCCAGCGCTAAGACCCACGAGGCGCGCGAGATCGGCCAGTTCTCGCTCTTCGACAGCTTTGAGGGGATGGAGCAGAAGATCCAACCCCCGACCTTCGTCCCGCCCATCCCGGATCGCCAGATGCTGGAATGGGAGAAGGAGCTGGTGGGCACCTATCTCTCCAGGCATCCCCTCCTGGATCAGGAGCGGGACCTCCTGCGGGACGAACTGGTCAGCACCACCATCGGACAGATCAGCAACGAGTCACCGGGACAGGTTCTGACCGTCCTGGGGATGATTCAGCGGGTCCGCCAGATCCAGACGAAGAAAGGCGACCCCATGGCTTTCGTGACGATGGAAGGACCGGACGGGACGATCGATGTGGTAGTCTTCCCCCACGCCTTCGAGCGCTTCCGCCGCCTCCTGGTCGAGGACCGCGTGCTCGTCCTGAACGGCAAACTCGACGACAACCCCAACCGGGACGACCACTCCCTGCTGGCGAACTGGTTCAAGGAACCGCACGAGATCCTGCGGCCCGCCAATGGAACCAACGGGTCCGGCACCCCGGGAGGACGGCCGGCTTTTGAGGGACCTCCGGGCTTGAATGTGAGGGAGAACCGACCGCCTTTCTACGCGGAACCCTCCGAGACGGTCGAGGACTCGGCCGAGACGCCGGCATCCGATTCGCAGCCGCCGCCTGCCGCCCACGCCCAGGCAGCATCCCAGCGGACCGAGGGACCGAACGGTTCCAAAGGCAATGGGAACGGGAGCAACGGCAATAGCGCAGGCAATGGCCGTGACCACGACCCTATGGATAACGGCGACGCAGCCAAAGCTTTCGAGGGAGATGACGAGGCGATCGACCTACCGGGACTCGTCCCCCAACCCCTGACGCTCTACATCACGCTCGAGCGATCGGGCAACAATGAGAGGGACTTCAAGACCCTTGCCGAGCTGCACACCCTGCTGCAGAGTGAGCGCGGTGAGGACCCATTCGTGGTGGTGCTCGAAGGGAGTGGGCGCCGCAAGGTGGAGCTCGAGTTCCCCAACGAGCGCACCCGGAACACCCCGTCGCTCCGCAAGCAGATTATGTCCCTCGTCGGTCAGGACAATCTTCGCGTGCGCCGGGACGCCCGACTCTCCCTGTGACCGACCTGACTGCAGGCCACCGTACCCAACCGGGCGATGAGCACGCGGGTCGGCCCGGATTCATCGATCAGTCGGCGGATCACCGCCGAATTCTTACATAAACGCACCAAGGAGGCAGGGATGCTCGACGTCATCCAGATCAACGTTCACGATCGGCGGCAGGTCAAGCGCTTTATCGATCTGCCCTACCGGCTGTATAAAAACCACCCGAAATGGGTGCCGCCCCTCCGCACCGACATTGCGGTGATGCTCAATCCGGATAAGCACCCCTTCTACGAGCATTCCGACGCCGACTTCTTCATCGTCGAGCGCGGCGATGAAGTCGTGGGGCGGATCGCTGCGCTGGAGAACCGCCCTTATAATGAGCACCATGGGACCCGCAAAGCGAATTTCTATCTCTTCGAGTGCGTGGAGGATCTGGACGTCGCAGCGGCGCTCTTTCAGCGGGTCTATGAGTGGGCCGAGGCCCGGAATCTCGACGACCTGGTCGGGCCCAAGGGCTTTGGGGTCCTGGACGGGTACGGCCTGCTGGTCGACGGCTACGAACACCGCCCGATGATGACGATGATGAACTACAACTATCCTTACTATCCTGATCTCGTCGAGGCGTTGGGGTTCGAAAAGGTGGTCGACTTCGTCAGTTGCTACCTCAACACGGACACCTTCGAACTCCCGGAGCGCATCCACCGCATCGTGGACCGGGTGAAGGAGCGGGGCTCGCTGGAGGTCCGGCGCTTCAACAACCGCCGTGAGATCAAGGCGCTGGCCGTCCCTTTTAGAAATGCGTACAACCGCGCCTTCCAGGACAATTGGGAGTTCGCCCCCCTGACCGCCGCCGGCGCCCAGTTCGTGATGGAGAACGCGATCGGGCTGACCCAACCCAGCCTGGTCAAGATGATCTTTCACGGGGAGGAGATCGTGGGCTTTCTGTTAGGGTTCCCCGACGTCTCCGCGGCCCTGCAGCGGGCCAACGGGCGGCTCACGCCGTGGGCCCTCGCCGATCTCTTGCTGGAGATGAAGCGGACCCACTGGATGGCATGCAACGGCGCCGGGATGATCCCGGAGTTCCAGGGCGTCGGGGGCAATGCGCTCCTCTACGCCGAGATGGAGAAGACAGCCCAGGAGCACGGTTTCCAGCATATCGACATGACCCAGGTCGCCGAGACGGCGGTGCAGATGCGGCGCGACCTGGAGAATCTCAATGGGGAGATGTACAAGAACCACCGGGTCTACCATCATCCCGTCG
>CAYMAQ010000096.1:0-13386 GCA_964388385.1 uncultured Anaerolineales bacterium | reverse complement strand
TTCTGGTATAATGAGGAGGTGACGACCGTATCGACTGTCTGTTTCTCAAGGGACGAAAGGATAGCTGTGGAATATCTCATCGCCGGTGCAGAAGATCTAGGGATTCGATTGCAGCCGCATCACCTGGAAGCGTTTCGTACCTACCAGGAGATCCTCATCCAGTGGAACCAACGCTTTAACCTCACTGCAATCACCGACGACGTAGGCATTCAAGTGCGCCATTTCCTCGATTCTCTGTCGTGTCTCAAGGCGATGGGGCCGGATGACCGGCTCTCCGGTCGGCGGGTTATCGACGTGGGCACCGGCGCGGGGTTTCCGGGTGTTCCGCTCAAGATCCTCTGCCCGGGCATCCAATTGACCCTGCTCGATGCGCGGGCGAAGAAGACGCGCTTTTTGAGGCATCTGGTGGAGGCTTTGGCGTTGCCGGACGTCACGGTGCTCCACGGGCGTGCCGAGACCCTGGGCCAGGATCCCCGGCACCGTGAGCGCTACCACTGGGCATTTGGACGGGCGGTCGCGGATTTGACGATTCTGTCGGAGTATCTGCTCCCGCTGGTGACGGTTGGGGGGCGTGTCCTCTCCCAGAAGGGTGAATCCGCGCCGGCGGAGGTCCAGCGCAGTGAGTGGACGATCGAGCGTCTGGGCGGACGCGTCCGCCGACTGGTCCCCGTTGAGCTGCGGGGATTGGCCGAGACGCGTTACCTGGTCGTGATCGACAAAATTCGAGCGACCCCTGAGGAGTACCCGCGTCGTCCGGGCATGCCCAATAAGCGCCCGTTGACCCCGGAAGACTGACCGACCGGCAGGCGATTCCTCAAACAGTTACTCTCCGTTGGGTGTCGCCGTCGGCGAGGGCGTTGGGGTCGGGGTCGGAGCTGCCGTCACCGGCATCTCCAGTTCGCCGTGGAGCCAGGCATATTTGGCATAGTGTTCCCGGATCAGCCGGACGTAGAGCCGGGTCTCGTGATAGCCGATCAACTCGGCGAAGAGGTCCTCATCGCCGTTTGCCTGCTCCCACCACATCGCTGCGTTGCCCGGCCCTCCGTTGTACGCGGCCATCGCGGCAAATAGGTTGTCCAGTTGGTTGCGCTGTGTGGCCAGGTACCAGACTCCAAATCTCACGCTGACCATGGGGCGATAGAGATCGCGGGTCTCGTAATCCGGCGGCCAGCCCAGCGCCGCTGCGATCTGGGCGCCCGTGGAGGGGATCACCTGCATCAGGCCCTGGGCAGAGGCCCAGGAGGTGGCAAACCCCTCGAAGAGGCTTTCCTGGCGCAGCAGGGCATAGACGAAAAGCGGCGGGAGGTCGTGGGTGTTGGCGGCCTGCTCGACCAGGCGGTCGTAGTAGGTCGGGTAGATCAGGCATCCGAGGTACCTCGGCAGCTCTGCGATAGAATCCGCCGGGGCGTGTCGCCAGACGGTTGCCGCCGCGATGATCGAGGAGCGGTACAGCTCCGCGTCACGGAATATGAGGGCCAGGTGGTACTGGGTCAGGGGATCGTCGTCGGTGCTGACCCGCAGGTTCTCTAACTCCGTCCGCCCCGCAGTGAAGTAACCCAACGCCAGCAGGCGCTTCCCCCGAAGCAGCCGCGGATCGTCGGTGAGGGATGCCGGCGGGGTGCCGACCGCCTGCCCTTCGGGGACGTCGATCCACGTGGTCAGCCAGGTCTCGGCCTCCTGCTGGTTGTCCGGCGTCGAACAGGCCGTCACCGCCATCGCGGTCGGCTCGAACTCCGGCTCGCCCGACAGAGCGTCCAGGGCCTGGAGTCCGTAGAAATCCCAGGGATCCGCCCTCACCGCCTCACTGAACGCGTGGGTCGCGCTCAGCGTCTCCCCGGTCGCCAGATAGGTCTTCCCCAACCAGAAGTGTGCGGCCTGGGCGCGGTCGTGGGCAGGGTGGGCTTCGACGAGCGATTCCCACGTCTCCTCGGCCCCCTCCAGGTTCTCGCGGCGGTAGGCCAGCAGCCCGGCCTGAAAGAGCGCCTCGGGGGCGCGCTCTTCATCGGGGTAGCGGGCTGCCAGATCGACGAGCATCTCGGCGGCGGCCTCAAAATCCTTGGCGTCCTCGTAAGCTTCGGCAGCCTGTTGAAGGGCCTCGGGCGCCTCGGGGTGTTCGGGATAGCGGTCTGCCAGCGTCAGGTAAGCGTCCACGGCGGCTTCGCGCTCTCCCCGTACCGCAAAAGTCTTGCCTTTGCCCATCCACGCCAGGGGGACGAACGGATCGTCGGGATGGGTCTCGATCAGGAGATCGAACTCCGACAGGGCCAGCTGATAGCTGTCGGCTTCCAGATAGCTCATACCGGCGTAGTAGTGCGGCGCCCCCACGTGGTCGGGATCGCCCAGGATGATCCGGTAGAAAGCCTCGACCGCCGGTCCGTAGGCGCCCGCGTAGTAGTCGACGCGGCCCCGCAGCATATCGTCGACCGGTACGCCGTTTTGGACCAGCACGAGCAGCGCGTCGTACGCAGAAGGCTCCTCGGGATACGTGGCAACCAGGGCCTGCATGCGTGCGTAAGCCGCTTCGGTCTGTCCCGCGAGACGCTCGGTCTCGGCGGTCTGATAGAGAATGCGGGCGCGATAGCCCGGGTTCTGAGCCAGCGATAGGATCTCCTCGTAGGTCGTGATCGCGGCTTCGAAGTCTCCGACCGCCGCATACGTCAGGCCGATCTTTTCGAGCAGCCCGGCGATCCGGCTGTTCGCCGTCCTGCCGGGGCGGGCCTGCTGGTAAGCGGTCAGCGCGGCGCTGTATTGTCCCGAGGCATAGTACGCGTCGCCCTGCCAGTCGTAGAGGTGGGGGGCCAGGAGCGGCTCCAACTGGGCTGCCGCGCCGTAAGACGCGGCGGCCTGGGCGTGTTCGCCCTGCGCCCTCCACGCGTCAGCGAGGATGAGTTCCGCCTCGACCCGCAGGGGCGTCGGCAGTTCCTCGGTTTGGAGAAGCTCCGGAATGCGTGTGGTGATCGCCTCGAAGTCCCCGCGAGCGCGAGCGACGCTGGCGAGCCCCAGCGTCGCTTCCCAAACCTGGGAGGGTGCGGTCATCGGTTGGGTCTGCAGCCGATTGTAATGCTCCTCTGCGAGATCCCAGTTGCCGATGTCCATCGCGCGTTTTGCCGCGCTCAGCCGATCGGCGGGCTGCGGTGTGGGCGTCGGGGTCGGCGTGGGGCTTGGCGTCGGCGTTGGGGTGGCGGTCTGGGTTGGCGTGTGAGAGGGCGTGGGGGTCGGAACGATGGGTGATTGCGGCGGTGATGCTGGACGGAAACCCGCACATGCCGCCAAAAGCAGTGCCAGCAAACCGATAAGCAAGCTGTGATGTTTTTTCATAAGTATGGTGGGATTATGCGCTAAAACGGCCTGATTGTCAATACGGGGCGTTTGGGCTCGAGGGTTCGGTTGCGGTTCAACTTGAGTTTTCTCTGCTTCTGCATTAATATATAATTAAGTCTACAAAATATAAAGAAAGCGAGGATAAGAGAATGATTGACCTCACGACGGACTATATGGGACTTCGTTTGAAGAATCCGGTGGTGCCTTCCGCTTCGCCGCTCTCACGGGAGTTGGATAACATCAAGCGGATGGAGGATGCGGGAGCGGGTGCCGTTACCCTCTACTCACTCTTCGAGGAGCAGATCGATCAGGAGGCTATGCTACTGGACTCGGTCATTGAGGACGTAAAGTATCGCTATGCCGAGCACGTCGATTTCTTTCCGGAGCTGGACGAATTCCGTCGAGACGAAAAGCTCTATCTCGACCTCATCACGGACGCCAAATCTGCGGTGGATATCCCCATTATTGCCAGCCTCAACGGCTACAGCGAGGGAGGATGGACGCGGTATGCCCGTCTGTTTGAGGAGGCCGGTGCGGACGCGATCGAGTTGAACCTCTATTACCTGCCGACCTCGACCCAGCTCACCGGCGCGCAGATCGAGGCCCACTATCTGGCTGTGCTCGATCGTGTCAGGGACGAGGTTTCGATCCCGCTGGCGATGAAGCTGAATCCGTTCTTCAGTGCGATCCCGCATATGGTCTCCCAGCTCGGCCAGAACGGTGCAGATGGGTTGGTGTTGTTCAACCGCTTCTATCAGCCGGACCTGGATATCGAGGCCCTCGAGTCGAAACGCAAGTTGGTGCTCAGCACCTCCGACGAGATGCGCTTGCCCCTGCGTTGGATCGCAATTCTCTACGGAAAGATTGATGCGTCCTTGGCGCTCACCACCGGGGTCCACACCTCGGAGGACGTGATCAAGGCGGTCATGGCCGGTGCGGATATCGCCAACGTCTGCTCCGTCCTCTTGGAGTATGGGATTGATCGCTTGACCCCGCTCGTTGATGGGGTGCGGGCCTGGTTGTCCCAGCACGATTACGAGGCCCTGTCCGAGATCCAGGGCATCTTGAGCCATAAGGAAAGCCCGAATCCGGCTGCCTTTGAGCGGGCGAATTACGTCAAGCTGGTCGGGCAGACTGAGGCTTGGCCGGGGACGCGATAGGTGGGAGGGTCCAGAATGAGCGAGACAGCGTTTTACACGGGCAAGGGTGACAGCGGGGACACTGCCCGGTTGGGGGGGCAGGCGCGGGTCCGGAAGAGTGATGCGCTGGTTGAGGCGGTCGGCGCTGTGGACGAAGCGATGTCCGCGATCGGGTGGGCCCGCGCCCTCTGTCGTTCATCGATCTTGAAAGATCGATTTCCGGGGGTGCAGCGCCATCTCTACCGGTTGATGTCGCATCTTTCGGCCACGCCGGAAGCCCGCAGGACTCACGTCGGTTTGGGCGAGGAAGAAGTGGCCTGGCTGGAGTCCTCCATCGCGACCTTGGAGGACAACCTTCCCCCGTTGAACGACTTCGTCATTCCGGGTGATTCCCAGGCCGGCGCTGCGTGTCACCTCGCGCGCGCGATCGTGCGACGTGCCGAACGGAGGATCGTGGCGCTCGGTGAGGTTGAGTCCGGCCTGCGCCCCCCCAATACGGCTTACGTGAACCGACTTTCGTCCCTGCTGTTTGTCGCGGCGCTGGAGGAGGATCGTTTGGCGGGTCACTCGCCCCTGTTAGCCAGGTCACAGCCGGGCCACGAATAGCTTTTCGCAGCGCGTGCGAGCTTCGAATCCCCCGACGTGGATGCTATACTCCGCGTTGGGGGTTTCCTTTGTCATCGGCGCTGCGTCTTCCAATGGCTTGCACCCTACCCTCATCGTGATCATGGTAAAAAGCCTGATTCGCATTACAATACCCGGGATGACCCCGTGGTGTACGGTTATGTCCAAGTTGATGGCTCAAGGAGTCGTGGGTGCACGTGAGTGCTTCAGTGCTTGATGGTATCTTGCAGCGGGCCGGCTCGCCGTCTGTCATAAGCTCGGGTCGGGCTTGAGTCACTGGTATATGGATACTGCCGATCGTTATGACTTCGTCGTGCTCGGCGGGGGACTTGCGGGCCTAACCTTTGCCTACGAGGCTGTCCAAAATGGGAAGCGGGTCGCGATCCTCGAGCGGGAGGATCAGGTTGGTGGGCTCTGTCGAACGAGGGTCTTCGACGGGTACCGCTTCGATCTTGGCGGGCACCGGTTCCACACCGAGTGGCAGGACGTCGCCGATTGGGTGGTGGATGTGCTCGGCGATGACCTGTTACAGGTGACCCGGTCCAGCCACATCTACCTCAATGGGCGCTATATCACCTATCCCCTTCAGCTTCCGAACGCTTTGACCGCCCTGGACGTTCCGCACGCGGTCCGTGTCGCGCTCTCCTATCTATGGGCTCGATTGCATTCACCGGGTCGGCAGGCCGACGCTTCCTTTGAGGATTGGGTGGTGCGAAGGTTCGGACGTGCCCTCTATCGGATCTATTTTCAGCCTTATACGGCCAAGGTTTGGGGGATTCCGTGTACCGAGCTCTCCGCCGACTGGGCCAGTCAGCGGATTCAACTGGCGAGCCTTTTCGCGTTTGTGAGAAAGAGTCTGTTGCTGCGTTCGAAAAAACCGGCGACGCTGACCTCCCAGTTTCTCTATCCCCGGCTGGGTATCGGGATGTTAACCGATCGTCTTCGAGACCGAATCGTAGAGAGCGGATGGGGGGATGTCTACCTTCAAAGTCCGGTCGTGGCGCTTCAGCGCAGCGATCATGACGGCGTGTGGCAGATCACGGCTCAGGGGAGAGGGAGGCGACGGACGGTCTTGGGTTCCCATGTCGTCTCGACGCTACCTCTGACCGCCCTCGTCCGGATGCTGGCGCGGAGTGAGGGGGCGGGTGAAGACGATATCCCCGTCTGGGTGGACAAACTGGACTACCGGGATCTCATCTGCGTCCATCTGGCCCTGGATATGCCGAGGGTCAACTCCGATACGTGGACCTATTTCCCCCAGTCGGATCTCATCTTCGGGCGGGTTCACGAGCCGGGTAATTGGAGCGATGCGATGACCCCTCCCGGGCGGACCTCCCTGTGTGTCGAGATCTTCTGCAGTGAAGGGGATGCCCGTTGGCGGCAGCCGGATGCTGCGTTGGTCCGGGCGACCCTTGACGGGCTCGAGCGTTCGGGCTTTCTGCCTGTGCAGCCGGTATTGAAATCCTGGGTAACCCGCATCCGGCATGCCTATCCTATCTACCGCGTTGGATATGCGGACCCTCTCGAACGCGCTCACCGCTTTTTGGCCCAATGGCCTTCGCTTCATCTGACGGGTCGCACCGGACAGTTCCGGTATCTCAATATGGATGCGGTCATCCGGGAGGCGCGCCAGCTTGCGGATGAGCTTGTGTCTTCCCTATGAATTCCGAGGCTCAGAGCGCGGTTCGAAACAGCGGGATGCTCCTGATCCAGCGAGGATTGGAAGCTGGGGTCGGGCTGCTGATTGCCCTGATCATTCCCCGGTTGATGGGCCCGGAGACCTACGGTCAGTACGCGCTGATCACGTCGATAAGCCTCTTTTTCGTCCTTACGAGCCGCTTGGGCTTTCGGGAGGTCATCAGTCGCTACGTGCCCCAATTGAGCCGGGATGCGAAGTCCGACTCACTGCGGGAGTTCTTCAGCAGTCTGGTGGTGATCCGTGTTTTTATGGGCCTCGTGGCTGCAGGCCTCTTCTTTTTTCTCACGCGGTGGTGGCTTGAGGGCTTAAGCCCGATGGTGTTAGCGTTGACCGCCGGCACGGTGCTCCTGCGGGCGGTCTCTCAGTTGATGTGTGTTCTCTTTGTGGGTCTGAACCGGGCCGGTCGTTGGGGTGTCAGCGGTCTGATCCGCCGGTGGCTCTCCTTCGTTCTGGTTGCCGCGGGATTCTGGGTTCTGGGTTTCGAGGGGGCGATGGTGGGTTGGCTGGTCGTGGAGCTTTTTATGTTGGGCCTCGGGATCACGTGGACGCGATCGTTCGTTTCTCTGCGGAGTCTCACGCCCCGCTTGCGTCAGATGATGCCCTTTCTCCGGTTTGGTATGGTCTATTTCGCGAGCGGCCTCTTCCTTACCGCCTTTCGCCGCAGCGGTGAGGTCCTGGTTCAGGTCCTGGTCGATGACTATGTCGAGGTTGGATATTTCGGCCTGGCATATAACATCTATCTCAGCGCTGCTCTCGTGATGCCCCACCTGACCCTCGCGTTTGCGCCGTTTCTGTCCCCCTATGCGGATGCGGGACAAAAACGGCAGGTCAGAACGTGGGCGGAGCGTCTCCTGAAGGGGCTGGCGATGGGCGCGATGCTCGTCGTCTTTGCGACGCTGTTGCTGGCGGGCGACCTGGTTCCGATCGTCCTGGGTACCGCGTATCAACCGGTCGCTGTGCATATGATTCCCCTGACGTTGGCGCTGCTTTTTCTCGCTCTGAGCAGCGTGGCCCAGATGCTGCTGCTGGTTTTCGAGGCTCCAAAGCAGACGTTGATCGGGTCCATCGTCAGGCTGGCGATCTTCTGGCTGGTAGCAATCCCGCTCATTCGGTTCTATCAGAGTCTCGGCGCCTGCATCGCCGTCCTCATTGCGTCTGTTGCGTTCAGTCTCTATTTGACGTATCGGGCTAAGCACTATCTGTCGTATACGGTGCGGGGGTGGACGCGGGTACTTGGGGCTGCCCTTCCCTTCTTAGGTCTTGTGGCGTTCAGGGACACTCTCCTGGTTAATATAGGGCTTTACGCCGGCTTTGTTGTGGGGTACGCGGCACTCCTGTTCGGTTTGCGTCTCGTGCCGCTGGATGAGATTGGGGAGGGATGGCGGATCGTGACCGGCAGCCCGGCAGGCCTCGCTGAAAGGATCGACGGATGACGTGCGTTCTTATGGGGGATGGGAGAGGATGGGTTACCTATGACGGACTCGCTGACTGACCGGCATTGGACGGTGCGCAAGATCGTCCGGCGCGCCGGTGAGGTGCTGCGGGAGGAAGGCCTGCGCGCGCTCTGGTTCAAGATCCTGGGAGAGACGGTGTACCGGAGGCTGATCCTCGTCGAATATTCACTCGAATCCCCTATCGAGCCGGTCACACCCCGGATTCCGGTCGAGATCGGTCTGTTGACAGAGGATGAGATATCCGAATACGTCCGGTTCCGTCCCGGGAGCGATCCCGACCGGGTGCTGCGTCGCATACGCGAGGGTCAACAATGTTGGATTGCCCGGCACCGGGGACGCATCGTGCATGCCTGCTGGCTGGCTCTCCATCGCGCTTGGGTGGATTACCTGTCGTGTGACATTGCGTTGGCATTCGACTCGGCGTACAGTTACGAGGCTTTTACTGCCCCCGAGTTTCGGGGCAGGGCGATCTCTCCTGCCCGGCTTTCGATAATGCTGCAGGCTCTGCAAGCGCAGGGATATCGGCGGATTGTGGCGGGGCTGATGCCGGAAAACCGCCCCGCTTTCGGTTCCGTCCGCAAGGTCGGCTACCGGACGATCGGGGTCATGGGATGCCGCCAACTGGGTCCATGGCGCCGCTGCTTCTGCCGCTACACAGAGGATTGGGCCACGCCTCCCATCCGAGTCTTGCGGAAAAGCCGGCCCTCCGGTGGGAACGCGGCGTCTCCCGGGGACGATGCCGCGTATTGGGACGGGGTCGCCGACACGATGACGGCGCGTTCCCACTATTTGGATCCTTTTCTCGGTGAGATGAAACGCCGCGCCCATCTCTCCCTCGTGGCCCGGTGGTGCCCGGAGCCTCCATCGGGTTGGATTTTGAAGACGGATCTGTTTGAGGAAGCGACCGGCCCGGGCGCGTTTTTGTCTGATCTCCCCGATGATGCCGGTCCCGTTGTGGGGATCGATCTCTCTCCTGAGATCTGTCGCGAGGCGCGCCGCCGGGGGGCTTGCGATGGGCTCTATTACGTGGTGGCGGATGTGCGGCACCTGCCTTTTGCCAGGCGTGCGTTTGGCCTGATCGTCTCCCCTTCAACCCTGGATCACTTCCCGGACCCTCACGATCTGGGAAGAAGCCTGCAGGATTTGACGCGCGTGCTGACGAGACGCGGGCACCTGATCCTTACCCTCGACAATCGGCAGAACATTTTCGATCCCCTGTTGAGAGTGGCGATCCGGCTGGGGCGCGTTCCCTATTATATGGGGAGAGGGTATACGATGACCGAACTGGAGGATGAGGTCGGTGCTGCGGGGCTCGAGGCCCGGGAGACGACCGCGATCCTCCACAATCCCCGACTGGTCGCCGTGGGCACTGTCTGGATTGCGAATCGCCTGAATTGGCGTTGGCTGACGCGCCTCGTTCACCGGACGTTGGGGGCGGCGCAGCGTTTCCAGGATACCCGGTGGCAGCGTCTGACGGGCAGCTTTGTCGCGGTGGACGCGGTGCCTAGGGGGGGATGCGAGTGTGAGGAGAAGCGATGCGCCTAAGCCCACGTCTTTCCGTCGTTATTCCTGTTCACAACGGCGCCTCGACGCTCCCCCGACTGCTGGAGAGGCTGATCACCGACTCCCATCCACCTGAGGAGATCGTCGTGGTGGATGACGGGTCCGACGACGGTTCCGCTCAGATCGCTGCCGAATTCGGTGTCCGGGTTTTGACGCTTGCTGGCGGACCCTATGGGCCTGCATATGCGCGGAATCGCGGGGCCGAGGCGGCAGCCGGCGACGTGCTTTTCTTTCTCGATGCCGATGTCGTTGTCCACCCGGATACGTTGGCTCGCCTGCGTGCGGCCCTGGACACCTATGCGGAGGACGACGCTTTCTTCGGCTCCTACGATGCGCATCCGCCTGCGAGGGGCCTGGTCTCCAGATATAAAAACATCCTCCACCATTACGTCCATCAACGGAGCCGAATGGAAGCTGACACGTTCTGGGCTGGTTGTGGCGCCGTCCGGCGGGAGGCTTTTTTCGCTGTTGGGGGCTTCGATGAGTCCTATGCGCGCCCCTCCATTGAGGATATCGAGTTCGGGGTGCGGCTTCGCCGGGCGGGATATCGCATTCGACTCTGTCCAGCCATCCAGGTGACCCATTGGAAGCGCTGGTCCCTGCGCTCGTGGTTGCGGACGGATATTGTCCACCGGGCGGTTCCATGGACCCGGCTGATATTGCAGGAGGGACGCGTTCCTACTTCCCTCAATCTGGATCACCGCAGCCGTTGGAGTGCCTTACTGGTTTGGGTGGCGGTCCTTTTCTTTGTGGCGACCCCGCTTTTCCCGTTGTTGGGTGTAGGGAGCCTGTTTGCATACGGCGGCTTTGTCCTGCTCAATCGCGATCTCATCGCGTGCTTCGCCCGGAACGAGGGCCCGGTCTTCGCGGCTGGCGCTGCCTTCCTCCACAGCTTGTATCTGGCTTACAGCAGCGCAACCTTTGGCCTACTCTCGCTTCTCCATCTCCTGACCCGACGGGCTATGTTGCTGCTTCTGTTGGCAACGCTCTTCAATGGGCTGGTTTGGAGCGTCGTCATTCCTCCGATGCACGCCGCGGATGAGAACTACCATTTCAGCTACGTTCAACTCCTCGCGCACGAGCAGACGCTCGAGGTGAACCCGGATCGCTGGCTTCTCGAGGAAATGGGCCTGTTGATGCAGTTCGCTCAGTATCACATACGGCGTTTTGATGGCGGAAAGGCGCCGACCTTGGATCTTTCCAACCCCGAGGATCTCAGGGGACAGGTCGAGCAGTTGAAGGATCCGGATGTCCGGTCCACCTATCATTATCACGACGGCTGGATGTTCCGATGGTTCCGCTCGTTTGTCGCGTATCATCCGCCGTTCTATTACGCACTGGTCGCCGGCGTTCACGTCCTGCTGCGGCATCAGTCTATCCTCGTGCGGTTGTTAGCCGGTCGTTGGCTCTCGGTGTTATTCGCCCTTGTCTCGGTGTGGGCGGCCTATCGAATTGGAGAGGATCTTTGGCCCCGGGCTCCGGAACGCGGACTTCTGCTTGGGCTCCTCGTCTCTTTTCAACCGATGCATACGTTCTCCACCTCGATTGTGAGCAACAGTGCGCTGGAAATCGCGCTCTTCTCCCTGCTGCTCTGGATGAGCTTGCGGGTCGTCAACCGGGGTCTGACCGTCAGATTGGGAGCCCAGATGTGCCTCGTTGTTGGCCTGGGGCTGTTAACGCGGATCAGTTTGCTGACGTCTCTTCCGCTGTTGGGGGCGCTTCTGTTGTGGCAGATGGCGGCCCGGCGGCGTGCGTGGCTCCCCTGGATGATGATGGGATGTTTGATCGCGCTCTTGGCGGGGTGGTGGTATGTTGATAAGGTTTCGGGTGCCGGGCGCGTGCTGGTCGATACTTTCCGCGCCGGTGAGCCGACGCTGGATATTCCCTTGGTCCCTTACCTGCTGCGCTACGGATGGCTGACCATTTACCGGAATGTGCTGAGGATGTATTGGGGGAACTTCGGCTGGCTGGATACCCCGCTGCCGCACAGCCTCCTCACTGTCCTGATCCTGCTGACGGTCATCGCCGCCTGGTCCGGCGCCTGGTGGTTGGTTCGGAGCGTGTTGGCTGCTGATGACCGCGAATCTCGCGCCTCGACCTTTAAATTCGCACTCCTGGGATTTGCCGCGCTCTTGTTTGTCGCCTTCTATACCTATCTCGACTACCGTTTTGCCAGAAGAAACGGCGGCTCGTTTGCCATCCAGGGGCGGTATTTCCTGCCCCCCGTCGCGGGCCAGATGGCATGGCTGTTGGTGGGGTTGTCCGCTGCCATCCCGTTAAGGTTCGCGGGTCTCTGGCGGAAACTGTTGGGTACGGGGATGGTGATATTGAACGGTTTCGCGCTTTACGCGACTATCGTCCCGCGTTATTATCCGGATCGAGCGTTGGCGGCTCTCCCGGAGCAGGCAGCGCTGTTCCAGCCCGTCGGTCCGCCTGCATTTAAGATATTGATGACATCTCAGATCTTCTTCATAACGCTTCTGCTCGTAGCCTTGTGGAATAGTCAACGTGGATCGAGGGTCGGGTCGTGATGCTTTTGCTGCACCCCATCGACCTTTGCCATTTGTCCCCGGTGGTTTCTATGTTATGTTGTATGAGACCGGTTGTATAAACCTTGCTGGACGCTGTGTGGGGATGGGAAAGGATGACCGTGGACCGACCGTTGATACTTGTCATCAATGATGATGGCATTCGCTCGGATGGATTGCAGGCGGCGGTCGACGCGCTCGCGCCGCTGGGCGAGCTGTTGGTGGTCGCGCCGGATCGCCAGTGGTCGGGTGCCGGGCGCTCGATGCCGTCGATGGTCACCGGTGAGCTCACCGAGGTGACGTACAGGACGAGTGCGGGGAAAGCGGTCCGCGCGTACGCCGTCGACGCGACCCCGGCACAGTGCGTCATCCACGGAATGCTGGAGCTGGTCGACCGTGCGCCTGCGCTCGTCGTGTCGGGCATCAACTTTGGTGAGAACGTGAGCACGCAGATCACGATATCGGGAACGATCGGGGCAGCGCTTGAGGCGTCCGTCTTTGACGTGCCCGCCCTGGCGGTCTCCCTGGAGATGTCGAGGGAGAACCACTACCGGGAGCGGTCGTCCGGCGATTCCAACTACGCGGCATCGAAGGCGTTCGCCCATCGGTTTGCGCAGATGATGCTGGGGGCAGCGCTTCCTTTCGATGTGGACGTCCTGTCGATCAACGTGCCGCGCGATGCGACCCCGGAGACAGCCTGGCAGTTTACCTATCTCTCACACGAACGCTACTTTGTGCCCTTGCCGCCGGCACGGCAGGAGGGCCGGGGACGCCTGGGATATCAGGTGATGAGCGATCCGACGAACGCCGAGGTAGGGTCCGATGTCTGGTGTCTCCACGTCGCGCATAAGATCTCCGTGACCCCGCTATCGACCGATTTGACGTCTCGCGTGGATTTTGGGTTGTTGGAGGAGCGTCTCTGTACCCAGGAAGAGGTATGATCTCAGAACACTCGGGATAACGGAACCTCGAATGGATCTGCCGTGTCCGGATCGGCTCGTATGGCAATTGCAGTTAGGGCTCAAAGCCCCTTTTTAGCGATACTAGCCTTTGCTAAG
>CAYMAQ010000095.1:0-13393 GCA_964388385.1 uncultured Anaerolineales bacterium | reverse complement strand
ATGCTCGATCAAGGCATCGGCCTTCTCCTCGGAATCGGCCTCCGCGAAGATCCGCAGCACCGGCTCGGTGCCGGAGAACCGCAGCAGCACCCAGTTATCGTTGGGGAAGAAGAACTTCCACCCGTCCATCGTCGAGATCTTCTCCACGGTATAAGGCCCGAGTTCGATCGGCGCCTCGTCCTGCGCCTCGATCACGGCATCGAGGCGGCGCGGGACCACGATCCGCATCTCCGACGTCGCCGGGAGGTTCCGCTCGATCGCATACAGCCGCCCGGTGATCTCGTAGACGTGGTCCAGCAGGTCGGAGATCCGGGCGCCGGTCTTGGCGAGCATCTCGACGACCAGCGCTGAGGCGAAGATGCCGTCCTTGCCCCGAATGTGCCCCCGGATGGTGAGCCCGCCGCTGGATTCCCCGCCCAGGAGCGCATCGTGCTCGATCATCGCGGCGGAGATGTGCTTGAAGCCCACCGGCACCTCGTAGGCGTCCTCGCCGAAGTGATCGGCCAACCGATCGAGCAGATGGGTGGTGGCGAGGTTTCGGACGACCCCGCCCGACTGCCCGCGCACCTCGTGGAGATACCAGTAGAGCAGCAGCAGCACGTCATTGACCGTGATATAGGCCCCCGTCTCATCCACGATCGCGATTCGGTCGGCGTCCCCATCGGTCGCCAGCCCCAGGTCGTAATCGCCGTTGCGGACGTGGGTCATGAGCAGCTGCAGCGCACTGAGATCCGGCGCCGGCGAGCGCCCGCCGAACAGGGGATTGTGCCGCTCGTGGATGAAGGTCACCCGGCAGCGGGCCTCGGTCAGGATAATGCCCAGGGTCAGCTGGCTGACCCCGTACATCGGATCGACCATCACCCGCAGATCGCCCTGCCGGATCACCTGGAGGTCGACCAGCGACTCCACGGCGTCGACGTACGCGTTGGTGAAGTCCTGATACTGGGCGACGCCGGCATCGAGCGCGATGTCCAGATCGATCTTGACGACGTCCGCCGTGTCCAGGGCGTTGACCTCGTCCTCGATCGCGCGCGTCTCGTCGTCCTGCAGAAGCGAGCCGTCCCCGTGGAAGACCTTCAAGCCGTTCCAGTCCGGTGGGTTATGGCTGGCGGTGAACACCAACCCGTACCCGCTGTGCTGATCCGCCGTCGCGTAGGTGACGAGCGGGGTCGGCGCGTCCTCCGTGAGCAGGATCACCGGGATGTTGTTCCCCGCAAAGACCTCGGCGGCGGCCTCCGAGGATCGGTCGGAGAGGAACCGGCGGTCGTAGCCGATGACGACGCCGCGCTCCTCGTGCCCCCGGCGGGTGATCTCGTTCGCCAGCGCCTGGCAGAGCCGCCGCACGTTGTGCAGGGTGAACCCCTCCCCGATCACCGCGCGCCACCCCCCGGTGCCGAACGCGATCACGTTGTGCTCCTCGCGGCGCTGGGGACGGTGCATGCGTTTCTCCAGGATAAACGCGGCCTTCTCGAGATCCTCACCGGTGTTGATTCCCAACACCTCGTCCGGATCGTAGATTTGATAACTCTCGACCCGCATACCGGACCGGATCATCCGGTGAACGGTGTCCGTCAAGCGGTACTCGCCCTCCACCAGGGAGGGGGTCAGCGTCTTGAGGGTCGCAAAGAGATCCTTCGCACGAAAGACATAAGCGCCGACGTTGAGCTCCCGGATCTCGCGCACCTCCGGCGAGGCCTCGGTCTCCTCGATCACGTCGAGGATGCGCCCGCCGGTATCGCGGATGATGCGCCCGTAAGGGAGCGCTTCCGGAACGATCGCCGTCAGCAGCGTGAGATGCGCCTCCTTCAGGCGGTGGCGGTTGAGCAGGCCGCGAATCGACGAGGGTCGGAAGAGCGGCGTGTCGGCATAGAGCACGAGAAGATCTCCGGTGAAGTCCTCGAGCAGCGGCACCAACTGCATCACCGCGTGCCCGGTGCCCAACTGTTCGTCCTGGATCACAAAATGAGCCGCCGGCAGGTCCAGGTGCTCCCGGACCGCGCCGTCCTCCTCCGAGACGATGACGTAGAGATCGTCCGGCGCGACCACCTGCAGCGCGTTCTGGACGACGTCATCGATAATCCGCTGCTCGCCCAACGACTCAAGCACGATAGGCGGGCCGCCCGGCTCAATGGACTCCTGCCCGGCAGCCAGAATCACCACTTTCAACGGCCGATACTGCTTAACATCCCCCATCACGACCTCCTTGTGTTATCGCATTCATTTTCACATTTTCCATTTGGCTGTCAGCCAGCCCCCACAAACCCAGTGTTATTTCAACTGTGATTTGAGGATTGTCTTTGTTAACCCGGTGCAACGCACTTGATTCTGAACCTGTTTCGTAGGTTTCTCCGGTCCTCCAGGTTGTTAATCATTGAGGGTCGTGTCCGGGAGTGCGTCGAACCTGAACATCATGAGACGATCGGAGGAATACTAGGGCGTCAACGCCCAGCCTGCGATCTTCCGCATCACGGCATCGGCCTCATCCTGATCGGACACACCCGCCACCTGCACCCACGCGCCCTCCGGTCGAAGCACCTCGAAGAGCCTATCGAGATCCGCAACCGGGACGGAGAGGCAGAACGCCTTCCCGGCGGCCTGAACCCGCTGGTAAACGTCGATCCAGCGCTTCCAGTCATTCTGCCCCGCGCCCGGCACCCATTGGATCGCGTGGATCTCGGGGATGGAGAGCAGGCGGTCGAGGAACCGCAGCGCCTGCGGGCCGTCCAGATGGTAGATGTTCCGGTCCATATGCCGGCACTCCCGGATAATACCCGGGATGAAGACCTCCTCGAACATCGCGTCGGAGATCATGCAGGAGAAGTCGTTGGAGGGGACGTGATACTTCCCCTCGCACGTCGCGTTCAGCCAGGTGGTGCTGGGCATCCCCGCGCTCGACAATTTGTCGTCGTAGAGATCGTAGACCTCCAGGAAATCGTCGGTGATCCGCGCAACCAGCTCCTTGATCGCGTCCGGATGCTCGATCATATCGATGCAGAGCTTCTCCGGATCGCGGAACGCGGCGATAGCGTCGCCGCCGGGGTGGATGTCCGTGTATCCGACGATGAACTTGCCCTTCCCGGCGTCCAGCAGCGCGTCGGTGAGCTCCAGGATCTTCTGAAAATAGACGTTGGACCGGTCGAGCTGCAGCTCGGCGACCTCCTCGGGCGCCCAGCTGTCGAGGATCGGTTCGCTCCACGAGGTCGACTCGCCGAACTCCAGCGGACATGCGTAGAAGGCCGAGAAGACCTCGGGGCCCAGGTTAGGAATTGTCACCGGCAGGGCATCGGCGGCGTGGACCCGGTTATAGAGCGAGGCTACCGAGCGCTCCACGACGTACGACGTGTCCATCCACCGATCGCGAAACGTCGCGTGCTCCTTTTCGGGCAGCGGTCGCTGTTCGGACGCCGGCCTGGGAAAAGTGATCGAAGTCAGCGGACGATCGACGATCTCACACGCCCACCAGGCCTCATAGCGCTGCAGGACTTCAGGAAAATCGGGCTTCAGTTCGAACATTTATGCCTCCAAAAACAGGATAAGCCAGGGTCAATCGTCCCCTATCCATCGATCGCGCCCCAAACAGACGATCCAGGGGGCGCAGGAGATGCGGGCCCTGCAGGAGATGCGGGGTCCGCATCCCATCATCTCAGCCGACGAGCTCCCGCAGCGCCTCCAACGTCTCGCTCGAGAAGAACGCATCCCCGACCGACGCGTTCATCGCCGCCTGCTGGGGCGATTTCGCGCCGGGGATCGCCACCGGTTCGGCGGGATGTGAGATCACGTAGCGCAGCGCCGTCGTGACCATCTCGTCGCCGGGTTCGAAGCGCGTCTTGAGCTGCTCCACCTGTTCGATCTTCGCCTCGAACTCATCGCGGCGCGCCCCGCCCTCGTTCCAGGACGCCCGCACCGAGTCGGTGAAGACGGACTCCCGGGTGTACTTCCCGGCGAGCAATCCCCGGGCCAGCGGGCCGCGGACCATCACGGCGATCCCGTGCTCCCGGCAGTAGTCCAGGAACGCGCCCTCCGGCGCGCGGTTGAGGAGCGAGTAGTTGACCTGCACCACGTCGCACGTCCCCTCGACGTTGAACCGCTCGAGCACCTCCAGGCTGTCGGTCGAGATCCCGTACGCGCGGATGCGGCCGCGCTGCTTGAGCCTCTCGAACGCCTCGAGATAGACGCTCGGATCCTCGATATCCCCCTCGTGACAGAGCTCCACGTCGAGCCAATCGGTCTGCAGCCGGTGCAGCGAGGCATGCGCGCAGAGGCGGATCATATCCACCGTCGTCTTCGGCACCCCCTGCCCCGTGCGCTTGCCCCAGTGGCCGATCTTGCTCACCACGAAGACGCGGTGGCGGATCCCCGCCAGCGCCTCACCGAGACGCTCCTCCGAGAGGCCGTTGGGCTCCCCGTAGGACTCGGCGACGTCGAAGAGATTGACGCCGCAGTCGAAAGCCTCGCGGATCGTCGCCCACGCCGTGGCGTCGTCGATCTCCCCCCACTGATTGCCGAGATTCCACGTGCCGAGGCCAATGGCCGATACTTCCCATCCGGTCTTGCCGAACTCACGATAGCGCATGGTCCCACTCCTTCCGTTGTGATTTGCGGTCCGTCCCACCCATCCGCCCCCATTGTACCCAAATCCCACGACGGATCAAAGTGAGGTTTGGGACATTGACCTTTCGCGCGGGCCGACCACGAATGGGAGACGAATAAACGAATGACCCGACGTCCGCAGCGCCGTTTTTCGGGGAAGGTCTCCCCTTGTGCTACTCCAGAGTACAGGCTGGATCGAGGGGGGACGGCCAGCGGACCAGCCAGAGCGGCGGCTCCCGGTCCGCCAACGGCGAGACGTCCGCCGCCAACCGGGCGGGCTGATACACGCGCACCTTGATGCCGGGCCGATCGTCAGCCCAGACCTGCGCCACAGCGACCTCCGGTGCAAGGTAGTCCAACAAGTCGCGATACGCATCAGCCGCCACGACGACCCAGAGGCGCTGGCCGACGTCAGCCTCCCGCCACGCCGCCTCAAAGCGCGAAAGCTGAGAGGCCCGCAGGACCAAGCGGGGCTGCAGGCCGTCATAATAGTAATCGAAGACCGGTACAGCGATTTCATCGACCCAGATTGTGTCCTCCGGCCTCAGCGCCGGTTCCATCCGCGCGACCGCTGCCGACCACTGCCCCGCAGGCACCATCAGGATCATCCCCATCGCGAGTGTCATCGACAGCAAGCCTCCAGTCATCAGAAGCCAGGCGGACGCACGCACGCGCAGCAGGCCGTACGCCGCCAGCAGGACGACGTAGGGCCAGACCGTCACCAGAAACCGTTTGACCGTGAAGAGCCGGGGCACCGCCGTCCCCACGGTCGCCAACGCGAAGAGGGTTGCGATCCCATACCAGGCCGGCGCGCCCAGGGCAGCCGGCCATCCCCGTATCAGCGCCACCGCATAGAGCGCCGCGCCCACGAGCGCGCCACCCCCTATCAGGAGCCCGAGCGCCCGCACCACATACGTTCGAGAGAAGTCCAGACCTACGCGCTCCATCACCCGCATCAACATCGTGACCTGATAAAGCGTTTCCGTACCGCCACCGGGGGGATACGCGCTCTGGATACGCCACACTGTAAACCCCGATAGGACGGAGAGCTGCAGCGCGCCCCAAACGAGAGCCCGTCTCCAAGACCGACGGCGAGCCCAATAGGTCCACCACAACAGATTGGCGACCAAGAGCGGCAGCACCGCCGATTGGTCGCAGAAGAGCGCGACGACCGCCACGCCGCCGTAGCCCAGAACCGCCGTCCACCGGGACGTCCGTGCGCAGCGCCGGGCCAGGATCACCGCCAGGATCCCCAACGCCGTCACCGCAGCGTACATCCGCGCCTCCCGTGCGTACCAGAGATGCAGGGGCGAGACCGCCAGCAGCCAGCCGCTCAGCGCTCCCAACGACCGGCTCGGCCTATCCGGCTGCGAAGCTCCCAAGGCACGCCCCAGCCGCACGATCAGCGCTACGGCAAGCGTTGCCAGCAGCACCGAGGGCATCCGCACCCAGAACTCACTCCGGCCCCATGCGAGCCAGCCCTTGAGCAGGAGGTAATATCCCGGCGGATGGGGGTCACACAGCGCGGTGAGGAGCGTGCGCACCGATTGGGCGGCGAAGTAGACACTGTCCGCCTCGTCGATCCACAGGGCCCTGCGGCCCAGGTCGAAGAGACCCAGCGCCCAGGTCAGGGCGACGGGGGCTAACGATAAGAGCCGATTCTCCCAACGGGAGCACATCTACCACGTCCATTTCCGAGGGCTCACTCACCAGAAGTCAAATGTTGAAAGTTGAGGATTCCCAAACCTTAGTGCTCAACCCACCTATGCATTCGCGAAAGCGCGCTCAACAACCCCAGGGCATACCAGAAGACCAGCGCGGGCTTGGACCCCGGCGCCAGCGCATCGAGGATGCCGTAGAAGTGGAAGGCCCCAAGGCCACTGAGCAATCCCAGGGCCAGCGGGCGCAGCGCCACGTCGCGCCGGGCCACACGCAGGCTTACGACACCCGCGACGCCCAACAAGGCCAGATAGGCGATCAAGCCCGGGATACCCACGTCCAAGGCCGCCTGCAGAAAGATGTTATGCGCATGCGCGATGTCGTAGCTGGGAGGGACGTTCAGAGGATAGAGCAACCGCACGACCTCCCGGAAGGTCCCCAATCCGGTCCCGGTGAACATAAAATCCTGGACGGCAACCGCCGCCCAGCGCCAGACCTCCTGCCGGAAGCCCAGGGTCCCCAGGTTGCCCAGCGCCGTCATTCCCCGGGGCTCCTCCCAGAGCGCCTGCAGGCGCTCCGGACCGATAGCGAATCCACCGGCAACCAGGCCCAGCACGCCCAGGACACAGAGTCCCCATAAAATAAAGCGCGTCCGAGACGGGGGAAGGATCGCCCCCCAAAGGATCAGAAGCATCCCGGTGCCCAACACGCTTCCGATCCATCCGCTCCGCGACTGCGTGAGCAGGATCAGGACGCCGATGACACCCGTGACCAGAAGCGAAGGAAGCTGACGCAGCCACCGCTTATCCTGAAAGCGCCACGCCAGCAGACGCGACATAGGTAACGGCAGGTAGAAGACCAGCATCCCCGCCAGCTGGTTCGCGCTGACCCCACTCTCGGGGCCGCCGGGAAGCTCCACCGCGGTCGACGGCAGGGCGATATCAACCCACCGGGAGACGAACGGCACCTTCTCGGGCCACCGCACGCTGATCACCCCCACCACCGTGACCGCGAGCCCGAACGCCCACAACCCGATCACCGCCCACCGCAGCAGACGCCGGTCCGTGACCGTCCTGGCGAGAAACTGCCACACGGCAGCGCCCAACAACAGCCCGGTCGCCTTGGGCAGCGTGACATCCGGAAAGGCGGACACCAACGTGCCGATCCCCGTCATCAACGCCCAGATCAGCATCGCACCGTGAAACGGCGTGCGCGCGAGCGCGCGGCGGTCCGCCGTCAGCTGTACGATCCAGTACACAACCAGCAGGATGAGAGCCCCAACGGTGAGTTCGGAGCGCACCGAGGGAAAGAGGAGGAACGGCGCCGCCAACGCCAACAACCCGCCCTCGAGCCAGATCACCCAGGGGAGGTCGAAGAATCGTCGCTTCATCGAGCCACGGTCACGCTCAATACGCCCCCTCGCCTCGGAGCACCACCCAGGGCGTTTTGAGCAGGATATAGAGATCCAGCCACAGGGAGTAGTTCTGAATATAGTATAAGTCCTCATCAGTGTGCAGGTGCATCATATTATCGGAGCGCCCGTTGACCTGCCACCAGCCGGTGATACCCTGCGGCACGGCAAAGCGCTTACGCTGCCAGACCTCATACGCATCGACCAGCCACGGCAGCTCCGGACGCGGCCCCACCAGGCTCAACTCGCCCTTCAGCACGTTGAAGAACTGCGGCAGCTCGTCCAGGCTCCACTTACGGATGAACCGCCCGACCCGCGTCACCCGGGGATCGTCCTCTCGCTTGTGGATCACGTTGCCGTCCTCGTCCTGCCTATTGACGACATCCTGCAGATCCTCCGCGTTCTCCACCATCGACCGGAACTTGTACATCCTGAAAAGCCGGCCGTTTTCCCCGACCCGAAGCTGCTTGAAGAGCACCGGTCCGGGCGAATCAAGCTTGATCGCCACAGCGATGACGCCCATCAACGGAAGGAAAAAAAGGGTGAGAAAGCCGCCAACCACGAGATCCAGCGCCCGCTTGACCATCCGCTGATAGGGACTGAGCGCGGGATCACGCAGATCAATCATCGGAATCCCGCCGAAGTCCTCCACCGTGGCCCGGTAGAGGGCGAGGCTGAAGTAGTCGGGCACCACCCGCACGCGGACCGGCAGAATGTGCAGCTGCGAGACGACCCAATTGACCCGCTCGTGCGCCCGGGGGGGGAGCGCCAGAATCACGTCGTCGATCTCGAGCTCTCGCACCACCGATCGGATGGCGTCCAGGGTTCCGAAGACCGGCAGCCCGTTATCGTGCTTACGTACATCATCATCGAGGTAGCCCACCAGCTGCAGACCCGCCCAGTGGTGCTTCCGGATCATCGACGCCACCCGCAGCCCCACATCTCCCGCCCCGACGATCAGTACCCGGTTGACGATCTCCGCGCCCCCATTCTTCCAAACTTTGCGTCCGACCCGTATAAGTGCGCGCCAGAGGATCAACAGGAGCCAGGTGATAGCAAGCGCATAGAGAACGAACAGTCTCGAAATATGGCGGTACGTGAAGAAGAGCAGCCCCGCTGCCCCCAACGCATAGAAGCCCACTGCCAACGTCAGGGTCTGGAACTCATCCACCGCTTTGTAGACCCGCTGAGGATCGTACAGGGAAGCGACAAAGGCCACCATCAGCCAGAGGAACGCAAACATCGGATAGACAGCGAACGGGATTTGGAGATCAAGAAGTCCGGCGCCCAGATCGACAGATAAGCGCACATTTGAGGCCACGAAGAGCGCCGCTACCACCGCCAATACATCCATGACGATGGAAAAGAGCACGTAGTTCAGACTGAAACGTTTAAGCATAGGCCCTCCTTCCCCATCCATCCGCTGCGAGGTTCCGAACTATATGCACAGGGCGGGCAATATATGACCAAGCAACTTGTACGCATTTATCGAGGATGTACGCGCTTAAATAGGACGCTCAAGCCTCGCCAGATGACCTCAAGGGGATACGTGACCTGGCGCCAACGCGCCTGGCGCTCGGAGAGATCGAATCGCGAATGAATCCAATCCCGTCCGGGAAAGAGTCCATGAATCAGCACGCCCGGGATGCGATAGAGTTGATCGATCAAGATAATGCCCAGGAAGCGCATACTCCCCGATGTCAACACCGGACGCCCGGATAACGCACGCTTGATCAACGGCAGGATCATCCGTTGACGCCACTTCGGGACGTGGAACGCGTCCAACGCCTCCGCCGGCACGGTCTCTGGATCGAATTGATGAGCCGCACGGAGTGCCGCCCAACACGCCACGCTGACACGCCACGCGCAGGCACGCTCGGCGAGAACCGACCAATCCAGATGACCCGGCTCCAAGCGGGCGACGCGGATGATATCCTGATAGCCGGTTCGGTGCGCCAGTCCATGGTGAATCGCCAGGTGATAACACAAATGGATGATCTCATCCTCGAGGCAGAGACGATACGCGGGCGCACCCTCAATATCAATAGGGATCGCGCGATCCCAGATGCCGTCGAGATCGAAATTCGTGACCCGCCGGTACCACGCTGGTGCAACAAGATGCCAGTGAAGCTCGATGACCATCGGGCCCAATACGTAAGGGATTTCTCCCATAAACTGACGGGCAAATCCATACGAACACCGCACACCTTCCGACGAAAACGCATACCCCAGCGAACACAGAACGCGCTCGGCTTCAGTAAAATCTTCCTCCCGAACTAAAAGGTCCACATCGTACATTGTGCGCTGCTTTTCCTCATACACCGCCCCCAGCAGCGCCATCCCCTTGAAGATGATGACCGGGATCGATTCGCGGTCAAAGACACGCAGACATTGAGCAGCACGGTCCTGCTGCAGCATGGTTCTCGCCAGTGAAGCATAGGAGGCTGCACGCGTGCTTTCACCACTCATTCTACATCCAACGGATAGCGACGCAACCCCAGCATCTGTAAGAGGATGAGTACGATAAATCGAGGATTGTTATAGAGATAACGTTTCCATAAACGCTTCGGCTCGCTCAAGAGTCGGAACAACCACTCCAACCCGCTGCGCTGCATCCAGCGAGGCGCCTGTGGCTTTCGCCCGGTGTGAAAATCAAAGGCCGCACCAACGCCAATAAGTACAGGGGCGTTGAGTTGATCGCGATGAGAGGCCATCCAACGTTCCTGTTTTGGCGCTCCTAAGCCAACCCAAACAATATCTGGATTCGCTTGATTGATCTTTTGTACAATCCGTGCATCTTCCTCGAAGGTCAGATCACGAAAGGGCGGGGAATAAGTTCCGGCCACAGCTAAACCAGGAAAACGAATTTGTAGACTTTCGGCCAACTGCTCTGGAACCCCCTCCGCGCCTCCGAAGAAATAATGTCGATATCCCTCCGCTACAGAATGCTCACAGAGAGCCAACATAAGATCCGGACCATAAACTCGCTCGACATGCTTACGACCTTTCAATCTATTGAGCCAGACCAAAGGCATACCATCTGGTGTGGTAAGGCCACTAGCATTGAAAATCTTCTGTAATTCAGGGTCATCCTGACAAAGCATAACGCTATGAACAGGAGTGATACAAACATATTGAGTTTGATGCCCAGAAATCCACCCCTCAATAACCTGTAGGGCCAATGGCATATTAAGAGCACTCACGCCTATACCTAATACATTTACACGTTCAACCGATTCCATAGACTCAACTCTCATTATGGAAATGTACAGTCTCTCTTGCTACTTTAGCAATGGCTCTTGTTGGTAGATTGGTGAAGCTTTTGATGTGCCTTGAGCCAAGAAACTCAGATCATTAGCGCGAGTCAATTTTAAGCTACCAAAACTGCAATTTTGACCGGAATTAGGTGGACAAGAGGCTCAAAACATCGATTCTGAGATTCCTTTCAAGGCGCATATGAAGTGCTTCACTCAAAAACCAATAAGAGCCAACTACTTATCACTATTCACATGGAAAGTCATCCATCTTTCTTCATTGCACGCCGATAAATGCGAAGCAGTAATTCATAGTTTCTCTCCGCTGTATATTTGCGTTTGTACTCCTGTCTGGCGTTTTTACCCATTTCAGTCATTCTCCGTGGATGACTCCAAGCCCAATCTACTTTAGTGGCCAAGTCGGTAGGATCTCCCGGCTCAAAACGTAACCCTGTGTATAAATCTCTAATGATCTCTGCCATACCACCGAGTCTTGAAGCGATAACCGGCACACCACAGGCGAAAGCTTCGGCAATGGTCATTGGGAATCCCTCATAGCACTCCGATGGGAATACTAAAAAACAAGCATCCCTCATAAGCACTAATACTTGCTTGTGGGATAAGCGCCCCAGCAATTCTACCTGGTTTAGATCCTCTAGTTCCACAGCTGTATGCAGTTCGTCCAGCAAAGGGCCGTCCCCAACGATCTTGAGCGGAATGCCCTTCAAGCCTTGCCAGGCTTGTATCAATGTTTGCAGTCCCTTCTCAGAAGAGACTCGCCCCACAAAGAGCGCGTAGTTTCCTTTACCCGTTGCACCGCCTGGATCAGGGTGGATGAAATTGGGCTTAACAACGATTTTTTCGGCGGGGAGTCCTCCTTCTATAAATTTCCGCCTGGCAAATTCCGTAAGAGCGATATACACATCGACTTGCTGCGACCAAGTTCTCATCCAACGGTGGAGAGTGAGCATGAGCGCTACAATCAAGGTCTGAGCAGCACTGCCTCTGTAACATTTGTGCAATACACCAGGCCAAGGCGGGGTCTTTTTCAAACAATCTTCACAAACCTTGCCCTGTCGAAACAATGTCGCCGTTGGACAAAGCAAGCGATAGTTATGAAGCGTCTGTACTACTGGCACTCCCGCACTTCGGCAAGCATGGTAAGCTGAAGGTGAGATCAATAAAAACGTGTTATGAAAATGAGCTATGTCAGGACTAGTCTCTCTTATGAATTGGCGTAGCTTATTCTGTGAAGAACATGACCAGATCGTATTGGTGGCAGCTTTCAGTGGAGATATACCGTTAATGCGGTCGTTATGCTCGACATATTCAAAAATCGGATGGTTGTACCGACGTAACATCGCTTTTTCAGCCGCAAACACAGCATATTCACCACCAGTATGCTGATAACGGTTATGGGCTATCAATATACTCTCAACCACCATAATTTTCTTCCATAGTTGATGTCATCCTAGAGTATATTGCCTCAGCGCGGGTAACAAGGGACTGGAAGCTCTCATTTTCAAGTTCTTCCCTCAAATTACCTTTCAATGACTCTCGCTGTGAGGAAGGATGGGCAACAGTAGTCATCGTTGTATCCTCGCGTCCAGTGTCTCGTCTATCCATTTCTTCAATTAGTTGATAACATCTTTGCACGTTTTTATCCGTATGCTCGAACTTTGCAAAAAAGGTTCCGAACCGCAAATTCACCCGCCCAATAACAGCCCCATAATCGCTAATTATTTCATCAAAATCAGCAAGCACATAGCTGTCGTTATACAGAAAAACTTTCTCATAGAACTTTATGTAGTTCCTGATTGCCAGTTCTAACGATACAGCCGGCTGACGAACGATCAGGGAAAGCACGCTGTCATTTGGCTCTCGGATAAGAACCAGAGTTGGTATATTATGTCGCGCTGCCCAGATTATCTGCGCTGGTCCATGTATATGATGAGCTACATTGACTTGTCGCTGCTGGGCTAACAGGAATGCTGCTAGGGCAAAAGTATTGGCAGAGCGAGGATAGCCTTCGATAACAATATCGGTAGATGAGTTGACAACGCCTATTCCACCCTTTGCTAGAACCGCGTAAAGCCTAAAGATTGGCAAAGCAATAGTATGACGCCCCATGAACATCCACAATTGATGTCTAAGCATTATTTTCGCGCTCAATATAGAAATAGCTGGCATAAGATGCTTTAAGCACCATTGCTCCCACAAAAATAGCTTGAGGAATCTCCCAATAATTCTCCTGAACCCCTAACAGAAAGAGTAATAAAACCCCGGAACCAAAAGAGATTGCTTGGATTCTCTGAGTGTATGAACGTGCTTGAATCTTCATCTGCCATAAAATCATCCCTACATATATACAGATCATCGAGAATATTAGTCCACCCATTTCAACGTAAACGCTTAACCAAGACAAATAAGGTTTGTGAGTAGATCCATAACTAAAGCCTGTACGAGCCATAGCAAGCCA
>CAYMAQ010000094.1:0-13635 GCA_964388385.1 uncultured Anaerolineales bacterium | reverse complement strand
GAGCAACCAACCCTCGGCTTGCCCTGGGCAGAAACGTCGCAGCGGTCCTATCTTGGCTGTCCACGATCTTGAATTATAACATAGATACGCTCACAGACTGCCCGACGTGAAGCTCGTACGCTTTCCCACCCCGGGTTGCGCCTCCTTTCTTCCCCGCTTTCACTGTGATTTGGGTCCCCTGAGTGTAACACTCGGGTTCTACTGTTCCTCTGAATCCAATAATATTTTGGAGATCCATGCGCTCAAACGACGATAGCGCACCCCGCACCAGAAGAACAACCAGGGAAAAATCAAGAGCCCTACATGTCCCAATACCCCGGGGTAAAACCGCCTGTCGCCAGAAAACCGCGCCAGGTTGAGGAAGATTGTCATCACCGTGGTCCAGGAGACAAGCATATTGGGCGCGATATCGCTGGCGTGCAACCAACCCAATCCCGGAACGCGTTTCCGCGTCAGGGGCCACGCAAGATTGCACCCCATATGCCCGAGTTGATCTTCCAGAACGTGGGCGCAATATCCCCCCGCCATCAGCAAACCGGCCCACCACCCCTCCGTGGGCCCGAAGAGTGCGTGGATCCCCAACCCCGCAACGATGCCCAGGCCCAGTCCCAGGAGCAAGCTGTGAGTCCAGCGGTGGTGCCAATCGAGGAAGTGCACGACTAACCGCGCCCCCTCCCGTACAAGACGAAAACTGGGGCCGTCGAAGGCCTCAACGCTGTACGTCTCCGCGTAATCGTGCGCAAAAGATACCGGGCAAGAACGACGGGCAAGCGCGCCCTCCACCGGCGCTGTGCCTGGATACGGAATGCCCGCCCCGTTGATCAACGGGCCGACGCGAACCTCAATCTCCGAGCGCTTGGGGTAAAACGCTAACCCATACCGCCGCCATAGGTCGACATCTAAACGGATGGAACGAGCGATGACGCGGCGCGCCTCCTCACCCTCGAACGCTTGCCTCATCGACTCAATCAAGGCGTCCGCGATCTCTTGGGCACTCGGTTCCGGACCGGGATCGATCTCGTCATCGTAAACGGCCCAGTACCGGGCAAATCGGAAGTCTAGGACATCGGGCAGCAGTCCGCCAACGCCGCCGAGCACAGGGAGCAGCGACCCCAGCGCCCCGCGCTGAACGACCGGGGCAAAACAGGTCGCCAGGGCCATCCCGGTTAGGAAGTGAGCAATACCTTTCATCAGGAATCCGCTCCTTCAGGATAGGAGATACGATGGAGTCTATTATACGCCGCTTGCACTGTCACGCCACGCGGTTACCGTTCACTTTGCGCCTCTTTCCGGAAAGCCACAGCCGAGTATAATCCGGGTATGAGCACGCAGACTCAACAGCAGCGGGGGTATCAGATGCGTGGTCTTTTCCTGGGCCTCATCCTCTTCGCGTTTGGATTTCGCGTCCTGGGATTGACCGATCACAACGTGTGGTGGGACGAGGGCATCAGCGTCTGGTTAGCCCGAATGCCTATGCTTGAAAGCGTCCGGTGGACGGCAGGGGACGTGCACCCACCGCTCTATTATATGATCCTCAGGCTGTGGTATGGAGTCGTGGGTGAGGGGACCTTCGTGATGCGCTATCCCTCCGTGCTCGCCAGCCTGCTGACCGTCGCGTTAATCGCCCATCTGGGCCGTCAATTAGAGGGAAAGACGCGCACGTTATTTCCGTATGTTGGACTGCTGGCTGCCGGCTTTCTCTCCGTCTCCCGGTTCTCTATCCGCTGGGCTCAGGAGATTCGAATGTACGCACTGGCTGCAATGTGGGCCACAGCCGCGTTGTCCAGTGCAGTCTGGATGTGGAAACGCGGAGGACATCGGGCCTGGATCGCGTACGTCCTGACGACCACCGCCGGGCTGTTGACCCTCTACCTCAATGCGACCGTATTGGCAGTGACGAACCTGGGATTTCTCATCCTGTGGGCCAGGGAGCGGGATCGGCGGCGAACGTGGGAATGGATCACCGCCCAGGCTGTCGTCGTCGCAATCCTCACGCCCTGGATGCTCTACGCGCTCCCCCGGATGCACAGCTGGTCCAGTGATCAGGCGTTTGGGCTGACGTTCTTTGCCCAGCTCTATACGACGATGTTGGCTGTGGGAACGCCCCTGGACTTGCAGGCAGCGCTGCCCTTCACCCTGATGGCTCTGGCGGGGCTGGTTGCAGGGTTGATCGCGCTCGCACAGTGCCCCCACCCCCCGTTTGCGCGCGGCAGCCTCGCAATGCTGCTCGCCGGTGTCCTCCTTCCGCCCGCAACCGTCGCCCTGATCTCCCTGCCGGGCCTGCGGTTCTACTTCTCGCGCCCTTTGGTTCCGCGCTATCTGCTTCCACTGTCAGCCTGCTACTACACCTTGCTGGCGTGGGGGCTCGCCGCGATCGAGCGAACCCGCCCTATCCAGCTTGGGCGTGCGCTTTCCGTTCTATTCACAGGACTGGCGCTCATCGGGGCGTTCCGGGGACTGGATAGTTTCTACCGAGGGCGCACGGCTACGGACGATTACCTCACGATCGCCCGTACCCTGAACGCACATCGGCGACCGGAGGATGCGGTTCTGCTCTATGTCGACCGGGATTGGCCGATCTTTGTCGCCCATCATCCGGAGCCGCGAAGCGATTTATCCTACGGGGCGCCCTGGGATGCCGACTCGACCGACGCTGCGCTGACACCGATCTGGCAGAACCACGAGGCGATCTGGCTGGTGACAACGCCGGAGGCTCAACAGGCCGATCCCCAACAGCACGTCCGCCGTTGGCTCGAGGCGCACGCGGTAACCCGGGAGATCGTGGTCACAGGGCAGAACACCTTGACCTTCTATGCGCGAACCGAAGTACGGGCCGACCTGCGCGGAACCCTGGTGCCCGATTTTGACCCACCTGCAAACGTCAATGCGCCCTTCGGTCTGGTTGGCGCCTCCATACCTCTGTCCCGCTATCGCACGGGAGACACTGTGCATCTGGCGCTCTACTGGACGCGCATCCCGGAATCCGAAGTTGCGCTTGTCCTCCACGGACCGCAAGAGAATCACCTCCTACCGATCCAGGCTCCACCTGTCCCGAAAAAGTCTGGGCCAGTACGCCAATTGGTCGACATCCCCCTCACGCCGGACATGGCAGGAGGGAAGTACCGCATCGCCGCTCAGCATCCCGACCGTCCCCCGGTCACCATCGCCGACTTCACATTGATTCAGACGGCAGCCGGCTCGTCCCTGTCACCCGATGACATCCCCCATCGAGTCCGGTATCGCCTGGGGGATTCGATCCAACTGATCGGCTACGCTTTGCCGCAAACCAAAATCCAGCCCGGGGGCTCCATCCCCCTGACCCTCTATTGGCGGACGGAATCCCCAATCGACAGACGGTACAAGGTCTTCACCCATCTGCTGGGTGAGGTCTTCAACGCCGAAACCGAGACCTTTCTCTGGGGGCAGCAGGACAACGAACCGGGAGAAGGACAGGCGCAGACCACCCTCTGGGCCCCGGAGACGGTCATCGCCGACCCCTACCGCATTCCGGTTGATCCCGAGGCACCGCCTGGCATCTACACGATCGAAGTGGGGATGTACGGACTTGTCGACGGCGTTCGCCTCCCAGTCACCGGACCGGAGGGAGCGCTCTCTGGTGGAGCTATCAACCTGACAACAATCGAGATTCAGTCGCCCTAAAGCTCAAGGACACGGAGCATGAAATCATCCAGTTCCAAGCAGAAAGCATGGAAGCGCAACTTCAGGGCCATTTGGATCGCTGAGTTATTGGCGATCATGGGTTTTGCCTCAAACTTCCCCATCTACACTTACTATATCCAATCGCTGGGGGTTGAGGACCAACTGATCGCTCGCTGGAGCGGAATCGTCATATCCGCATCCTCGCTGAGCATGGGCGTGATGGGACCTATCTGGGGAGCGTTGGGCGACCGGCGCGGGCGTAAGATTATGGTGATGCGCGCGATGTTCGGGGGCAGCGTGATCATCGGTCTGATGGGGTTTGTGCAGTCGGTGGAGCAGTTTGCCCTGCTCCGCCTGATTCAGGGGGCCCTCACAGGCACGGTCACCGCCGCCACCGCCCTGGTCGCGGGTCAAACCCCAAACGACAGGCTCGGGGAAACCCTGGGCAAGCTCCAACTCGCCATATTCCTGGGTCAGTCCCTCGGCCCCACGACTGGCGGATTCGTCGCCGATATATTCGGTTATCGAGCAACCTTCTGGATGACCGCTATTTATCTTGTGATTGCCGGACTCTTCATCCTCATCCGGGTTGAGGAGGACTTCACGCCCAATCCTGAAGCGCTCAAGGGAAGTCTGTGGTCACACCTACAAGGTGATTTTACGGCTCTCTTCGCCGTCTCTCTGTTGACCATCGTCTTGGGACTACGCTTCGCACTGCGGGTTGGGCTGCGGATGACTTCCCCCACAATGCCCCTCATCGTGCAGGATCTGCTGCCACCGGGAAGCTTTCTGGGATCGGCCTCCGGATTGCTTACCACAATCTCGGGTATCAGCAGCGCACTCGTTGCTCCGCTCATAGGGCGCTGGGCCGATCGCCACGGAGGTCGTCAACTCCTTATGGGAAGCGCAATGCTCGCGGCTGTCGCGATGCTCTTTCAGGCTATGGCAGAAAACTACTGGCTTCTCTTGGCAGCTCAGGTCTTTCTCGGTTTCGGCATCGGAGGCACCCTTGCTATCATCAGTGCCTATATTGGCAGATTGGCCCCTGAGGGCCGGACCGGCGCCGCTTTTGGGCTTGATCAGATGGCAGTCTCACTCTCAAACGCAATTGGGCCTACGTTCGGCGGCTGGTTGAGCGACACTTTTACGCGACGAACCCCGCTTTATACCGGAGGAGCTTCTATGATGCTTGCCGGTGTCGCGGTGATGCTGCTGCCTAAAGATAAGGAAACGGTGAACTCCAAGAAGAAGATGGGATCAGAGGAAAAAAACTGAAAGCGCCGGGCAATAGCTGCATAGAAATCCCCCGCCAGTTTACAGCCTGTCGGGGGGCAAAGGTGACAAACACTGGATCGAGGTTCACACCTTCGCACGCGCCAACGCAACTCCCCTTTCAAGCGCCTCTTTGTTGGGCTCCAACCATTGGCGCTGTCGCTTCGAAAGGTGTGCCTCCAATTGAGCGTTCAACGTATCCACGGAAACCAGGCCGGTAGCTTCGGCCAATGCGCCCAGAAGCACCATATTCGCCATCCGCACGTTACCCAGCTCCGTCGCAATGTCACTGGCTGGAAGTGCGATCGAGCGGATATCATCCCGTTCGGATCGCGACGATATCAGGGAAGCATTGATGATCAGCAGTCCGTCAAGCTTGACCAAGGGCTCATATTTCTCCATCGAGGGCCGATTGAAAACCACCGCGACCGACGGATGACGCACCACCGGCGCACCGATCTCCTCCTCCGAAACGATCACTGTGCAGTTGGCAGTCCCTCCCCGCATCTCCGGCCCATACGACGGTATCCACGTCACATAAAGATCCTCAGCCATACCGGCATAGGAGAGAAGTTGACCTGAAAAGAGCACGCCCTGGCCTCCGAAACCCGAAAACACCGTCTCTTCGTGTCGCATTGCCCCTCCTATCTGACCTCGAGAGCCTTGACTTCGGCGGTCATCTTGAACGTCTCCACCGGGTAATACGAGGCCATCGTATCCTTGACCCATTGCATAGCGGTCCACGGCTCCACATTCCAATTGGTGGGACACGTCGCGAGCACCTCGACGCAGGCAAAACCCAGGCCCTCCATCTGCGCCATGAACGCCCGCTTGATCGCCCGTTTGGTCCTGCGGATACTCGCGATATCAGCCGCCATCTCCCGGGTCACGTAGACAGCCCCGGCCGTTTGCGCGAGAATCTCTGACATTTTGACAGGGTATCCGGCGACGGCGCAATCACGTCCCGACGGCGTCGAGGTTGTCACCATCCCGGGCAGAGTCGTCGGCGCCATCTGCCCACCCGTCATCCCGTAGATCGCGTTGTTGATAAACACAGTCGTGAGTAACTCCCCCCGGTTCGCTGCGTGTATGATCTCGGCGGTACCGATCGCGGCCAAATCCCCGTCTCCCTGATACGTAAAAACAATGGTATCGGGAAGCACCCGCTTGATCCCGGTTGCCATCGCCGGTGCGCGACCGTGAGCAGCCTCAACAAAGTCGGTGTTAATGTAATTGTACGCCAGAACCGAACATCCCACCGGCGCCACACCGACAGTTCTCTCGCGAATTCCCAGCTCATCCAGCACCTCAGCAACGAGCCGGTGAACAATACCGTGCACACAACCCGGGCAATAGTGCGTATCGACCTCAGTCATCGACTCAGGATAGTCGTAAACGACGTTCATATTCTCCGCGATCTTGACGTCAGCTGTCGTCATTCTGTCATCCTCCTGTGGATAAGGCAGTAGCTTGCTGGCTGATAGGATCCGGATCAGACTGACTACCCGGTAACTTCATCGGCAAGCGCCGTCAAATCATCCATAATTTCATCCACCATAGGGATCGCACCGCCCATACGGCCGTGAAAACGAATAGGGATCCGACCGGCGACCGCACGGCGGATGTCGTCGAGCATCTGACCAGCGCTCATCTCCACGACCAACATCCCCTTGACCCGCTCTGCAAGTTCCGCCAATCGACCCTCCGCCAACGGCCATAGGGTCTGCGGACGAAGCAACCCAACCTTGATCCCCTCGCGGCGGGCGTTGCGCATCACCGACAGACAGATGCGTCCTGCGGTCCCATAGGCCACCAGGAGCACATCCGCATCATCGATCTGATACGTCTGGTAACGCACCTCGTCAGCCTGAATCCGGGCAAGTTTCTCTTGCAGCCGCACGTTGAGAGCCTCCAGGTTTTCGGCGCCGAGATAAAGCGAAGTGATCAAATTGGGATCGCGGTCCTTGGCACCGGTGACCGCCCAATCCGGGCGGGACGTACGCAACGGTCTCATCGGCGGAAGCTCTGCGGCTTCCATCATCTGGCCGATCGCGCCATCTCCGGCAACCATCACCAACGTGCGGTATCGCTCCGCCAGATCGAAAGCCAGTCCCACCATATCGATAATTTCCTGCACACTTGCCGGCGCAAGCACGATAGGATGAAAATCTCCGTGCCCCGCTGACTTCGTCATAAAATTGTAATCCGCTTGCGAGGGCTGAATATTCCCTAATCCAGGCCCACCGCGCATCATATTGATCACCACCACCGGAATTTCAGATCCGGCGATATACGAGAGCCCCTCGGCCATCAGGGCTAGACCCGGCCCCGAGGTTGAGGTCATCACCCGTACACCGGCACTGGCGGCCCCATACACCATATTGATGGCAGCGACCTCACTCTCGGCCTGCAAAAAGACGCGCCCTTCTTCGATCATCCGTCCGGAGAGATGCTCGAGAGCCTCACTCTGCGGGGTGATCGGATATCCAAAATACGCGTCCAATCCGTTCCGTACAGCGGACTCCGCGAATGCGACGTTTCCCTTGAGTAATTGCTTGGCCATGGCTAACGATTCCTCTCCGGTTGTCGTTCGCGACGATAGACCGTGAAAACAACATCCGGACAGATTGTCGCACAGGAGGCACAACCGATACACTGTTCCATATCCGTGACCATCACAGGATGGTAACCTTTAGCGTTAAAACTGTCTGACGAAAGCTCGAGGATGTTAACCGGACAAACGTGGGTACAGAGCCCACATCCTTTGCACCGATCGACATCAATGACGATCATACCGCGTCCCATAGGACCTCCTTTACCATGAGAACCAGCGCCGACGAAAAAAGGAGCGCGGTGTGCGCTCCTTGTGAGTTAGAGTCCCAACAGAGGAAGGACGAGAGCAAGCAAGACCCCACCGGCAATCACAGATCCTAACTGCCCTGCGGTATTCGCTCCCATCGCGTGCATCAGGATAAAGTTCGAATAATCTTCGTCCTGGGCAACTTTTTGGACCAAGCGACCCGCCATCGGAAACGCACTGATGCCCGCTGCACCGATCAGAGGATTGATCTTCTTACCGGAAAAGAGATAGAGCAGTTTGCCAAAGAGAAGGCCGGCAGCCGTGTCCAATCCAAAAGCGAAAAGGCCCAAGACCAAGATCTTAAGCGTCGACCACTTGAGAAAACTCCCAGCGGTCATCGTACTGCCGACCACCAGACCCAAAAAGAGGGTGGACACGTTAATGATCTCATTCTCTGCCGCATGGGCCAAACGCGGCACCACGCCCGACTCCTTGAGAAGATTCCCCAGCATCAAGGACGCAATCAAAGGGGCCGCCTCCGGAACCAGAATCCCCACGGCGATGATGACGAGGACGGGAAAGAGGATCAGGGCCAGACGCGAGACCGGTCGGGGGGCATAATCCATCTTGGTCCGTCTCTCCCTCGGCGTGGTCATAAGGCGCATAATCGGGGGCTGAATGATCGGCACGAGGCTCATATAGGAGTAAGCCACCACCGAAATCACGCCCAGCATGTTGGGTGCGAGTTTATTGGCGACGTAGATACTGGTCGGTCCGTCGATAGCGCCGATAATGCCGATGCTGGCTGCTTCATTCAGGGGAAACCCCAACCAGAGAGCCAGAAGCAGCGTACCGAAAATACCGAACTGTCCCGCTGCCCCCATCAGGGCAAAGAGCGGCTGCGCCAGTAAGGGTCGGAAATCCATCATCGCCCCCACGCCAATAAAGATCAACAAGGGGAGGAGTTCATTGGCGACGGCAGCCTCTTTGATCACAGCCAGCATACCGTGTTCAGCCGGATTGACCATCTGTGACAGGGGAAGATTGCCAATGATGCAGCCGATGCCGATGGGCAATAACAGTACCGGCTCGTACTCCTTTGCGATGGCCAAATAGATCAAAAACCCACCCACGGATAGCATAATCAGGCTGGGCCAGTTGGCGATCAATGCCCGCAAGCCGGCTGTCAAGGGTCCTGTTTGAATGCCATTCACCGATCGTAACTCCTTCTCCTGCGTCCGGAGCAAAGCGAGTGAAGGATCACAGACTCACCGAGTCCACACTGTGAAGCACACAGTGCATTCGATACATCGGACGCGCACGCACGAATTCGAGGCTCTCAAAGAACTCGATCGCCGCCTCATTGCTCTGCTCGACCACAGCAAAGACGTGGCGGCCCTCGGCACGATGTGCCGCAATCAGAGCGGCAACGACCGCCGACCCGTATCCCTGGCGGCGATAGTCCGAGTGCGTGAGCACATTGTCAATCTGAGCCGCTCCCGGTACACATAGCGTGGTCGTTCCCATAGCCACCAAACGCCGTCGCTCCCAGACCCCGTAAGCCGGTCCATGGGTGAAAGGCCTTTGAGAATAGGCGCGGAGGGGGAACGCTTCCGCACGGGCTAGAGCTATGAGCGCCGAAATATCGTTATCGGCCAGCTGGGTCGCCCGTTCCGGTGAGAGATCGTCAGGATCGCCCCGAAATAGCATCTGCCACTGAGGCAAGATGTCGGAGACCTCAAATGCTTTTTCCACGACGGCACGCTGGCAATCGTTGACCAACAGATCGACCTCACTGCCCGGATCGGTCAAAAACGTCGCATAGGTCGCAAGCAGATCGGCCGAGTGGCCCATAAAAGCAAGGGCAAACTGCGGCAAGCTGCGGCAACTCGCGACGGACATCATCGGAGAGTGTGCGATGTCGCACTCCTTTGCCAATGTCGTCACGTTAGCCACAAATGTAAAATGAGCCAGGGTCCAATCGAGGTCGCGGGTCTGTGCCTCGATCTGGCTGTCAAGCGGTGAAGGTCGGTCTAACGCATCCAAGAAGCTCATATCAGCCCCCGGTCAATACAAGGAGGGGAGCGCCGTGGTCGACCTGCTGCCCCGGCGATACCAAAATCTCCTTGACCACCCCAGAGCGTGTCGAGCGAATAGGGTTGTTCATCTTCATCGCCTCGAGAATGCAGAGTTCCTGCCCTTCGTCCACCCGTTCACCCTCCGAAACGCTAACCGACACGATTGTGCCCGGCAGCGGCGCCTTGATCGTCCCATCGCCGTTAACACGTTGCTTGGAACTTACTGTAGGACGTGCCGGCTTCATAGTCGTCTCTTTCTCTGTAGAGTGTGAGCGCAACACTGCCGGAGCCGTCCCCGGCGCAGCCTCCGTCGTCTTGACCTGCACTTCGATAACCTCACCATCCACGATCGCCCGTACGGGACGTTCTCGCACATTGGGGACTTCAACCGTATATATTTGATCGCCTACCGTCACACGATACGTCGCCATTCTCTACCCTCACTTACTCTTCAAATCAAGACTCACACCTCATTCGTCAACCGCGTCTTTGACGAAGATCATATCGCATCCGGCGCGACACATGCTGGCCCCGAACGTAGATGTCCCAGGCCGCATCGGACACCCGCGGTGCGATCGAGGGTGCCTGGGCCTCCGCCTCGGTCAACGCCACCGCAACCGCTGCGACAGCAGCCCGGTACTTGGCATCTCCAGACGATTCCTCGGTCAGCGATAAATGCCCACCCTCCAAAGCCGCACTATCCACCGACACGCCTTCCCCCCCATCCCTTTGCACTTTCAACGTGGCCTCGGCCCGTGGTCGTTTGCCCCGTGTCACTGCGGTCATAAAATACATACCCACGACTAAAGCGCCGATAGAGGCAAACGTCATCCCCATACCGAGCATTGTAAGCTGGAGTCCTTGAATCCATAGATCTCCCATAAGCAAAATTGCTCCCATACTGAAACCCAGAAAGAATACGTTGATTCAACAAGAGTCAGGTCGGCATCACCCCATGCTTCTTCGGAGGCTGATCGTGCATCTGCTCCCGCAGCATCTTTAACGCCCGGATGATAAGGGGGCGCGTGCGCGCCGGTTCGATGATGTCATCCAAAATTCCGCGTTCAGCCGCATAGTAGGGATTCGCGTACTTGCGCCGGTACTCCGCCACCAGCTCAGCCCTAAGCGCCTCGGGGTCATCCGCGGCTCCTAACTCGCGACGGTGCAGCACGTTGACCGCCCCCTCCGGCCCCATGACCGCAATCTCGGCGGTCGGCCAGGCCATATGCACGTCGGCCCCCAGGCTTTTGCTGCCCATCACGATATACGCGCCGCCATACCCTTTGCGGGTGACAATCGAGAGCTTGGGTACCGTTGCTTCCACATACGCGTAGATAATCTTCGCACCGTGTCGAATGATACCGCCGTGCTCCTGTCCAACCCCGGGTAAAAAACCCGGCGAGTCCGCAAACGTCACAATGGGCAGATTGAAAGCATCACAGGTCCGGACAAACCGCGAAATTTTATCGGAGGCGTCGATATCAATCGCGCCCGCCATCACCAGGGGCTGTTGAGCTACGATCCCAACCGGACGTCCATCCAGCCGCGCGAATCCCACAATGGCATTCTGCGCCCACCCACTGTGCACCTCCAGCCAACTTCCGCGGTCTACCACCGATTGGATCGCCGTGGTCATATCATAGGGTTCGTTGGGTGCCTCCGGGACCAACGTATTCAACGCTTCATCGGTTCGCTCGGGGTCGTCCTCTGGCGTCATCATAACAGGCGCCTCAACGTTACTCGAGGGCAAATAGGAGAGAAGGTTTCTTACCAGAGCCAGAGCGTGCTCCTCATCGCGTCCCACAAAGTGTGCGACCCCACTGGTGGTGGCATGGACGCGGGCCCCACCTAGACCCTGATGGTCGATCTCTTCCCCGGTCACACTCTTTACCACGTCCGGACCGGTGATAAACATCATCGAGCTGTTATCGGTCATCACAATGAAATCCGTGAGGGCCGGACTGTACGAGGCACCACCGGCGCACGGGCCGAGAATGACCGAGATCTGGGGGATCACTCCGGAGGCGAGGGCGTTCATCCTGAAGACCTCCCCGTACCCTTCCAGGGACATCACCCCATCCTGAATCCGGGCCCCACCCGAATCAAGCAGCCCGATGATCGGCGAACCGTTGCGCAAAGCCATCTGCTGGACGTGCACAATCTTCCGGGCGTGCGCAAGCGAGACCGATCCTCCATAAACGGTGAAGTCCTGCGCGTAAATGAAAACCGTCCGCCCATCGACGGATCCGTATCCCGTCACGACCCCATCGCCCCGAATCGAATCCTCATCCTCCGGATGCGCGGCGGTAAAAGGCTCCAACTCCTGGAAGGAGTCGACATCGAGAAAAGCCGCGACCCGCTCGCGGGCAGTCATCTTTCCTTTTGCATGCTGACGATCAATACGCGCTTGCCCCCCGCCCATCCGGATTTTTTCTTTGCGCGTACGCAATTCCTCTAAACGCGATGTATCCCCTTGACTCACGCCGTCCCTCCTTGAACCACGACCATCTAAATGCGAACGCAACGCTGGGGCCTATTTGACCCCGGTATGAAGTGCAACCGTCCCTACCATTTTCGACGTCCACGAAACCTCGCGCAATCCGGCCCTCCGCATCTCCCGGGCCAGGGCTCCTGGATCCAGAAAGCGCTTGACCGACCGAGGAAGATATGCATACGCGGCTCGATCTCCTGTCATCATCATCCCCAACAGCGGTGTCAAGCCGGAAAAATAGAGCGTAAACAACCCGTTCATCGGAAAAGTGTGAGGCCATGTGATCTCAAGACAGACGAGAGACCCACCGGGACGAAGTACCCGCACTTGCTCCCGCAAAGCTTGCCCGATATCGGGCACATTTCGCATCATGAACGCAGAGGTCACTACGTCAAAGCTATCATCGGCAAAGGATAATGCCAGCCCGTCACTGAGCACCCAGGGTACCCCGATATGTCCCGCTTTGGCTTGAGCACGGCGCAGCATCGCCAATGTCAGGTCTGCACCTACAACCTCCGCTGCGGGCACCCGGTGCTTTGCCATCAGGGCCAGATCCCCGGTGCCTGTCGCGACGTCGAGGATTCGGGTGTCCGATGTCAGTTCGACAGCATCCAACGCGGAGCGCCGCCAACGCCGGTCCTGTCCTAGAGAAATCACCCGATTCACAAAATCGTAGTGTCTCGCAATTCGGGTGAACAGATCGTGGATGGCGGATTGTGGGTGGCGTGCAGCTCCATCAGACAATATCGGTCACCTCGCCCCGAAAAACCCATACCATACAGATCAACGACACCTATCCTCATTATGCGCATTATAGTCGCCGATGTCCGAGCATTGTAGTGGGAAGTGTCACATCCGGTGACGAAGTATTTCACCTGCAGATTTGAAGTGCACAGCGGGTCCGCTTCAAGCGCTAAGTCTGGGATTCCGTTGAATCCGCCGCGGTCGATGAATCCTCCACATCCTCGGCGGAGGCCACCGGTTGAGCGAGCGCCGAAGCAATCACGTTTAGGATCGTGGGATCGCGCCAGGCACAGGCCTCAATCTGTACAGCATCGGCGCCGAGACTGAGACACGCCAGTGCCTCCCGGGCATTGGAGATACCCCCGCAGGCAATGAGAGGCACCGATAATTCGGTGGCCCACGTCGCCAGAACGTTGAGTAAGTTGGGAAATCTCGCCGGTCCGTAAAGTCTTCCGCGAAGATAACGGGTCGGAAACAACTTGTTCGAAAACAACTTGTTCGAAAACAGCCTGTTCGGAGAGGAGCCGTTCTCATAGTAGAGGGGCAAGACGCCTCGAGGCGGTGCAGTGAGGGTGAGGGCATCGACGCCG
>CAYMAQ010000093.1:0-13675 GCA_964388385.1 uncultured Anaerolineales bacterium | reverse complement strand
TGGCTCAATCAGGGACTGCGGATGATCGCGACCGCCGGTACCGACGTGCACGGTAGGGTGCCGGAAGGGGTTACGCCGGGGTTCAACGTGATCTACGCCGACGCATGTGCGGAGGCCGCGCTGCTCGACGGGCTCCGCGCCGGGCATCTCTATCTCAGCGCCGGGCCGGAGATCCTGTTGGAGGCCCAGGACGCGCGCGGTCGGCGGGCGATGATGGGGGACACCGTCGATCGACCGGCTGCCTTTCACGTCGCGTGGGATGGCACACCGGCGGGGGGCGAGGTGCGCGTTCTGGTCAACGGGCGGTTGCTGACCGCGCGCCCGTCCGGGCCCCGTGGCGAGCACCAGTGGGCGATGCGTCCGGCTGAGGGGGATTGGGTGGTTGCAGAGGTGCGGAGCGCGGGCGGCGCGCTGCTCGCCGTCACCAATCCGATCTTTCTCGCGCTTGATGAAGCTTCAGGCCGACCCGATTAGATGCCATGCACCGAGTCTTGCCGACGCCCAGTATCTCTTGCACCTCAGACCGGGTCAGCAGGTGCTTGCCGTAGCCTTCGAGCAGCACCTTCACTTGGTCATCGGTGAACCGCTTGTGTAGCTGAGTCATAGTGTCCCTCCTTGCCTATGCGTTCAGGGTAGAGGAACTCTATCACGACCGGTTCACTTTTCAGCTGAAAATGAGTTCACTTTTCGACTTCAAATGACACAGGTTTGCTTTTGCTATTGACATATTCAAGATGTCTGGATATAATGTAATTGGTAGCCGCAATACAGTTTCTATAGGTCCAATCACCTTTCATATATAGGAGGTAATTCTTATGAAGCGGTTTCTTGCAACCTTTCTCTTTGCCTTGCTCTTAACATCGTTCGCTGTCGTCCCCGCTTTAGCTGAAGGTGGTCCGGGACATATCTACGGCTTGGTTTTTGTAGACAACAATGGAAATGGCCAGTGGGATAATGAGCCTGGTGTTTCGAATGTTGCTGTGCACTTCAAGAATGGGGCCACAGAGATTGTCCTCGGTACCGCATGGACTGACAATTTCACATCCTCTGAGTCCACATCTTGGAGCGCTAACCCGGCCGATATGTACTGCTCACATCTTGACGAAGGCCACATCGGAGTTCCCAAGGGCTGTAACGGTACAGTCGGTCTGATCCCCGTTTCGGGTTGGTGGGAAGTGTGGGTTGACACTACCGACACCGATTATGAAGTCACGAGTAAGTGTGGCTCAGTTACGAATCCTTGCAAGCTGCCCAGCCTCGGGACCGGCGAGACCTGGGACTCAGGCCACTTCGCAGGCGCGGACTGGTTCGAGATTGGACTTACGCGGGACACGGGTACGGATGCGACGGTTCCAGAGGTCGACGGTCAGCGGGTCTATGTAGCTACATCTGCCCCCAGTCTTGAAGGACCATACGTCGCTACTCCTCTCAACTTCAAGTAGCTTCGCCTTAAAATTCTCGGCGGCTACCGAGATCAAACCTGGCTCCTAGTGAGCCAGGTTTGTTTTTATTGGACGTGTTTTATAGATGTGATAATCTCTAGAGAGGGTAAGATGGTAGCTCGTCCAATGGAATCTAACGCGTATCATCCGTATCGAATATAGAAGACGAATTACATATCTAAAGGGTCAAGTCTAGTTGATCCGTTTTCGCCGATGAACTTTGGCATTGAGACTGAGGAGGCTCTTTCTGTCAGAAGATATGCATTATGCACCGGGATCTTCCTTAAGAAGCGTGATGCGTGGACTGTTAATTCTCTTCCTTGCGATGACACTTGTCTTCGTGACGAGTGCCGCGCTTAAGGTACATTTCCTAGCGACCAGGATTTTGCCCGGCGTCCATGTACAGGGCATTTCTGTTGGTGATCTGACGGCGGACGAGGCCGTCAAGGTGCTTGCGCGTGAGTTGCCTGCGCCGGAGACGCTGGGTGTTGATGTACACGTCGCTGGGCAGACGTGGGCGATAAGCTGGGCCGATGCCGGAAAACACTACGATTTGGACTCAACGACACAGACCGCGTATGACGTAGGACGCAATGAAGCTGGAAAAGCGGCGTTGCTGGCGAGACTGCGCAAGCAGGATACGAATATCAGCCCCCTTATCGTACCTTCAGCCCCTTCGATGGTGGCAACTCACCTGACAGAGATCGCTGCAGAAGTAGAGGTCACGCCTATGGATGCGCGCATCGAGATCAAAGGTGGGAAAGTTACAGCGGTGCACGGACAACCTGGGCGACGCCTCAATATTGAGGATGGCGTTGCCCGGGTTGTCCAGGCCTTAGCGAGCGGGACTCCCTCGGTGGAGTTGACGACCGTGCCTGTCGAGCCTGATGTCGTCGATGTGGAACCTGCTCGCTCCCAGGCAGAAACGTGGTTGGCAGAGCCCTTTGTACTCGTCGTAGAGACGGAGCCTGCCAATAGTGACTCAGGAGCCACAACATCAGCATCTCAGACTGAATTCGTTGCTCCCTTGGAGCTTGTCAGCACATGGCTCTATCCACAGGTGAAGGGGCAAGGCATCGAGCTATGTGTGGATGCTGCCTCAGTGAGGTCGTGGCTGGAAGAAATCGCGCCGCAGGTTGGTGAGAGACACCCACTTGACATAGATCCGACACTTGAAACCGTGCTCGTCGCGCTATCTGACGGACAGCACCTTGCCAAAGCATCCGTTCTGCCCCCAACCAAGGTCTACACCGTCCAGGTAGGTGATACTCTGAGCGGCATCGCTTACAGATTCGATACGACTGTCGAGGATCTCAAGACTCTTAATACCCTCAGTTCCGACATCATTATCATAGGACAGAGGTTGCTGGTACAAGATACTGGGCAAGCATCACCGTCCTTAGCCGAGGGGATAAGCGGTGATACGCCTATGGCGCCGCCGATACCGGCTGATAACATCAACGATAATGATGCCCAAGACACGTCAACGCCTCATAGCGTAAGTTGGCGGGAAGATTTGGACACGCTTGTTGAGCTCCTCTACCAGATGCCGGAATTTCACGAGGGAGGATTCGCTATCGTCTATCACGAATCATTCGCACAGGCCGTAGCGGCATTAGAAGCGAACATTCCGGCGATTGAGGACCATGAAGTCGTCGTTGGCATGATGCAGATCCTGACGATGCTCGGGGATGCTCACACGCGGGTCAATATACATCGGTGGCCGGCCTATCAGGAGAATGTATATCCTCTCCAACTGGAGTGGTTTGACGATGGATTGTTTGTGACGGCAGTTCAACCGGGATACGAGGATTTTCTGGGTTTAGAGCTTGTGCAAATTGGTGACACGTCGATTGAGCAAGTTATGGGCATACTGACGCACGTCATCGCTCACGAGAGCGCATATCGCGTGCGCGCAGTTAGTACGGACTTCATGGTAAGACCGGTCATTCTGCATGCCTTGGGGCTGACCTCTGAGCTATACGGTGCTATGTTTGTCTTTAGGGACGCGTATGGGAACGAATTCGCGAAGTATATGAATGCGGACTCGTCGGAGGATATGCAGGACAGTTGGGTATTTGCCGTGCCTCGCGATACGCGCCCGCTTTACTTGCGAAAATCGGATGACATTTTCTATTGGCAAACTTTCATCGAGTCAGCGCAAGCGCTCTATTTCCAGTACAACGTATGTGCGGAGCAGCCGGGTACGACGTGGGCAGGATTCCTAAGCAGTCTGGATCAGGCAATTCAAACTCAGCCCGTTGAGAAAATCATCATTGATCTCCGTCGCAATCTTGGAGGATCGCCTGCGCCGCTTAATATGATCATCCGACAGCTTGAGAAATACCCGTATTTAACGCAGCGAGGAAAGGTCTTTGTCTTGATCGGAAACAAAACGTTCTCCAGTGGTGTTTATCTAACGTCCTTGCTTCAACAGAAGGTTAACGCGACGCTTATCGGGGAGCCGACCGCGCAAGGCCCCAATTTTTATGCCAGTCCAAGGCAGTTAGTGCTGCCAAACTCCGGCATTATAATAGAGTATTCAAAGGCTTATTGGGAGTCCGCAGAAGGGATGGCTGAGACAATTCAGCCGGACATTTGGGTCGAGCTTGCGTCTGAGGACTATTTTGCTGGACGCGATCCCGTCTTGGATCGGGTACTGGAGATCCCCTGATTTCGGGAGCAATTCCAGGTAGATCTGTAGCCATTGGGCGACTTCATAGCCGCCGCGTTCATCTTTGTGATGCTCCAACGCGAATTGCGTCGCCGTCTTGCGGCCGCAGTTGATCCGGAGGATCCGGTCGCCGTTGGTGATCGACCGGATGACCTCCAGATTGAATATGCCATATTGTTGGATCAGAACAGATTGTATGCTGCCGCACCACGGAGAGCGCAGCCAGCAGCGCCTTGAGATACCCGACCGAGTACGCCAGCCCGAGGCTGGTCGTGTCGTGATCCCCCTCCAGCGCCGGAATGTGGTCCGGGTTCAGGCACCCCTCGAAGCCCACCCGATCCAGCGCCCGGAGAATGGTGAACATATTCATGTCCCCGTCGTCCAGCAGCACCTCCTCGAAGCCGCCCGCCGTGGGCAGGCTGCCGCGCACGTTCCGGAAGTGGACCGTGAAGAGGCGCCCCTTCCGACCGTAGTGGTTGATCTCATCGAGCACCAGCGCGGAGCTCCCGGCCTCGGCCCGGGTCCCCACGCAGTAGAGATACCCGACGGCGCGGCTGGGAAAGAGGTCGATCACGCGGTGGAAGCCCAGGCTGTCGAACGGCGTGCCCCCATACGGCGTATCCGACGGATGGAGGGCCAGTTTCACGCCGGCCTCCTCCGCAGCGGGTACCAACGCACTGTAGACCCGCTCGAATCGACCCCACCAGGCGTCCAAATCCTCCGGGGAGGGGGGCACGTACTGAGTCCGGTAGGCGTACTCGCCCCGGGAGCGGTAGCCGCCCCGGTGGACCGACCGGTACGGTTTCGTCTGACCGGGCATGATGTCCCCGCCGAACCGCTGCCGCGCGATGGGCACCCCGGCCTCGCCGAAGACCGCCAGGGCCTGACGCGCATTCTCGATCTCCGTCTCGTCGTCGGTTTCCCCCTCCATAAAGGCCTGGGAGATGTCGGGGAGCGTTACCCGGTTGATAGCCAACCCCCACGCGCGGAGCTTTTTCTTGATCGCGAGCACCCCGTCGAGATCGGGGAAGCCCGTCTCTTCCACGCCGGGGAACGCGTCCCCCTGGCCGAAGTCCACGGCATCCGCGCCTAATTGGGTGATCTGTCTCAGGTAACGTTTGGATAAATCCCGGTGCCAAACGGATATGCGCATCATACGAAGATCCTCCTTGCCAAACCAACGAGAAGCCAACTTACACAACCTGAACCTGCATCAATCCAACCGAATTCCGGCGTTCACCCATCGAAAGCTGTGATAGGCTTGGAAGTGAAAATATGATCAAGCTGATCGCGATTGAGCTTTCAGTCCCTATCCTAAAGCCAAAGAGTAAATACACAAGAGAGGAGCGTTCTGATGTTACGATGGGCCATCATCTTTCTGATCATCGCGATCGTTGCTGCGGTTTTTGGGTTTGGAGGGATTGCCGGTGCGGCGACGTCGATCGCCCGGATCCTGTTCTTCATCTTCTTGATCCTCTTTATCCTGTCTCTGATCTTCGGGCGCCGAATCTTCAGGGGTTAGCAATTATTCACGTCAAGTGTGTTAAGGGCATCCGCGCGCCGGGGGGCAGCGTGGATGCCCTTTCACGTGTGTATCCGCCGCTAGTGTAATGCGCGCTTCACGGTAGAATACGCCCTGAGATGAATACCCAACGCTTGGCACTGGAAAGCCTTCGGCAGGAACGGTACAAGATCCCCCATACTCTCCGGTGGAAAATCGGGAAGCAGGATCCGGAGCTGGACGACCCCGAGGTCAAGGATGCAGACTGAGCCGAATCTCGACCTCGGCGCCCTTATCCGCGTCCTCGACCGTGCGTACGACCTCCGCATCCGCGAACTCCGGTTCCTGCCCACCGGCTGGTTAGCGGCCTGTTATACGGTCATCTGTGAAGACGGCACCCGCTGTTTCCTCAAGCTCCATCCCGAGGATCGGCCCGCTGCTTTTGCAGCCAGCTCCCGTGCCTTCTATCTGCCGCTCACCTATCAACTGCACCATAGGAGCATCCTGCCCCATATCCCCGCCCCGATTCCCAATGGGCGGGGGGCGCTGGCGACCGCGTGGCCCCCTTACGCGATCGAACTCACCCAGTTTGTCGAGGGGACCCTGGTCGGTCACGGGGGGATGGACGAGGGGATGCTGGCCCGGTTGGCAGGACAGGTCGGCACGCTCCATCGCAGTACATCCCGTATTTCTGTCGACGACCCGCTGATCGATGACTTTGAGATCCGGTTCGAGCCCGCGCTGCGGCGCGCGCTTGATGAGGCGCCGCGCGTTGCGGACCCGCCCCGACCTGGGATGCGGGCGCTCAGCGCGTTCCTGCGGACTGCCGGGGAGGGGATTCGCGGTTACCTCGACCGCCTTCGGGCGCTTCAGGCGGTGGGCCGGCGCATGGACAAGGCCAAGGTCGTCTGTCACACCGATCTCCACGGTGAGAACCTGATGATCGATCGGGAGGGGCACCTGGTTCTCCTCGATTGGGAGGGGGCGATGATCGCGCCGCCGGAGCACGATCTGATGTTCTTCGCTGGCGAGGCGTCCTTCTGGACGACCTTTTTGCCCCACTACGAGGCGGCCCGGGGCCCGGCGTTCGACGTTGGTTCCAGCCGCTCGGGCTTGCACCCCAAGATTTTTGAGTTCTACTATCTCCGGCGGGGTCTGGAGGATCTGACCGACTGGATGGTCCGTATCCGGGAGGGGCGGGGAAGCCCGGAACAGGATCGGGAGGATTTGGACGAGATGCGGGCATGTCTGGCGGGTATGGGGCAGATTCCATCGACGGTGCGGACAATCGCGCACCGATTGAACGATAGGATTGCGCAGCGAGGCATAACCACAGAGTCGAGACGTGCATCGGAAAGGAACTGAACCCTATGAATGAAAGAGCTCCCAGGTGTCCGAACGGCATTGAGGTCCTCCCGTTTGGCGAAGGCACGTGGCGGTACCAGTATGCCACGCTCGATCAGGCGATCCGCGAGATCTTCTACGAAATTCTCGATGAGTGGCGGGCCGGTGCGCCGTTCGATCACGTGGAACGCAGATTCAGGCAGTTGATCGACGAGTATCCCGAATACATTGACGCCCGTCATCACCTCGCGATGCTGCTCCGCGAGATGGGCCGGGTGGATGATGCGCACGACCTGTGGGAGCGGACCGTTGCGAGCGCGATGGCGTGCCTGCCGGATGAGTTTGAGATGGGTGAGGATCGGGTCCCCTGGTTCGATCTCGACAACCGGCCGTTCTTACGGGCCTACCACGGCCTGGCACTCAGTCTTGCCAATCGGGGCGAGGTTCGGCAAGCTTACGAGATGTTTCAGCATATCCTGGCGATGAATCCCAGCGATAATCAGGGGGCACGCGCCCTCGCGGTTGACACCGGATTCTATCTGGAGCGTCCGGCCGACGTCCTGGACGTCTGTAATCGGTACCCGAACGATATCTTGCCGCAGATTCTCTATGGGCGATCGTTGGCTCACTACCAGCTTGATCACCACGACGAGGCGGAGGCGGCGCTGGCGAAGGCGATCGACCGCCTTCCCAAGATTGCGGAGGAATTGATCAAGGAGCGCCACGAGAGACCGGAGACGTTCAGAGAGGATCGGGTCACCGTAGGTGGCGCCGACGAGGCCTATCATTATTGGATCGACAACGGACCCTACTGGGAGCGGACACCGGGCGCTATTGCGTGGGTGCGGGAGCATCTGGAGGAGGAACAGACCGCATGATGAGGGTTCTTTCGTGCAACATCCGCTATGTGACCGCCGATGACGGTGCGAACCGCTGGCCTTACCGGAAAGACCTGGCGCTGGACGTGATTCGGGGTCAGGCCCCGGATCTTATCGGTTTCCAGGAGATGTGGTGGCCGCAGCGCAGGTTCTTTGAGGAGCGGTTGTCCGAGTTCGACGCCTATGCCCTGGCCGACGAGCCGGTGGATGGACAGCCGATGAACACCCTTTTCTACCGGCGCGACGCGTTTACGCTCCAATCCGCCGGCGGCTATTGGCTCTCCCATACGCCGCATGTGCCCGGATCGCGTGCGTGGGACAGCGCCTGCACCCGGTTGGCCAACTGGGTCCAGCTCAGGGAGCGCGAGACGGGCGTGTCCTTCCGATTCGTCAACACCCACCTGGATCACGTCAGCCAGCTCGCGCGGGAGGGGCAGGCCCGGCGGATTGTCGAGGACGCCCGGGCCTACCCGGACGCATACCCGCAGATCCTGACCGGGGATATGAACTGCGATGCGGCCAACCCTGCGATCGCGGTCTTTCGGTCCGGCGGGTGGACGGATACCTACGGTGCCGTGCACGGCACCGAGGATCCGGGCTTCACCTTCCACGAATTCCAGGGTCCGGCGTTCGAGTCGCGGGTGGGGAAGATGGACTGGGTCTTCACGCGCGGAAGGGTCGAGGTGCTCGACGCCGCTGTCATTCGGGAGGCCCGGAAGGGGCGCTTTCCCAGCGATCACTACTTTGTCAGCGCCTCTGTGGTCGTGCGATCGGATCTTACAGATCCGGACACGAATCACTGACTTCACTGAAAAAAGCTTAACTTACCGCAGAGCACGGGCGGATTCACTCCATCCGAGTGGTCTCTGCGGTGAAAATGACCTTCTTTCAGGAGAGTCCTATGAGGAAAGCTAACCCGCTTTCTTCTGTCATGTCACAAGAGACCGAGATCTATGCAGTGGCTTCAAAGGTGGTGGATTCTATGGTCAGTTTCCCTTAAGCTATTACAATGCGTCCGTCGACTCTGCTGGGAGTTACTATGCAACGGTTTTTCTCTCTGCGTGGAAGTATGCTTGCTCTGCTTCTCGTCATCATCAGTTTGAATTATCTGCTCCTGGGCTTTCACACCTCCTGGGACTTTCTCGTCGCTCCTTTGGACGACGCATATATCACCTATCAATATTCGCGCCAGATTGCGAACGGTCAGCCCTATCGCTATAACGATGGGGATCCACCTACGACCGGGATGACCAGCTTGTTATTCGGTTTTTTCTTGAGCCTTCCTTATCGTTTGGGAGTTCCGGATACGGACATTCCTCTCTTCGCCGTGAGTTTGGGGGCGCTTTGGTTGACCCTGGTCAGTTGGCTGACGTATCGAATCACTCGCCGTCTCTTGAGTGGCGATCCGACGTGGCCCTGGGTCGCCGCTCTTGTCGTTTCTCTGAACGGAGCCGTGCAATGGCATTGCTTTAATGGGATGGAAACTGGACTCTTTACTGTCCTCACCTTGGCTAGCCTCGATGCGTTCATTGCCGGTCAGATTCGTTGGAGTGCGTTATGGGTGAGCCTGGCCAGCCTTACGCGGCCCGAGGGGCAGATTCTCGCCGGTCTGTTGTTCCTCGCTTACGCGTTTCGGCGCTTCTCCGAAACCCATCATATTCATTGGCGGCTTATCCATGGCCCCCTTCTGGTTTCCGTACTGGTCGGATTTGTGCCGATGATTGTTAACCTAGCGCTGACCGGTACGACCTCGGCGACGGGATTCCTGGCTAAGTCCTGGACGCACAACGTTCCCCTTGTCTGGGGGGACATCTTTCATTCTATCTTCCTCTCCTATCGCCGTCTTCTTTTTAGTCGCTTCATGGGCTTGGGTAAGCTGGGGGCGTGGTTTGTCCCTCCGGGCCTTCTGGTGCTGGTCCTGGTGGGCGGAGCCGGAGTATGGGATCGCCAGTCTTCGGAAGTGGCGGCGCTGATGGGCGGGTGGTTTCTTGGTGGGCTTCTTGCGTCTTCTGCGTTGATGACTGTGATTTGGCATATGGGACGTTATCAAGCCCCGTTCGTCCCCGTGGGGATCATCCTGGCGGTCTGTGGGCTGGCTTACCTTCTGCAGGCGATGGCTCCGGGTCCCGCGATGCTGGTGCGATATGGGTCCCTGGTGTTCTTGTTGATAACCTCGCTTCTCTCAACCCGCACGTTCTCAGATATTTATCGCCGGGCCGTTGACACGGTTTCCCAACAGCAGTTGGTGATTGCGGAATGGCTGCGAACCCATCTGCCTCCTGATGCCCGGGTTGGTGTTCACGACGTCGGGAGTCTCCGTTACCACGGCGAGCGTCCGACGTACGATCTGATCGGATTGACGACCTCGGATGCTGCCATCCCATGGCGGCACGGTGCGGGGAGCGTCTACGAGCAGATGGCGGATTCTCCCATACGGCCTGACTACTTTGCGATCTATCCCGATGTTTTTTCTATTCCGTATCTGGCAGCGACGGACCTTTTTGCCGAGGAACGTTTTCGTGTTAGCATGTCGAATCATGCGGTCGCCAGTGCGGGGCCGGTCCAGGGCGTTTGGCGTGCCGATTGGTCTCGCGTGGGACAGGAGCTGTATATGTATCAACCAGATACTCAAACCCTGACGCACGATATGGATCGGGTCGATACGCTAGATTTCGCCGATCTGAAGGACGAGGCGGCCCATGAGTTGCGGTGGTGGGAGGCCGATCAGCGGCCCGGTTTTCCAACCGAGGTTCAGCAGTTCAATTATCGGGTTTTGCCCGATGTGGAGGTGATAGACGGCGGGCGTCTTATCTCCGGAGGCGTCACTTTCGAGGTCGCGACGTATCCGGACCTCCCTCTGTGGTTGATCTTGCGGCTTCACGCGCAAGAGAGCGGTCGGGTTCTTGTCTGGGTCGACGAGGTCAACGTGGGAAGCTGGGCGTATCCGGCTGTACCCGGTCAGTGGCTCGAGACGGTGATGCGGGTCCCGAGGGATCACATTGTGGCGTCGCACACTGAAATCACCTTTGAGGTTGTTCCGGCCTTCAACCGCGACGAGGTTGCGTTCTTCGCGCCCTATCATCTTTGGGCGTTTCAGGGAGAGGCTTCTTCGACTGATCTCGCCGTTGGCCATCCGGTCTCGGTCACGTTTGGGGAAGACCTCCGCTTGCTGGGCTTCGATCTCTCTGAAGGTCCCCGGCAATCCGGGGGGGAGTTGTCCTTGGTGCTCTATTGGTTGACCGAGATGGAGACCCGGATCGACGCGAAAGCTTTTGTTCATCTTTACAATTCCAACGGCGATCTTGTCTCTCAAATCGATGGTCGCCCGTATTACGGTACCCGACCTCCTTATACGTGGCGGATCGGGGAACCTTTAATTGATCCGCGTGTCTTGCCGCTCCCGGGTGATTTACCCGAGGGCACTTACACCGTCGAAGTGGGGCTTTACGATCCACAGCATCCTGAGATCCGTATGCCTGCTCGGGCGCAAGGCCTCCTTCAGTCGGAGAATCGTGTGTCGATTGCTGAAATTCGTGTGGTAGAGTAAGTAGTAACTTGAGCGATAAGGAGTGAATCGATCGATGTCCCAATTATCTGAAAGTGCGCGTAACATCAACTGGAATCGGATTCTCGTCACCATTCTGATCATCGTCGCTGCGGTGGTCGTATTCAGCTTTGCCGGCAACTTTTTCTATGTCATGGAACGTATCTCTCCCGAGGAGGTGGGCGTTCAGTTTCGGGCGGGTCGGATTCACCAGGTCGTCGGGCCGGGTCTCTACTCCGACTTCGGCCTCTTCGTCGAAATAGAACGCGTCTCCACCCAGGCCATTCCGTTCAAAGTCACCGATCCCGAGCTGATCACCAGCGACAAGCAGCGCATCGGGGTCACCGTGAGCGGGGACATCTTCCGCCCGGGCATGGCGAAGCGTGACATCCTGCGGAGGCTATGGCCCCAGTACCGGGGGATGTATCTGCAGAACGATCTGGTCGTCGCCCGCGTCGAGGACCTGGCGAAGCAGTCGATGAAGGTCTGCGTGGGCGAACGGACCTTCGACCAGTCCATCATCGGTCAGGCGCGAGACGATCTCCGCGAGTGCATCGACACGGAGCTCGACGATCTCGTGACCCAGTTCGGCATCAACGTGGATAACCTGGTCGTGCCCGAGGTCGTGATCTCCGAGGCGGTCCAGGCCGCGTTGGACGCGATCGTGCAGAGCCGGCTCGAGACCGAGAAAGCGGCCCAGGATAAGTTGAAGGCCCAGGCCGAGGCCGCCTCGGAGCAGGCCCGGCAGGAGGGTGAGATCCGCGTCGAGCAGAGCCGGATCCAGGAGCAGACGCGGCAGCAGACGCTGTTGGCGGAGTTGGAGAAGGACCGGCTGGCGGCTCAACAAGCGGTCATCGAGGCCGAGCGGGCGAACGACCTGGCCCGGCTGGAGACGGAGCGCCAGAAGCTGGAGGTCTCGAAGGCCAACGAATTGCTCGCTGCCGAGCGGGATCTGGAGATCAACGAGGCCGCTGCCGAGGCCGCTGTGGCCCAGGCCCAGGTCGAGACCGCGGTGGAGAAGGCCCTCGCCGAGCTCTACGCCCAGAACCCGGAGTACGTCCAGTGGCTCGTCGCGCAGGTCAATGCCAGCGCACTGAATGAGACCGACAAGGTGATCTTCACGCCGCAGGGGGTGGTACCCTCGATCGTGATGCCCGGTCCGGGGATTCAGCCGACGGTCGATACGACGCCCGAGTAGTCTGGGGGCGATGGGTTGACGATGGAAAGTAGGACGGGCCACACGGCCCGTCCTACTTTTACGTAACGGATCGCTGCGGAACTGCGCAATCATCGCGATTTTCGTCTTTATCATCGTGCGGCTTTCGGTACAATAGGGGTGCGTGGGATGCGAGCAAGGAGCGAAGACGTGAAATTACGGACATGGATGTGGATCTGCGCAGCCGCGACCGCCCTGATTGGGTTGCCGTACTTCTTGGGCGTTTTTGGGGCCGCGCTGCCGGTGGTGCGAGACTGGGGCACGGTGACCCTGGTGGTCGGCGGTGTGTTGGCGGTGCTGACCGGGCTTTTCGGGGCGGACCCGCATTCATATCAGGGGGCGGCCCTCTCCCTGAGTTTCGGCCTCAGCGCGGCCTCGCAGGTGCTGCCGATCTTCGTGATGGTCTTCTTCCACGGATCCAGCCTCGCCGAGACGATGAAACCGAGCGCCTTTGTGGCCCACTGGGGATATGCCCTGCCGCATATCGCGATTCTCGTGGTGACGCTGATCGTCCTCTTCCGGCTCCGACGCCAGGCGCTGCTTGGGCCAGATCGCGACCTGTCGGACGATCCGTATATGAACGTGCCGATGCCGGCGCCGCCGGAGGATCGGCGGTAGGGCGGCGTTGCGCGCCGCGGGTTGCTAAGTAGGTAAGAACAAGTATCTTAACACTGCTCATAGCGCCCGTCCTCGGGGGCGGTCTCCAAAACGGATGAAGATACTTTTGCGGAGTTACTTAGTTCCACGTTATCCAAAGGGACCAGCCCCCTTTTTTCATGCTGAATCCTCGAACGCGTTTACCTCGTTATCCTCCCTTGGTCGCCCCATGTCGGGTTTAACGATATGGCGTCTTTCTCCCAGGAAACCCCGGTGATTCCCGGCGTCCACACACCCTACACCGGGACCGTGGTGAGCTGTATTACGACAAGAGGATGAAGGTCGAGGCTGCTTTGTGCACCTACAATAGTTTCTGAATAGTACGGAAGTCTCATTGCATCTTTGGCAGTCGTGGTGTATACTAGGGGGTGGAATAGGTTATATTCTAGTTATAGAACCACACCGAAGCCGGCTGGCCC
>CAYMAQ010000092.1:3386-13767 GCA_964388385.1 uncultured Anaerolineales bacterium | reverse complement strand
TGGAGACGATAAGGGTCACCTCCGACCCGCGGTCGGCTTCCGTCCCGGCGGGTGGATCGGTCTCGATCACCCTGTTGGCGGCGACGGCATCGCTTGACTCTTCACGGGTCTCGCCGGCGACCTGAAGCCCGGCGTTCTCGATGAGGGTCGTTGCTCCGGTCAGGGTCTCGCCCCGCACCCTGGGCACCGTGACGGTGGCGTCTCGACCATTGAGCAGGATGAAGATAATGATGGCGCCGACGACGAGGACCCCCGCGACCACGCCGACGATCCACCACGGGAAAGGTTCTTGCTCCGGCTGCGGCTCGGGCACCTGGAACGTGACGGTCGGGCCCTCTGAGTAATCCTCGTCGGGGTCCTCGACGCCGACCATATCCAGTCGGAAGGGGTAGCTGCCGGTAGGCGCGTCGGGCGGCGCCTGGATCTGGACCGCGAACTGGTGGGCGGCGGCGATGTCAAAGTCGCGCTCCGCCTCGCCGGCCAGCGAGAGCCATCCCGTGGCTGCAGGATCTTCCGCCTTCAGACGGGCCTGCCCCCGGAGCGGTCGCCCGCTGCCGTTGAAGACGGTGAAGGCCGCCTCTCCCTGGCGGTTGTCGTTCAGTTTGACGCTGTTCGTTGCGGCTGTCACGGTAAAGGGTCCGGGCATAGTATCCTCCGTTATCTTGTCTGATCTAAGGGTGTGAGCGGCTCAGTGTGTTCGTCATCACGGGCTACTCGCCTGGCTGGATAATACGGGGTGTCACTCTCAACATCTCTTCGTTGAAATCCTCCAGAAAAGGTCGTAGCTCCTCGATAGCGCCCGGATCGAGCTGTTCCCCCGGCGGCCCGCTGGAGATGACCAGGATGACTTCCGTGTCCTCGGCCACCTCATCCCCACCGTCCGGTTCGGTGCGCACGATCCTCGCCGCCCCGATCTCCTCGCTCGCCTCGACCTGGGGCAGGGGGGCAATCTGGAGGCCTTCGTTCTCGATGGCCTGCGCCGCATCGGCGATGGTCTCGCCTCTCACCTGCGGGACGGTGACGGTGTCCTTGCCGTTCGACAACACGATTGCCAGGATGATGCCTGCGGTCACGAGGACGCCCGCGATGACGCCGACGATCCACCAGGGGAACGGTTCCTCTTCCTCTTTCTCCTCCGACACCTGGAAGGTGACGGTCGGCCCCTCGGTGTAGAGCTCGTCGGGGTTCTCAACGCCCACCATGTCGAGCCGGAAGGGGTAGCTGCCGGTAGGCGCGTCGGGCGGCACCTGGATCTGCACGGTGAGCTGCTGGGCCGCGGCGATGTCGAAATCGCGCTCCGCCTCGCCGGCCAGCGAGAGCCATCCCGTGGCTGCAGGATCCTCCGCCTTCAGACGGGCCTGCCCCCGGAGGGGTCGCCCGCTGCCGTTGAAGACGGTGAAGGTCGCTTCGCCTTGCCGGTTTGAGTCCAATTGAACGCTGTTGGTTGCGGCTGTAATGGTAAAGGGTCCGGGCATTGTTTTTTTTCCTTTCACGTGTCTGGGTCGCTCATTGGCGTAAACCTCGATGTGAATGGGTGGCCGAGTTATTGAGACTGGCTATAGGGACTCCACCGTCCATTCACGCACTCAGGTGCGGTTGAAGGTCAGCACGAAATACGTTCCATACCACAAAAGCGCGATCCCCTGGCCGATCAAGGGGGCGATGAAGAAGACGTGGTTCTTGACGATGATGGGGGCGTTGACGGTGGCCGAAAAGACGATCGCGGTCAGCGAAAGCAATCCGAGAACCGGCGCGACCCACCGGTAGCCCCAGAACCCCCGGCGTTCCGGTCTCCGGTGTCCCCACGCGGCGATGGTGATCCAGGCGAAGTGGCTCAGCACGAAGAGCCAGAGGATCCAGGTCAGGGCGATGATGCCGGGCGTCGAGATCTGGGCCTGGAGCTTGCCCCAGTCGGAGGAGGGGCTCGGTCCGCCCCACAGGCCCTTGACCGAGTTGTAGAGCAGGTCGAGACACGCGCCCAGATACCAGGTGCGCAGACTGAAGCGGACCACGGGGTTCCGGGTCGGCCACAGGATGAAGATCAGGCTGAATATCCCGATCAGGACCAGGGCGACTATCTGGGGCACCGCAATAAATCCGCGCCCGCCGGTCAGGGTCACGCCGTTGACGAATCCATCGAACGCGGTGTTGTAGTGGGGAAAGGGCGCGAACTTGGGAAACGCGCCGGCGGCGATCCAGGCGGCCACGGCGTGCGAGCCCTCGTGGACCAGCGTCTGGAGGAAGTAGAGGGCCGGCAGGGCCAGGAGCAGCCACCAGAGACTGGTGAACCCGTTGGGGAACCAGAAATTACGCAGTCGGTGGAGGTATCCGTGCTCCGTATTCACCCTTCGCCTCCCCCAAAGGTCAACGTGTAGGTCACGTACGCCGGTTTCTCCATCTCGATGATGCGCTCGACCAGGGCCTGATAGCGCGCCGCCTCCGCCGGGGCTCGGATCCCCAGGTGAAACGGCCTGGGTTTCCCGTCCGGCCCGGGAACTCTTTCGTCGATCTCGAAACCCTGGACGCCCGTAGCCGTCTCCAGGAAGCGCAGCAGCCCCCTGGCCGTGCCGCGCCACTTGGAGAGCGAGGCCGCCGCCGCGATCAGATCCCGCAAGCGGCCGAGTCCCCCGGCAAAGGGCACGGAGGACGGACCCCCTGACGCTCCCTTGGACTCGGGAAACTCTGCCAGGAACCGCTGGAGGTCGACCCAACGGGCCAGATACGGGACGAAGGTGTCCGGCGCTCGATAAGGGTCGAGGTAGAGATCCAGCTCGGCCAGCACCTCCTCGGAGGGCGCGTGGAGCGCCTCCATGACCTCCAGCAGGGCATAGAGCGGATTGCCGGGCCGGACCGTCCGCCGGAAGACCTCCGGCAGCAGCAGTTCAATCTCGTTCCGCTTCATCTTCGGTCTCCACGTTGATAGCGTGCTCTCCGGAACAGAAAAGCCAGGTCGGCGGTAGGGTCACCTTGTCGGAGAACACCTTGTCAGAGCGGGATGCATACGTGGTCCCCTCATCCTGGCTGCTGTAAACCCCGGCCTCACCGCCGGCCATGATCAGCGTCGCCTCGGTGTTCACCGCCACGGTGTCCACCGGACGGAAGCGGCCCGGGTCCCGCATCGGGAGCCCGCAGTTCACGTCGGGCACCGTCCACGCCGGTTCCTGGGCGGAGCTGTCGAGCCACTGGACCCCGGCGTGGTGCGAGCCGGCTACAACGAGATTCCCCAGGAACGCCAGGGACCGGCAGCTGCCGCCCTTCCATCCCTTGCTGAACGCCTGCCAGCCCTCCGGCGGGTTCTCCGAGCCGCGCAGCTCCCAGCGGAAGCAGCCGTTGCCGTCGGCGCCCCCGGCGGCCGCGGCGCCGGCCCAGAGGAAGGATCGCGGGCCGTCGTGCTGAACCGCAAGCGTCCGGATGTCCTCCCCGTCTAGCCCAATATGCCGGAAGCTCTTCGCCTCCCCGCCCTCGCTGGAGAGATAGAGTCCCTCGGTGCCCCGGGCTGCGACACTCACGCTTACCTGTCCCCGCAGGTCCCGCGACGCGGCGACGGCGTAGAAGCCCAGGTCGGGATCGTCCTGCGCGACCAGCACCTGGACGGGGCTCCCCTCGGGGGTCAGCACCAGCTCGTAGAGCCCGGACTCGGTGGCCATGAAGAGCACCGGGGTGCCCTCCCGCAGGATCCACGCGACGTCGTTGATCTCAAAACTGGTGGTCCTGAAGGCCTCCCAGGATTCGCCGCAGTCCTGCGAGATGTGAATCCGCGAGCCGTCCTGATTGGAGAGCTCCGTCACCGCGGTCACGAGGCCGGCCCTTTGCGGATGGGCGCGCACGACGGCGATCTGCTCGCTCTCGAAATGGCTGGCCGGCTCCCACCCGTCCCCGTCGTCGAGCGAGCGGAAGAGCCGGGCCCCGCTCCCGGCGTACCAGGTGCGGGGCTGGAAGGCATCGGCGGTGATGGACCGCACGTTCTTGTTGGGCACGTCATCGACGTGCAACGCGACCCTGTCGACCCACAGCACGCCCGGCTCCGCCAGCGCGATGTCGTAGACGTGCGAGGCTCGGAGTGCCTGTCCGAAGGGCCATCCGTTCGCGTTGACCTCCGTGGGCAGCGGGTTGATGGTCTGATACAGGCGGTCCAGGACCCGCTGCCGGATCGCAAGCTGATCCTCGTGACTGCGCACGACGATGCGCGCCGTGACCCAGACGGTTTTGTAGCGGGTCCAGTTGACCACGCAGGTGGTGCCCAGGGGCCGGCGCTCCTCCAACGCATCTTGAATCTGCGCGCGCACGACCTCCGTCTCCCATTCCTGCAGCGAGGCCGCCGTCACGCGCCCGCCGGTGCGCGCCTCTTCGGGAAGGCGGGGGACCAGCAGCACCTCGACCGTGCCGGGGTCGGCGTAGGACCAGAGGTCCGCGTGGGTCAGCGCACGGCTGCGGAGGACGGCCCGGGATCCGGAGAGCGCGACCAACTCGAAATCGCGCGCGGTCACTGCCCGGTGGAGCGAGTGCAGCTCCTGGGGACCCCGCTCCAACGCATTCTCCAGCGTCTCCGCCTCCTGTCCGCCGGTGGCGGGCTCTGGATTGGTCACCTCGACGCCCTGGATGGAGTCCTTGAGTACGGTGAGGGTGTTGGCGGCCACGTTGCCGGCCAGCCCGCCGCCGCGGCGGTACCAGAGCCGGATCTCGCGACCGGCCGGGGGGATTTCGGCCAGCGCGTGGGGGGCCTCCTCGAGTGCCGCGTCCGGCTCCCCCTCCGTATGTTTCATCCGCGCCGCCGGGGCAAACGTGATCCGCCCGGCCATCCGATCGACGACGTAGACGAACCGGTCGGTCCCGAGGTTGGCGAACGTCTGCACCTCACGCCAGACGCGATAGGCCTGCCCGCGGTACTGGATGACGGGCATCTGTTCCTCCGCGCCCTGTTGGCCGGCCGCCTCCGTGGGAACCTCGACGCCGACGAGGAGATCGAGCTCGTTGCCGGTCGGTGCCACGATCGGCGGGCGCTGGGCGTCGACCGTCAGGCCGGGAAGGCCGGTTCCGATCCCCACCAACTCCCCCTCGATCAGCTCGCAGTGATGGGCCAGGACGTCGACCGCCGTCTCGCCGGCGGGGATGGGGGTCGTCTGGGCCGTCACGAAGGTCGCGGGCTCACTTCCTCCCTCCTGCCGGTTGGTCGCCACCCGGGTGCCGCGGGGTATTTCGATGGGGCGCTCGAGGGCGCGCCCTCGGCTGAAACGGAGCTTGGTACCCGCCGCTGCGGGGGGATGGATATGCACCCCGATCAAGCGGAGGAAGGCGATGTAGGCCTTATCCGGCAGCCGGTTGAGGCGGTAGAGCATCGTCTCGGTAAGGTGGGCGAAGAGCTCCAGGATGACCATACCCGGGTTGTTGGGCGAGAGGTCGGTCCACTCCGGGCTTTTCTGCTGAATGATACGGCGGGCCTCTTCGACCAGTTGGTCGAAGTCCCGATCGTCCAGGTTCGGTAAGGGCAGGGGCATCAGGTCTCTCCTTCCGCAAGGTTCACCGAGAACGTCAGTTCCTCAACACGCTGCGTCGCCAGCACCCGGTACGCGAGACGGATGTCCAGCAGCGCCGGTCGCTCGGCGTTTCTCTCCGCGTCGAGCGCCACGATCTCAATGCGGGGTTCCCAGCGCTCCAACGCCCGCTGGACGTAGTGGATCACCAGACCGGCGGTGGTATCGTCGTTGGGCGCGAAGACCAACCGGTGGAGATCGCACCCGTACTCGGGGCGCATCACCCGCTCGCCGGGCCGGGTGGAGAGCAGCAGGAGGATCGACTGGCGCACAGAGTCGGCGCCGTCCACCATCGCGATGCTGCCCCGGGGCGTGATCTGCAGGCCGGCTGCCGGTTCCGGGGCGTCGAAATCCGGGTGCCGGAAATGCCAGGCTCGATAGCGTTTGCTCATACGCGCCTCCTCATTATGGATCCCCTTAGCCGACTTCCGAGACGAAGCCCTGGCCCGGCGCCCGCACCTTGTACTTGACGGTGCCGGGCGGCGTGCCGTCGGTCAGCCCGGTGACCGCATCGAGGCAGATGCGCCTACCCTCGACCCGCAGGAGGTCGGAGTACCCGTTTTGAACCCGGAGCGTGAGCTGGCAGGGCTTGATCGTGGCACCGACGTTGGGGCAGTTTTTGATCGGGCGTTGTGCCGGATCGGTCTCGACCAGCACCTGACGGTCTTCGATGGTGACCAGGGTCTGGGTCGCCCTGATATCGACGGTGCCCAGCTCGTGGTTGCAGACCAGCAGGGCGTCCTCGGTCAAAACTTTCATCGTCTACCCCCTCTCGAAGTCAATTCTGTCTCCACGGATGGTTACCGAGCGGCCCGGCGCCTCCATCTCCAGATCCACCGCCGCGTGCAGGTGCACTTTCTCCGGCGTAAGCTCGACGAAGCTGCCGGTGCTATCAACCAGCCGGATGCGGCTGTGGGTGTCATCAAGCTGGATCTCCTGACCGCCGGGCGTCAGAAGTGTATACCGGCGGACGGCGGTGCCCTCGACGCCGCTGTCGTGCGGCCCCTGCATGCCGTAAAGCGCGCCCAGCACCACGCCCTGACCGGGGTCGCCGTGGGAGAAGAGCACCAGCACGCGGTCGCCGACGTCCGGCAGGATCATCAGCCCCTTGTCCTTGCCGGCGCCGGCAGCCAGGACGTGCATCCATTCGGTCTCCACGCCCTGATACGCAGGGAGCGAGACGCGCACGCGCCCCGTGCCCTCCGGATCGTCGACGCGGGTGACCTCGCCCAGTGCGGCGACGGCGCCCGCGGACGACGGGCGCGGCGGCGGGGCCGCGGTCGAGAACTCGGAGAGGAATCCTTTCTGGTGGTCGAGGGTATGCGTCACGGCGGTGAGTGTGTAGCGGCCCGCCAGCGTCTCGGCGATGCCCCGGGCGACCACGGGCGTACCCGGTCGCAGGCGCGGATTCCCCTGGGCCACCCCCCAGATTGTCACCTCCTGGGCCACGTGACGGTCTAATTCGGCCTGGGCCATCGCCTCCGCATGATGGCGATCACGCACCGACTCACCCGGACGGTGACGGTCCCGTCTCCCGCCCTGGAGATCGGGTGCGATGTCCATCGTCACCTGCCGTCCGACCCGGGCGTCGGTCGTGCGGCCCTGGAACGCCTCGACGCGCAGGGGGTTCCATCCGCTGGCGGTGACCGATCGGCAGGCCGGCTCGTCGTTGGCCTCGACGCGGGCTTCCAGCAGATCCTTCCCGAGGGAGAGGCTCACGGGGTTGCCGGTGCCCTCCAGCGTGAGCAAATGGAGCGTGTCCTCCCGAAGGTTCAGATACAAACCGCAGCGGTCCGCAAGCTCGTGAAGGAGCTCGAAGTCTGTCTGGCGGTGCTGGATCACGCGCGGCCACAGCGGACCCGGGTCTGAGGCCCGCACGGTAAGGCCCAGATCGGCCACCAGTTCCTCGGCCAGCTCCTGCAGGGTCACCTGGACGTGCGCGCGCGGCTCTCCGCGCTTGCGGAGCCGGTGGAGCCGGTCGTAGCCCCGGATGCGGACCTCCCGACCGCCTGACGGGCCGTAGACGTATTGCACCGCGGTCACCTCGCCGGTGAAGAGCGGCACCCGCTCATCGTCAAGCGAGACGCGCAGGTCCGTGCCCCGGGTGAGGTGCGACGCGGCGGTCAACGGGCCGGGCGGGTCGTAGAAGGCCAGCTCGCAGAGCGTCGGCAGCGAGAGCCGCTGCTGCACCCGCACCTGGCCGAGCGCCTGCATCGTCTCCTGGGGGAGAGGCGCGCCGCCGGCGGCAACGGTGACCTGAGGAAGGGTGGTCATAGGCTCACGCACGCCTGGCCCTCAAGGCGGAGGCCGGGGGCACGCGCAGCCGCTGGCCCGACGTCAGATGGAGGGGATGCTCCACGTTGTTGAACGCGGCGAGCACGCGCCACAGCGCCGGGTCCCCGTAGTGTTGGTGGGCGAGCAGATCCAGGCGCTGCCCAGGCCCCATACGGGGGCGTTCTGCCGCCCGGCGCGCGCGTTCCTCTGACTCCGAAGAGCCGGCCTCGATCGCTGATTGAATTCTCTCTGCCGTGGCCGTTTTCTCCTGCGAGACAATCGTATCCACACCCCCTGTGATGGTTTCCAGCGCTCCTGAGATGCGCGCCACCGCCGCCTGGCGGTCGGCAGGCTCGATCCCATCCAGGGCCTTCACCGCGGATTGCAGCGTCTCTCTGGCTCCTGACAGGCTCTCCCGGGTTTCCCGGTCCGCTCTCGGGGCCAGGATCGATAAGGCTGCGTCGATCCGATGCCACGCCCTCGGGAGGACATCCGCCGGCGGTGGCGCCCCCTCATCTTCGGACTCCGATCCCGCGGCCTCCAGGGCTGTGCGGATGGTTTCCGCCGCCGCCCGGATGCCCCGGGCGGTCTGACGAGCCAGCAGCGAGGCTGTCGCTTCGGCTGCCGCGCGCACGTTTTTCAGCGCGATCGCGATGACTTTGGTGGCGGATTCGATGGCCTTGACCGCTGCCGTCTCTCCCGCGGCCCACAGCCCCTCAGCGCCCGACGCCAGCTTCTTCAACACGGATGGCAGCGTCTCGCGGGCTGTCGTCTTCCCCGTCGTCCTGATCGCTTCGAGGATCTGTCCCATCGTCTCCGCCGCAGCGCCGACGATCTCGACCGCCTGCTCGCCGAGGGTCGAGGCCGAGGTTGTCACGGTCTCCAGTCCCGCTTCGATCGTCTCCGCGGCGGACTTGAGCCCCCGCACGGCCTCGGCGACCACCCTTGCGGCTTTCTCCCTGACAAGTTGGGAGGCCTTCTCGGCGGCCTCACGCATCGCCTCGACCGCCGGAGAGATGGATGCCATCGCCGCCTTGATCTTTTCGGCGACCTCGGCGCCGGCCTCCGACGTCATCGCCCCCAGCTTGTCTTCGATCGTCGCCATCGCCGAGGCGACGTTCTCGGTCGCCGTCGTGACCGCGCCAACGACCGCCGTGCCCACGGACGAACTCACCGCCTCAAGGCTCGAGAGGATGGTGTTGGCTTCCTCCTCGACCGCCGTGGCGGCCGCATTCTCTTCCTCTGATGTCCCGTCCTCTCCCTCTTCCGGGCCGGAGAGCGTGGAGAGGTCTGAGAGCATCCCTCGAACGGCGCCGTCGACGCTGCTGAGGGCGGCATCGATCGCCGCCTGGGCGCCGCTCTCTTCCAGGGCTGACGCGGCTATATCACCCGCCGTGGTGGCGGTCAGGCTGTCGGCCCGCAGCGCCGCGGGCGCTTCCTGGGCTTCACCCTCACCCCCGTCCGGTGCGCCGCCGATGACCTCCGAGACGCTGACGCTTCCCTCCGGGAACGCCTCCTCGCTCAGGGAGAGGGCATCCGGGGAGAGGTCCCGACTGGGCGGCGACTCCGGGGGCGGCTCGTTCGCGCGCAGTATGCGCATCCGCAGCCACGAGCGCCGGGGCGTCCCCTCCGGGGTGAAAGACTCCAACCGCTCGGACACCGCGAGCACGAGGCCCAGCATATTCCAGGACTTGCCCCAGATAAACCGGACCAGCGGCGGCTGCCCGTAACCGTTCTGACGGTTGGCGTTCTCGGCCAGCTCCCACAGGGGCAGGGTCAGATCGCGCACGTCGTCGGTGGTGATCGACGAGCCGGCCAGCGTCACGTCGAAGAGCAGGTCCAGGTTCAGCTCCGTCCGGCCACCGCCGGTGTAGAGGAGCGGATCGTCGGTCAATCCCTTCCCGGTGAGCTGTCCGGTCGCCGACCGGCGGGGGCGCCCCCCGGCGACCCGCCGCATCACCAGGGTCTCCGGGTTCAGCATACAGCCGATACGCTCGTCGGTCTCCTCGATTAGAAAGGCGACACGCTCCATGGATTTCCTTTCTGTTCCTCATCCAGACGTTGTAGCCGCTGCCACGCCCGACGCTGGGTCTCCCAATCCTCCGCGGTCCGTGCCTCCGCTGCCTCTTCTGCCGGGAACGCCTCCTCGGGCAGCGCGGGCCAGCGATCTTGCGGGCTCTCCTCGTCCCAGCGGGGTTCCGGCACCGGGGTCCTTGGGTGGGGCTCTGAGTGGGATGCCGTCGGGAACGACCGCGGCCATTTTCGGCGAGGCTTTTCGTAAGTGATCTCGTCTCGCTGGAATGTGTCTCGTAGGGGACGCCCCGTTGGCGCCTGTCCCTCCGCCTCCCCGGGCAGCGCATGCGCCGGTGACAGGATTTTCTCAGCCGAGTCCTCCCCGCCCTTCTGTGCGCTCTTGAGCGGTGTGCGCGCCGCCCTTGATCCCCCGGGCTGGGTGGGCGGGGGGTGTTGCCATGGGCGCTGTCGCAGCACCGGCTTCTCATCGTCCGGCTGCACCGCGCGGCGCGTCACGGCCGGTTTTCCTTGTTGACTGCGCGCATCGCGCTCCTGCGTGACGT
>CAYMAQ010000092.1:0-3286 GCA_964388385.1 uncultured Anaerolineales bacterium | reverse complement strand
TCCGCTTCGGACGCATCGTCCGCGAACGTTGCGGCTCCGATGGATGCGCCGGGCTGCAAGCTGCCGGACGCCGGTGAGGATGGCTCCGCTTCCCGAGACCCACGGCCCGACACGTCGGGGGACCCCGGGCGAGGGATGAGTCGTTTGGGCGCGCCGTTCGGAGGCGCTGCCGCCCTTTGCGGTGCGGGTCTCCCCCGCTGGGTGTCCTCGGTGGGCGCGCGCGCGGACGGCGACCCCTCCGGCCGTGTTGATCCGCCCCTGCGGGGCCTTGCCAACCCCGACTCGATCCGTTCAGCGGGGGTCCTCTCCGGCGGGCGCCTGAGTATCTCCAGCGGGCGCCTGAGTATTTCTGGCGGGCGCCTGAGTATTTCTGGCGCTGCAGCTCGTTCCGGCTCGAGGTCGCGGCGGGGCTGGGGGTGCGGGCGCGTGGGCTCTCGAGGCATCGACGCGGCCCGATACTCCATCCAGTCCAGGGGCTGGTCGGCCTCCTGGATACGCGCCAGCCAGTGAGCCGGTGGTTCTCCCGGCTCCCGCGGTGCCTCCTCGGTTGCAGCGGCAGCCTCGTGACTGCGTTGGGCCACGGACGCCCAGAACTGAGCCTGCCGGTGCAGCAAGCCGGCCCAGCGGCCGAGCCATTCGGCCAGGCCGCTCAGTACGCGAGACTTCAGCGAGCGCCAGATCATCTCATTGTGCCCGTCCGGCTGTGCGCATTCGATCAGGCCCGTTCCATCGACTCAAAGACCAGGGTCAGGCTTTCGATGGCGACCTCCTGGCTCATTGCGTCGAGCGAGGCACCCCGCCACGCCGAGGGCCAGCTGTCCACCAGGTTCCACCGCATCACCTCGGTCGACCCGTCGCTGTCAAGCATCAGGATCGAGATGTTCTTCCGCTGCACGGTGCCGTTGACCGCCGTGAGAAACCACTCCCACAAGCTGCGGGAGCTGGTAAGGCCGTAGCGCAACGTGATGTCCCCGTATGCAACTCGCCCGGGAATCCGGCGCACGACCTGGTTGTTCCCGCCCTCCCGGTACTTGATGGCCTCCACCTTGACCTCGGGGCCGCTGCATTGGGTGAAATGGGCCTCGGTCACTCCCTCGATGAGTAGTTTAAAGTTATACGCGCGATAGGGATCGACATGGTTAGGCATTAAGCACCTCCTTCGGTTTCAACGTCCGTCCCGGATTGCTGTTGGCTGATCCGGAAGATGATGAACTCCGCCGGTTTGACCGGCGCGATACCGATGAGCGTCACCACTTTACCCTGGTCGATGATCTCCGGCGGGTTGGTTTCCTCATCGCATTTGACGAAAAACGCCTCCTGCGGCGTCTGGCCCATCAGCGCACCATCGCGCCACAGCACGGTGAGGAAGGCGCTGATGTCGCGGCGGATCGATTTCCACAGGGTGGAATCGTTAGGCTCGAAGACGATCCAGCGGGTGCTCTGGGCGATCGACTCCTTGATCATGTTAAAAAGGCGCCGCACGTTGAGATAGCGCCACTCGGGATCGCCGGCCAGCGTGCGAGCACCCCAGACGCGGATCCCCTCGGTGGCGAAGAAGCGGATGCAGTTGACGCCCGCCTGGTTGAGCGTGCCCTGCTCGGCACGGGTCAGACGGTAGGTGAGGTTCAGCGCACCCCGGACGATCTCGTTCGCCGGCGCCTTATGCACGCCCCGTTCCGCGTCGCTGCGCGCCCAGATGCCCGCAATATGACCCGCGGGTGAGACGTTCACCATATCACCCGGTGAGAGCGGGTCGCGCACGGTGATCCACGGGAAGTAATAGGCGCCGTACCCGCCCTCGGAATCCCGGGCCCGCAACCCTTCCTCGTCGTCAGACCCTTCCGAGCCCCCATCGCCTCCCTCGCCCTCATCCTCCGGGACGTCGACGGCGGCGACCTGGGTGAGTTGATTGATGCTGCGCGCGTCTCGGGGCGCTTCGAGGATTGCCACGCGGTCCTGCAGGGTCTCGCAGTGGGTGAGCAGCGCATCATAGGACGCCGCGTCGGTGTAGCCGGGCGCGGCCACGATGGCGATCTCGTCGACCTGCTCCAGGACCGCGAGCCCGGTGCGTTCCCGGCCTCCGCCCGCGATGGGATTGCCCTCCCCGACGTTGACCACGTAACAGCGGCTGCCGCCGTTCTGGAAAAATCCGTAGACAGCGTGGGAGAGGGGGGTGCTTTCACTGCCCTCCGGCACGAATTCTCGGGTGAACTGCGCCCAGTTATTGATGGCGACCGGCTCGTTCAACCGCTTATTCGGATCCGGCGCGACGCCTACGAAACCGGGCGTGCTGGTTCCCACGGCCTCGATGGGCCTCGCGCCCCCGGACACTTCCTCAACATAGATGTCTGGTGCCAAATAGGTTGGCATCGTCCTTCTCCTTTCCATTCACTCCTTGAGCGTCAATCGAATGCGTCAAAGCGAATCACAACGGGGGATGCTTCGGACGTCGGTTCCTCGACCGTCACACTGCGTTCCTTGCTCTTGGCCCGGACCCGGAGCGTGCTCCCCCCTTTCCCGCCGGGGACGGACCGGAAGCTGAAGCGGCCCTGGGCGTCGGTGCGGGTGGAAATCTGGAGAGCGGGTATCTCCACCGAGGCGCCCATCACCGGCGTGTCGTTGGGCCCCAGGACGCGTCCGTGGAGCCCGGCAACCGGTTCGACACGCACAATCAGGGGGGCCTGGACCCGCTTGACGGACGGCTCCGGACGATCCTTGCGCAGGGGAATGCGGAGGACGAAGGCCGGGCGCGGGACGATCCCGAACGCGGTCCACATCTCCGGGGGGATGGGATCGAGGTCGACCTCAAAGTCGTCGGTCTCCATCGCCGCGAAGACCAGCTCGCCCAGCAGGCGGTGGGCCTCCTCGGGCGCGTCGGCCCAGGTGGTCACCAGGTAGTGAAGGGCTAGCTGGAGCGGCGCGCGTTGCGCGGTGCGGGTGGGGGGCTTTTCAACGAGCTGCAGCAGATAAAAGCTGACGCCCGATCCGGACTGGGCATCATCTGGAGGCGTGAGTGAGAAGGTCGGTCCTTCTACCACGCTTTCCGTCCACTCTCTGAGACGCCGATCGATCTCGTCGATCATTAGGTTCCCCTTGCTCTTGCGGTCCGTGTGACCGTGGAAGGAGGATACGCGTTCGGATGGAAAACGCCGGCTGTCGAGTCATCGACTTCATATTCATAGTAGCACAGCCTGAATATTAAGTCAAATTATTGTCACGTTTTTCAATTCAACCGGCGTCCGTCAGTCCCCGGCACTCTCGCACCCCAGAGAGTGCCGGGGACTGA
>CAYMAQ010000091.1:0-13780 GCA_964388385.1 uncultured Anaerolineales bacterium | reverse complement strand
AGGTGCGATGGGACAAGATTCGCATCGCCAATCTCTACGATACACTCGACAAACTCGGCTACCCGGATCAGTGCCTCGACCTGGAGATCCGTCCGCTCTTTCCCCACCAGCATCTGGCGGGACAGGTCGTCACGGCCCGGGGCAGCCGCAATCCCTGGCAGGGAAAGGAAGACGCCGAGACGTATGGGGAAGGCGAGAACTACTATCAAGTGCTGAACGATACCGTCTATCCCGGCTGCGTGGTTGTCGTGGAGTGCGGCGGCGAGCCGCTCACCGGCAAGTTCGGGGAGATGACGAGCTGGGGCCTGCACCAGGGCGGCGCGCGGGGATTGGTGCTCGACGCCCGCATCCGCGACCGGCTCGGTCTGGAGGTGATCCCGAACTACACCGTCTGCGCCAAGGGCACCTCCCCGGTCGAATCGGCCAAACGGTGGCGGATCAACGCCGTGAACGTGCCCGTCGCGATGCCGGGGACGCTGACCAACCAGGTCCGGGTCGAGCCCGGGGACTGGGTGGTGGGTGGGCCCGACGGGGTGATCGTGGTACCCCAGGCGATCGCGATGGAGGCGCTGGAGAAGGCGGAGGAGATCGAGCGCCGCGAGCAGGGAATGCGCGAGGATCTCGCCGCCGGTATGTCCTTCAAAGACGCATACGAGAAGTGGGGCCGCGCGTAGACTGACCGCGTGCGCGTCACGCCAAGGTGCGAGGCACTCCCGGATACCACCCGCATAGCCGAACACGCTGGAGGAACGAGAAACCTTACGAGAGAGCCCGCTGTTCAAGTGCCTTGCACCTGACTTTATAAGGCGCCGTCACGTATAGAAGAAACAGCGTACTGTTGGAAATAGGGAGCAGGTGTAGAACAACAAGAGGGACAATCTACCGTGAGGTCAAGACAACTATGGATACTGTGACGTTAGGCATGACAGGCATACGGGTCTCCCGCCTCGCGTTTGGCACGGGCACCCACGGCTGGGCCCACCACTCCCAGCAGACAGCGCTGGGCATTGAGGGATTGGCCCAGCTCCTGACGCTGGGCTTCGAGCGCGGCGTCAACTTCTGGGACCTTGCGGACCAGTACGGCTCCCATCCCCACGCGGCGCGGGCCCTGCAGCGGGTCCCCCGCGACGAGGTTGTCATCGCGACCAAGACGACCTCCCGTAACCGGCGGGGGACGGCCAACGACGTCGATCGCTTCCTGGAAGAGTTGGGCACCGACGTCATCGACATCGTGCTGCTCCACTCCATGCGCGGCGCGAACTGGCCCCGCCATCACAGCGGCGCGATGGAGGCCCTGACCGAGGCCCAGCAGGAGGGAAAAGTACGCCACGTGGGCATCTCGTGCCACAACCTGGCGGCCCTGCGCGCAGCGGTGGCGACCCCGTGGGTCGAGGTGGTGCTGGTGCGGATCAACTATAACGGCGTCAACATGGATGGTTCGCCGTCGGAGGTGGTACCCCTCATCGAGCAGCTCAACGAGGCAGGCAAGGGCATCTACGGGATGAAGGTGCTGGGCTGCGGGCAGCTCACGCGCGACATCCCCCGCGCATTCGAATACGTCCTCAACCTGGGCACCGTCCACGCAATGACAGTGGGGATGAGCAGCCGTGCCCAGCTTATAGAGAATATCAACGCCGTTGAAGCCCTGGAGACGCAGGGCCCATTATCGGCCTAGCGGCCAACCGTCCGCTATCCGAATCTATACGACCCGACTCAAGGAGTTGACTATGAAAGAGAACCCTGAAGTCCGATATCACATGCTCCGCCCGGCCCAGATCGTCGAGCGCCGTCGCGCCTGCCCGGTCGCCTACATTCCCATCGGCACGATCGAGTGGCATGGCGTGCACAACCCCACGGGCGCGGATACCCTCCAGGCCGAGGGGCTGGCCCTTCGCTGCGCCCAACGCGGCGGCGGACTGGTCTTTCCGCCCCTCTACTACGGAGAAAGCCGCCTCGAAGCGCTGATGGAGGCCAACGCCCGCGACCGCGACAGGATCGCCGAGAAGATGGACCTCCCCCCGGAGAACTTCGAGCCGGCACAGCAGCCGTTCTCGGCCACAGAACAGGCCCTCAATTATCACCGTCTCCTCATCCATATCCTCGCCGAAGCCGAGAGCCTCGGTTTCGAACTCGGCGTCCTGGTCGCGGGACACTATCCCCTGATCGATCACGCCCGTGCAGCGGTGCTCCAGTTCAACCAGCGGGAATACAGCAAACGGCAGGGCATGCTCGCGTGGGCCTTCGTCGACTACATGTTGGTGCAGGATCAGTTCGAAGGCGCCGGCGATCACGCAGGGGGCTGGGAGACCTCGCACGTGATGGCGCTCCATCCGGAGACGGTCGACCTCGACCTCCTGCCCCCGGCGGGCACGCAGCCAGTAGGCACCGGCTGGCATCTGGATCCGAGGCAGGCCACCGCCGAGTTCGGCGACAAGACCTTCGACGCCGCCGCGGAGATCGCCATCCGCGAGGTCCAGGATCGGCTCGACCATCCGGAGCGCTATCGCAGCCACGGCTACAGCCTCAAAGAGGGGCTCTGGCGGAAGGGCATGTAGTGTTGGGAAGCCGCAGTGCCGGGGACTTACCACACAACGGTAAGTCCCCGGCACTGCTCGATAGGAAAGGTTGAACGATGACCCAGATCTTAGTCACCACTTTCAGCAAGACCGGGAACACCGAAGCGCTGGCCGAGGCCGTGATCAAGGGGGTTCGCAGCGTCGAGGACGTGACATGCGTCGTCAAGCCGGTCCCGGACGTGACCAATGAGGACTGGCTGGCGGCCGACGGCATCATCGTGGGCTCGCCCACCTACTTCGGCCAGATGGCCGGCCCGGTCAAGGCGATGTTCGACGAGACCGTGCACATTTATCATAAGCTCGACGGCAAGGTCGGCGGTGCGTTTACCACCTCCGGCGGCGCCGGATGCGGACACGAACTGACGAATATGTCCATCATCACGGCGATGCTCGTTAACGGGATGATCATCCAGGGGACGACGCGCGGCCCGCACTTCGGCCCCTTCGCCGTGGGCAAGCCGGACGAGGACGACCTGGCGGACGCCCTCGACCTGGGCATCCGGGTGGCGACGTTGGCCAAGACGCTCTTCGGATAGCCTGCAGGCAACAGCTACTCGAGGGCGGTATTGAACGTATGGGTCAGGACTTAACTCTGCCGGTCGTCCGGACCTGGGATGCGTGGGGGGCCATCTTCACGGACGCCGCCGTCTGGACCCCGGCGGTACGGGAGATCTGCCGGCGGTCCGACCTGCCGTGCTGCAGCATCGAGCCCGGCTATCCGGGCACGAACGCCGTCTTTATCGTCAACCGAGGCGATCCCACCGGATCCCCTTTCGTCGTCAAGATCTATGCGCCCTTCTGCCTCGAGGACTACCACCTCGAACGCGTGCTCCATCCATTCCTGACGGAGCGCGTCCCGACGCTGCGCGTGCCCCGCCTCCTCGGCCATGGTATCCTTCACGGTGAGATGGACTGGCCCTACATCCTGCTCAGCTTCCTGCCCGGACGCCCGATCCGGGAGGTGCGCTCCGACGTGCCATCTGCCCAAATGCGGTCGCTGGGCCGGAAGTTGGGACAGCAGATACGGGCGCTGCACGCCGTACCCCCCGAAATCCTGCAAACGTCGGACGTCGACCTCCCAATATGGGGCGAAACGCTTGAGGAGCAAATCAAGCACACCGTCGACGAACTCCTCGCAAAGCAGGTGCTGCCCCCACGCGTCATCGCCGAGATCCCGGACTTTGTGCGCATAACCCTGACCCGGGATCCGTCACCTGAGCGGGTCCTGGTGAACGGGGATTTGACCGAGGATCATCTCCTGCTGACGGAGCAGGACGGCACCTGGACGATCTCCGGACTGATCGACTTCGCCGACAGCCGCATCGCGCCCCGCGCTTACGAATGGGTCGCGCTCTGGTTCGGCGCCCTGGACCGCGATCCGGCTGCGTTCCGCGCGTTCATGGCCGGCTACAACCCGGAGATCACGCTCGACAGAGACTTCTACCGCCGGGCGCTGGCGTTCACCTTCCTCCACGAGTTCGGCGCCCTGATCATCGAAGAAACCCTGAACCAGATAGATCGGCCGACGGTCGGCACGCTCGACGCATTATTGGATGCGCTGTGGAAACACGAGGATACCTGACATTCGATCCCTATGAATTCTGATCTCTTCACGTACCGCGGCTGAAGTCGCTCCGAGAGACGGACGCAAAGAAAAAATAGCGAAGGTCCCCGGCACTCTCTGCACTTCGAGAGTGCCGGGGACCTGAGCGGATGCAGGGAGTAGCGACCCATGAACGATGTGATCCAGCAAATTGAGGCCTACGTGAAAGCGTCGATGAAAACTGTGACAGCGCCTGACTTGCGGATCGGCCACAATTTCAAGCACGTGGACCGGGTACGCGGGTGGGCCCTGCGCATTGCACGCGGCGAGGGCCTCGACGATCTGGCGCCGATCGAAGCGGCAGCGCTGCTCCACGACATCGGTCTGACGGAGGTTGCGGTTAACGAACGGGGAAAGCACGGACAGATCGGAGCCGAGATCGCCACACGTTACCTCGGTAAGCACGGGCACTTCGATGCAGAGACACGCGCCCGGATCACCGACGCGATCCGCCATCACAATGCGCCGGACGGCGGCGGGCCGCTGGGCGCCATCCTGCGCGACGCCGACAAGCTCGACGCCCTCGGTGCAGTCGGGGTGGTGCGGGCGTTCACGTCCAAGTACGCCCTGCCGCCGTACGATCCCCGCGACGTCAAAGGGACGATGTGGCATCTGCCGATGTCCGGATTCGAAGCGCGGTTCGCCGCCGGTGAGGGCATCGGCACCACCATCGTCGACCAGATTAATTTCCAGATCAGCTTCTACGACGACCTGCACACGAAGACGGCGAGCCGGCTGGGCGAACCGCTGGTCGCCTTTATGCGAGCGTTCGTGATCCAACTCGAATCCGAGGTCAACGCGGCTAGAGCCGGCAGCGGATGACGTCCGTCCAGGACGCTGCCAACCATCCACCAAAACGCAGAACCTATCGACGGGGCAGATCACGCCCCTGCCTAAAACCTCGCGCAGCGTCCTGGACGGTATCGAGGTTTGGCTATTGAAAACCCGGTGCAAGGCACTGGATCCCTACCCTCTCACGAAGGGTGCGACGTTCCTCCAGGTCACCTTACGTTGAACCGTGATTCCGGGCGTGCCTCGCACCTTCATCATCTACCAGATCCGCCAGCATACGCCGCAGGATGGCACGCAGCCCTGTGCCCCCACCCGAGTCAGGAATCTCGAGACCAAGACGTACGCGATCACCTGGGCGTACAAGAATCCGAGGGTACCCTAAGTAACTCCGTAAAAGTTTCTTCATCCTTTTGGAGACCGCCCCGAGGACTTACACGCAGTTCGCCTCCTGGGCATGGACAGGTTCCATATTTATGCGAAAACAATTCTTCAGTCAGCGAATATCGAAAGCGGTTGCGATGTGCGTTTGGTGTCAAGACACGCCATAGCACGATGGAAATGTTGTTCGACCGTCGCATTGTGAACCTGAGCGTAGATCATGGTTGTGGTCAGTTTTTCGTGTCCCAACAATTTCTGGATCGACGTGATCTCCATCCCGGCATTGACCAGGCGGGTAGCCAGGGTGTGGCGCAGTCGATGCGGCGAAACCTTAACGCCCACGGCATCTCCATACTGGGAAAGGCGTCCCCGAATGAGACCCTAGCGAAGGTCCCCGGCACTCTCTGCAGACCAACCTCAGGTTCGAGGGACCCACGCAGGCGACCTACGGCCGACTGTCCGCCGCGCTCTTCGCGGGCTTCCACGCGGCCCTGGTGGTCGCTGCGAACAGCAGCTATCCTGCCCCTCCGAGTCAAGCATCGACGTCGCACAGCGTCCCGGCTCCGATCACTTTATCACCAGCGGCAGGTAGACACGCCGGTCGCAGTCGGTCAGCACCAGCGCCCGAATCTCCTCCCCGGTCATGGCGCGGTCGTAGATGCGCAGGTTGTCGATCGCCCCCTCGAAACGACCATTGTGTTTGTACGCATACCGATGCGCGATATACAACGGCTGGTCGGAGGTCCGGATGATAGAGCCGAGGGTGGTGATAGGTGCGGTGGCCGTGATCCCGTCCCGATAGAGGACCGCTGTGCCCTTCTCATAAACGACCGCCAGGTGGACCCAAGCTCCCTCCGGCACCGCCGGGAAACTAGCCTGGGAACGAACGTCTGCATCATCACTCATCTCGAGATAGGATGCACCGGCCCCGACCTTGACCGCATAATCGGCCCATAGGGCGCCATAGGTCGCACCCTTGGAAAGCAGGTGGGGGCGATCGGTGACCCCATAGTTGATGGCGGGATCAACGTAGACACACATCGCAAAGGTGGCGTGCGTCGTCAGATCCAGGGAGTCCGCGTCATCGACCACGATGTAATCGTCGACGCCGTCGAAACCATACGCCGCGTCCGTACGTCCGTGACGATCCGCCACCAGCGTAGCGCCCGCGACGGTGCCATGGTTGTCGTAGGCCGTCGTGTCCTCAGCGTTGCCGTCGAATGGATAGTGGGCGACCATCCCGGCGAGGGCTTCAATCTCGCCATCCGAGAGCGCGCGGTCGTAGACACGAAGGTCATCGATCTCTCCCCGGAAGCGCCCGGCGTTGTTATCCGTGTAGCGCATCCCAATGTAGAGCGGCTGGTCGGAGACCCGCATATCGGCGTGCGTGGTGATGGGCTGCGACACCTGGATCCCATTTTCGTAGAGCGTCACGGTGCTGTCGTGATAGACGATCGCTAGATGCACCCAGCGACCCTCGGGCACCGCCGGCAGGGCTGTCGTGCGTGGGGTATTGCCGTCAATCGTAACCTCAAAGACCGACCGGGTCTCCTGCACACGAAATCCGTAGTCGGCCCACAACGCGCCGAGAGTCGCTCCTTTAGCAAAGAGATGGGGGCTTCCGGACACCCCGTAATCGATCTCGGGATCGACGTTGACCCATAGCGCAAAGGTGGCGCTCGTGGTCAGATCGAGGGTGTCCGAATCGGGCACCCGAATGTAATCATTCTCGCCGTCGAAGCTGTAAGCGCGATCGACCTCGCCGAAACGGTCCGGCGCCGGCACTGGGCCCTCGACGGTGCCATGGTTGCCGTTCCCACTCGCATCATCGGCGTTCCCGTCGAAAGGAAAGTGCGCCATCAACCCCAGACTCAGATCGGTGACACCAGCAGGCCCTTGGGCCGCGCCTCGTACCTCCCTTCCAGACAACAGCGACCCGACGAGCAAAAAGCCCACTAAGACCGCCGCCAGCATCCTGCAAGCACATCTTGTAGACTGACACTCGCCCCTCCATCGACCGAGTTTCGAATCACGCATCGTTAACCTCCGGGAGCTATGAATGTTATGGAGTTTTGATGTTCTGACCAATATTATACTATAGATCATAAAGACACGGAAGCAGGATCCCAACGAGCACTGAATATGTAAGCCCTCACGGGTCAACCGTCCGCCTTAGCGAACGAAGACGAAAGATTGCCTTTTCACCGCTATCACATCCGATGGACATCGCCCAAAGAGTTTATCATAGTCCTGGAATCTTCCAGCTTTTGTCGCTTACTGATCCGGACGCAAAACGCTAAAGTTTTTCATAAGCGGCATAGAAACGCAGAAACGCTTTAGTTATTTATGACCAGAACCATAATCGCTTTTCCTCCTCCTCGGAGCGAGAATGACAAGCCCGTGGGATCGCATACGGTCTCCACCCAACACCGTTGCGAGGTGTTACGAATCATGATACACTGCAGCTCGTACCCTGGTGGGGGATGAATTTTCACGACAAAAAGGAGGGCGTCCGTGCCCGATCATACGCTGACTATCGACTACCTGGAAGCACTACAACAGAAGCCCGCACCGTTCACGCCGGGCGAGCCGCTCTTCTGGGACGATCCCCACATCTCGAAGGGGATGCTGGCAGCGCACCTCGACCCGAACACCGAGGCCGCCAGCCGGCCTCCGACCATCATCGACCGCTCGGTGGCGTGGATCATCGAGACGCTCGATCTGCAGCGGGGTGATGCCGTCCTCGACCTGGGATGCGGGCCGGGTCTCTACGCCGCCCGGTTCGCCGGGAGCGGGATGCTCGTGACGGGCGTCGACGCATCCCTGCGATCCATCGAGTATGCCATTGAGTACGCCAAGACTCACCATCTGGACGTTACGTACCGTTATCAGGACTACCTAACCTTGAAGGACGAGGCGCGCTACGACGCCGCGCTCCTGATCTATGGTGATCTCTGCCCGCTCTCACCGAGCGAGCGCACGCAGTTACTCCGTAACGTACATCGGGCGCTCAAACCGGAGGGGTACTTCGTGCTGGACGTCTCGCAGCGCGGCCCATGGTCCGCGGAGGAAGTCGGCACGTCGTGGTACGCCGCGGGAAGCGGGTTCTGGCGGCCGGGGCCGCACCTCGTCCTGGAGCAGCGCTTTGACTACCCGGACAGCGCGCTCCGCCTCGATCAGTACCTGGTGATGGAGGCGGACAGCGTGGGCAGGCCCGTAGCCCCCACGATCTACCGTGTCTGGCGCCAGGAGTACACACCGGAGACCCTGACCGCCGAGATGGAGGCCCACGGCTTCCGCGTGGAGAGCCTCTGGGGCAATCTCACCGGCGAAGCCTACGACCCGGACGCGGCGTGGATCGGGGCGGTCACGAAGCGGGTGTGAGCCCTCGAGATCCGGCCCGGTTCACGAGCGGACACGGAGGCTGCGGAGCGGCGGTCGTTCTCGGTGCCGCAAGTTTGGCGCGGATCCAAGGATTGCGCCTCCACAAAAAAGGATTAGAATAGCCAAAACCTCAACCTACCCTCGAAACGGAGGTTGTATGCGACAACAGACGGAGATCATCACCGTGGGGCACAGCAATCACCCCCGCGAGGCTTTCATCGACCTCCTCAAGCAGCACGACATCGAACTCATCGTCGACGTCCGGAGCCAACCCTACAGCCGCTGGGCCGACCAGTTCAACCGAGAGCCGCTCCGCGAGGCCCTGCAGGCGGCGGGATGCGCGTACCGCTATATGGGCGACACCCTCGGCGGGCGGCCCAAGGATCCGCAGCTCTACGATCCGCGCGGGGAGCGGCCCAACTACAAGAAGATGCAGACGGTGCCCGCGTACCAGGAGGCCCTGGAGGCACTGATCGCGCTGGCGCAGGACCGACGCGTCGCCGTGATGTGCAGCGAGGGCGATCACCGGCAGTGCCACCGGCAGCTGCTCATCACCCAGAGCCTGCTCGAGCGGGACGTGCGCGTGCGGCACATCCAGCCGGACGGCACCCTGGTGGAGGGGATGCCGGAGGCCGAGCAGCTCTCGCTCTTCGGGTAGGAGGCCCCCGATGCGAACGATCCACACGATCGGATACCACCGCAAGCCGCTGTCCACCTTCATCCGGCAGCTTCGGGAGGCCGGCGTGGACGCCGTGATCGACGTCCGGCTCCGCAACACGTCCCACCTGGCCGGGTACACAAAGCGGGACACGCTCAAATTCCTGCTGCAGGAGGGATTCGACATCGCGTACGAGCACCACCCCGAACTGGCACCCACCGACGAAATCCTCGATGCCTATAAAGAGACTCAGGATTGGACGGCGTACGAGACGGCGTTTCTGCCACGGCTTGCCGAACACGAGGCCACAGCCATCGGCCGCGAGATCCTGGCGCGGTACGAGCGTCCCTGCCTCCTCTGTGCGGAGGCCACCGCCGAGTACTGTCACCGTCGGCTTGTGGCGGAGGCCTGGGCCGACGCCGTCCCTGATCTCGACGTTATCCACCTTTAAGCACACGCAGCTCAGCACGGCGCTGGGAAAGGAAACTCGCTTTCCTTCGGCGCCTATCACAATCCTACATTCAGCCCACTGACGGGCGAGCTAAGAGGATTGATGAACCCTATCCGCTATACGGCTTGACCCTAGAGGGGAGGTTGACGATGCATACCGAGGACGTGCTGATTCTGGCGATGACGAAGATGCTCAGCGGGATCTGCACCGCGGGGCTGACCTGCCACCGGGGACCGGACGGGCGGCTGCAGTGGTTCCGCCCGGTCCGGGCGTTCGGCCCCGTACTCCCCGGCGACATGATGGAGGAGAACGGACGGTTGATCCAGTGCTGTGACGTGGTCCAGTTTCACGTGCTCAAGCCGCGCCACGACCCACCGCACGTCGAGGATTGGATCGTCGACTTCGTGCATTACCGCCCCCGCGTCCTGCGCCGCCTGGAGGGCGACCGGCGGGCCGCGTTCTTCGCAGAGCACGCGCTCCCATCGGCGGATCCGATGCTCCGCCGGAAGGCGTGCTCCCTCTGTCTGATCAAGTCGCACGCCGTGACGGCCCGTTTCACCCGCGACCCGTACTCCGGCAAGTATCAGGCGCGGATGCAGGTGGCCCTCCCCGGCTGTGACGACGCGGATGCCAACGGTCGGGGCTACCCGGTGACCGACCTCAAATGGCGGGCGCTGGGACGACGCTGGCTCGACGCGGCGGGGGATAGCCTGGAGCTCTCCCGGTCTGCCATCTTCAAGCGGATGGACGCCGTCGATCTCTATCTGACGATGGGGCTGAGCCGCCCCTGGCAGGGCAGACACTGGCCGCTGGTGCACGCCATCCACCTCGTCCCGGACTACGAGATAGCCATCGATCTGGACGCTATGTAGCGGTCCAGGAAAGGAATGATGATGACCTCTGATATCCTCGATACTCTCGGACTCACCGACGACGACGTGATCCGACTCGACAGCCGCAACCGTAGCCGCCTGCTCAGCTTCCTGCTGCGTTGGAACCATCTTGAGACCCTGCACCGATGCCTCGATCTGCTCATCCCCCGACATCCCCACCTGGTCTCCCTGCTCGATCTCCGAGCACGGGCGCTGCAGGCAGAGGAAGCCCACCCGCAAGCCGAACAGGTGATGCGGGAACGACTGGACATCCGCAGCTCGATGACGGCCCGAATACGCCTCGCCCGCCTCTATCTGGCCCAGGGAAAGATTCGGGATGCCGACGCTATCGCCCGCGAGCTGGTCGAGAGCTCAGGAGAGCAGCTGACACCGTGGTACCTGGCGCTGGACGTCGCGCTGGCGGAAGGCGATATGGCGCGCGCAGCAGAGGCGTGCCGGCGGTTGAGAGAACTCAGACCTTACGGTCGGGCCTATCTCCGCGCGATGAGAAAGTTCATGCAAGCCCGCCGGGATTGGGTCACGGCAAGCAGCTATGCCGCCCAGCTCTTGCAGACCGCCAATGTGGAACAGCCTCTCTCCGTGGGCGACCTGCAAGCGCTGAAAGCGTATTTCGAGGCCAGCGGCGAGAGAACGCGGGTGGTCGAAATGGAGGATGCGCTCCAAGAACGCAGGGGGCGCGAACTCGACGCGCTCAGCGAGCATCTCGGAACGGGCACCGCACCCGAGCGCCCTATGCCGCGCCCGGTTGAGCACCGGCAGGCCTCCGCGCCCGAGGACTCTTTCCGGGAGGTCCGAGTCTCGTCCGAGGAGGCCCGCACGATTCAAGAGGCCGTCCAACGGCACTTCGGATTTCCTTCACTCCGCCCGGGCCAGAAGGAGACGCTGGCCTGCGTGCTGCGCGGCGAGGACGTGCTCACCATCCTGCCCACCGGCGGCGGCAAGTCCCTCTGCTACCAGCTCCCAGCGATGCTGGCCGAGAACGGCGTGACCCTGGTTGTATCCCCGTTGATCGCCCTGATGAAGGATCAGCTCGACTCCCTCCCAACAGCCCTGCAGCGAAGGGCGACGACGATCAACAGCAGCCTGGACGGCGATGAGCTGCGCGACCGCCTGCGACGCATCGCGCACGATCAATACCGCCTGGTCTACGCGGCGCCGGAACGCCTCCGACAGCCGATTTTCCTGCACGCGCTGCAAAGGGCCGGCATTCGCCGGCTGGTCGTGGACGAGGCCCACTGCGTGAGCTTCTGGGGGCACGATTTCCGCCCCGACTATCTCAAGCTCGGCGAGGCCCGGCGGATGCTGGGCGACCCGCCGGTGCTGGGGCTGACGGCGACGGCGCCCCCACGGGTCCGACGCGACATCGTGCAACACCTGAGCCCCGATCGCGAGATGCGGGTGATCGCGGGAGACGTCACCCGTCCCAATCTCCAACTGGAGGTCCTCCGCGCAGCCAATCTCGACGAGAAGCTGAGCCGTCTGCTGGCTTTCTGCCAGGCCGAGCAGGGAAGCGGCATCATCTACGCCGGCACCCGAGCGCGGTGCGAACAGCTCACCGCGCTGCTCCGCCGTCACGGCATCCAATCCACCTATTACCACGCAGGGATTCCCAACCGCGATGCGGTGCAGGATGACTTTATGAGCGGACGGACCCGCATCGTCGTCGCCACCATCGCATTCGGCCTGGGGATCGACAAGCCGGATATCCGCTTTATCGTCCACTTCGTCCCGGCTAACTCGCTGGAGGCCTACTACCAGGAGGCGGGCCGCGCCGGGCGCGACGGACAGCCGGCCCGGTGCCTGCTGATGCTCACCCCGTCCGATCGCGGGACCCTGACCCGGCGGCTGCACCGGGATCAGATGGACGTCACGTTCCTGCGCGCGCTCTACGGGGCGGTCAGCAGACGCCTGGGCGATCACAGGATAGGCCGCATCGCGCCGGGCGACCTGGAGCGGGACGTCCGCAGCGACGACGTGCACGTCCGCGTCGGTCTGAGCATCCTGGAGGAGACCGATCTGATCCGGCAGGGGCCGGATATCCCAAGAGCCTGTATGATTCGGCTGCAAGGCCCTGTCAATCCCGACCGGACCCCGGATCTGGCGACGTTCAGCGCGAAAGCGCGGCTGCGGCCCCGGCAGTGGCTGAACGTCGATCTCGTCAACGTCGCGCAGCAGACGGGCATCGAGGCCGACGTTATCGAGGGACGCGTCCTCGAGTGGGCCGCAGACGGTCACCTGAACTACCGCTTCTCCGGTCGCGATATACTGCTGGAGCAACTCGATCCGCCGTCCGACGCTTCAGCGCGGATCTCACTCTGGCTGGAGCGCTACGAGACGATCCAGGCGCAGCGGATCGACGAGATCGCGAAGTACGCGAAGACGCGCCACTGCCGCCACGGACACCTGAACACGTACCTGGGTGGGCGCACGATCGACGGGTGCGGCGCGTGCGACAACTGCATCCGCGTGGATCCGCCTGAGAGCCCGGACCTCCCGGATGAAACCACGCAGCTCTTGACCATCCTGCGCTGCGCGGAGGCAGCGCCGTGGAGCTGGGGGCGCGTCAGCCTCCTCAACATTCTCCGAGGCTCCAACCGGGCGCCGCAAAAAGGCCGCCGGAATCCGCACTTCGGCAGCCTCGCCTTCCGCTCGCAGGCCGCCCTCCAATCGATGATCGCGCAGTTAGAAGCTTGCGGCGCTTTCAGTGCACGTAAATTGGATAACGGAGGCGTCGTCCTTGATCTGACGGGACAGGGCTGCGAGATACTGCGGGATCCCAGCTTGATGCAGGATCGTCTAGAAGGGCAAGGGGCCAAGGTATGAATGCGAGGAGGACTTGGATCGGCCCTCGCTGGGTCTGCGACTGGCGTTCTGTGCGTTTGGGATTATGCTGGGTACGTAGATCTGATCCAACCGTCGGCGCATTTTTTACCACAGATTACGCAGATTTCACAGATTTTTCCACCCGATCCAAGAGAGCGACGGTGCGTTATCCTTTCTAATGCAAGGAGGCGTCAGGATGAAACTAGGCGTGGCGTTACCGTA
>CAYMAQ010000090.1:9983-13842 GCA_964388385.1 uncultured Anaerolineales bacterium | reverse complement strand
TGTGATAAGGAGGATACCGCCTAATGAATGTTAACCGTGAAGAGGCCTTGGCCGCACTCGAGGCTGAGGTCAGGACGTGCACGGCTTGTCCCCTTCATCAGGGGCGCACGCACGCCGTTCCGGGGGATGGGCCGATCGATGCGCGGATTATGTTTATCGGGGAGGCGCCGGGCTTTCACGAGGATCAGCAAGGGGTGCCCTTTGTCGGCGCGGCCGGCCAGTTCCTCAACGAGCTTCTGGATCAGGTTGGGATCGATCGAGGCTCGGTCTATATCACCAACGTGATTAAGTGTCGGCCCCCGGGCAACCGCGATCCCAAGCTCGAGGAGGTCGAGGCGTGTCAATCCTACCTCAATCGTCAGATCGAGCTGATCGATCCCCAGATCGTGGTGACGCTGGGACGGCATTCTATGGCGCGGGCGTTTCCCGACGAGAAGATCTCCGCGGTCCACGGTCAGGCCCGAAAGGTTGGGGATCAGATCTACCTCCCGATGTATCATCCGGCAGCGGCGCTTCATCAGCCGAGTCTGCGGAGCGCGGTGGAGGCGGACTTTCAGATCTTGCGCGATCTCCTGAACGGTGAGGTCGATGCCGAACCCTACACGCCCCCTCCGGACGTGGAGCAGTTATCTCTCTTCTAAAAGCCGGGAGGCGCGCTCAAAGCGCGCCTCCCTTCCTTTCCTGCAACCGTTTAGCCAAGTGAGCAGGGCGTGGTTTCCCCCTCCCCTAACCCCTCCCGGAGGGAGGGGAACGCCAGTCCCTCCCCCTCGAGGGGGAGGTTAGGTGGGGGTGATCCTCCGGTTGTGCATAGTTGCTCATAAGACTAAAGGGTCACCCCTTCCTTTAAGGTGTGTATCGACTGCGGATATTGGGCACGAGGTACTCCGCAAAAGCCTTTTCAACCGTATAGGTGGGCTTCCATCCCCAGTCCCGGCAGGCGGCGGTGTCGTCGAGGTCGGCGGGCCAACTGTCGACGATGCGTTGGCGCTTTTCATCCGGCTTGAAGGTGATCTGGGCGTCGGGGAAGAAGCGCAGAACCCACGACCGGAATTCCCCGGCTGTCAGGCTGAAGCTGGTCACGTTGTAGACGGATCGGGTCAATGCCGAGCGCGGCGTCTGTCCCAGGTCGACCAGGGCCTTGACCGCGTCCGGCATGGCCATAAAGGGAATCTGCACGTCCTCGTCGACGAAGCACGCATATGGCTCGTTCTGAGCGGCTGCGTGGAGCATCTCCGGTCCGTAATCGCTGGTTCCCCCGCTGGGCACGGTGAACGCGCTGACCAACCCGGGGAAGCGGACGGCACGGAAATCCAGCATCGTGGGCTGATCGGCTGCCAACTGCCGGTAGTAGTTTCCGAAATAGTTGCCCAGCATCTCGCAGTAGAGTTTGTTGCAGCCGTACATGGTGGTGGGATAGTTCCACTCCCACTCCCTCACCCGGGCGTACTTCTTCTTGGTCTCCCGGTCGGGTAGACCAAAGGCAGCGATCGAGCTGGGGAAGAGAAAGGTCACCGGCTTTCCGCGCCACTCCGATTGTTGGGCAGCGAGGTAGAGCAGGCCCATCGTGCCCTCGACGTTGACCCGGTGGGCGGCTTCCGGGGAGAACTCTGCGCGGGTCGAGAGGAGCGCCGCCAGGTGATAGATCGCTTCGATCTCATACTCACTGACCAGGCGGTCGAGCAGTGATTTATCCAGGATGCTTCCCTCTATATGGATGACCATGCTTGCCAGATCATCCGGGAGCGGCTTGAGATCCAGGGTCAGGACGTCTCCCCCGTGGTTACGTGCGAGTTTCCTGATCAATGCCTGTCCCACTTCACCTGCTGCGCCTGTGACCATCACAACCTTCGCCCGCATAGAGCCTCCTTGCTCATCATCCAAACCTCATCACGTCTTTGCATTAATCTTACCGTCTTTTGAAGTGACAGATAGTGTCGTTAATCATTGGTTGCTTTTCAATCCTCACCTGATATACTTTCTTCGATTGCCATTGCACGCCAGATTAATAGAATGGTCACAGTCAGGGTGTTCTCACTCCCGGGCGCAACGCGCCCGGATGGGAGCTTGATGTGAGGAAGTCCGGTTAGAATCCGGCGCTGTCCCGCAACGGTTACCTCGGATCTGATCACGAGGAAGCCCGATACTCCGCCTTGATTGGTGCCCACTGACCTTCGCGGAAAAGGGGTGGCACGCCACGGACAACATACAGTGTATGGGTTACGGCGGCGGAAAAACTTCCCTCCTTCACGGATGGGAAGTTTTGTGTTTTATAGGTCTGATACGTCTCTTTGTTCTGAAAGCTCTGTAGGTAAGGAGAGTGTGATGAAAAAGGTAGCAATCCTTACAATGGTGATGGTTCTGACTCTCGTATGGATCGTGCCCGTCGGTGCGGTCGAGTGGTCGCAAAACGAGGCGGCCCTGAGCTGGCTTCGCGGCCAACAGGAGCCCGACGGCGGTTTTTCCAGTGGGTTCTCGGATGGTTCGGACTACGGTGCTACAGTCGAGGTCATTTTGGCCGGGGTGGCGGCTGGAGAGGACGTGAGCCGATGGACGTCCTCGGAAGGTGCGAGCCCCCTGGACTACGTTGCGGCGCAGGTGGCGGCGGGCCAGGTGACGGACGCGGGACCGCTCAGCAAAGCGGTCTTCGTCGCGGTGGCCACCGGGCAAAACCCGCGGGATTTCGGCGGCAGAAATCTGGTCGCCGCGTTACAGGCGTTACAGGATGCCGACTCCGAGAGGGTCGGCAGCACGCTTTTCGCTCACGCGTATGCGCTGCTGGCGCTCCACAACGCCGGGGAGCCCATCTCCGATGCAGCGGCTGAGGTGTTGACCTCCCAGGTCACTGAGGATGGGGGGTGGGCGCTCTTCGGCGGGACGACGCCGGGGACCGCGGACACGAACACCACGGCGTTGGTGATGCAGGCCTTGGTCGCGGCCGGACGGCCGGACGCGGCGGCCGGGGCCAAGCCCTACCTTCGGCGGATGCAGAATGAGGACGGCGGCTTCCCCTATCAGAAACCCTCGGATTGGGGGACCGAGACCGATGCCAATTCGACGGCGGTGGTGGTGCAGGCCCTCAACGCCCTGGGCGAACCTATGAGCGCGTGGGCCTCCGAGGGCACCGATCCGTTAGGGGCGTTGCTGGCGCTTGGGGATGAGGAATCCGGGGCTTATGTATGGAAATCCGAGGTTCCCTCCGCCAATATGCTGGCGACGGCGCAGGCTGTGCAGGCTTCCGAGGGTCTGACCCTCGTCAATCTGGACGTCGTGGGCGCGTCCCGCCCGCCGTCTGAGGTGGACGTGACGGCCCCGTTGCTCCCGGAGTCGGGGACTGCTCGGCAGGGGCGCACGATCCTTCTCGGTCTGCTCCTCGTGGGGGCCGGTATCGTGCTTCGGAAGCGTCGCGGGTGATCGCATCCCGGCTTAAAGTGTTGGTCAAGGGGGCGGGGGCTGCTGCCCTGCCCCTGTTTGTCCTGGCAGGGCTCCTGATTGGAGCCCCGGGCGTTCTCCGGGCCCAATCCGGGAATCGGGCCGGCGGCCTGGTTGTCGTGCATGGAGATGGGCGCGTGACGACCCGCTGTGTGCCCTTCGCGGAGGACTCGATCTCCGGGCTGACGTTGCTTCAGCGTTCCGGCTTGAGCCTTGAGGTCTCCGGCGGTGCCGGCGGGGCAACGGTCTGCAGCATTGAGGGAGAGGGCTGTCCGGCGGCGGACTGCTTTTGCCAGTGCAAGGGAACGCCTTGCATCTACTGGAACTACTTCTATCGGGCTCAGGGTGGGCCCTGGACGTATGCCGCCCTGGGCGCGATGGGACGCACGGTACAGCCCGGCGACGTGGACGGGTGGGTCTGGGGAGAGGG
>CAYMAQ010000090.1:4592-9883 GCA_964388385.1 uncultured Anaerolineales bacterium | reverse complement strand
GCGTCGACAGCTACGCCGACCCCTCCGGCGCCGGTGACGGTGTCTGTGATTGCCTCACCGACGTCGTCCCCGACCCCGGCTACCACGGCACCCTCATCATCTTTCCCGGTTCAATACCTTGTTTACGCCCTGTTGATCATGGGACTGGGCGGCGCCTTCTGGTTCGTCAAACAGCGGGGGAGATGAACGATGAGATCTGATGCCCAGGGGACGGTGCGCGGCAGGATCCGATCCATCCTGCGGTTCGTGATCTACGGGCTCAGCACCTTGATCGGTCTGCTGGCCTTTTTCTATCCCTTTCTCCTCCCATTGATCGGATCGGATGGGCCTGCGGGGCAGGCCGGGAGGCTCTCACCGCTGCTCCTCAGTCTCTTTGGCGGGCTGGCATTTCTGGCGCTGCTTCTGGAGATCCAGGGAGAGGCGGCGATGGACGCCAAGTTCGTCGCGCTCCTGGGGATTCTGGTGGCGATCAATGCGACCCTGCGGTTCATGGAGACCGCGATCCCTGGGCCTGCCGGGTTCAGTCCGATCTTTTTCCTCGTCGTCCTGACCGGCTATGTCTACGGCGGGCGGTTCGGCTTTCTGATGGGGGTGCTGACCCTTTTCGTCTCTGCGTTGATCACCGGCGGGGTTGGGCCGTGGCTCCCTTACCAGATGATCACAGCTGGATGGATCGGGCTGTTCGGCCCGCTGGCTCGCCTCCCGGTGCGGTTGGCGCGGGCCGAGGGGACCCGGTGGGAGGTGCTGTGGTTGGGACTGGTGGGCGGTGTGTGGGGATTCGCTTACGGAATGCTCATGAACCTCTGGTTCTGGCCATATGCGGTTGGACTCGGCGGTCAGCAGTGGGAAGCGGGCCTTTCGATGTGGGCGCTGCTGCGCCGCTACGGCGCGTTTTATGCTGCGACCTCGCTGGTATGGGATGCCATTCGGGGCGTGGGCACCGTTATCCTGACCGCACTCCTTGGACGGCCGACTTTGCGGGTCCTGCGGCGCTTTGATCGCCGCTTTCGCTTCACCTACAGGAATCTGCAGCTGCAGACGGAGCGTGGGGCCGCCGAGGAGGAGCTCGTCCGGGAATCGTGTCAAGGAACCGCGTGATGCACACGGGCGCCTGGTTGATCTGGCTGGTCTCCGCGGCTGTGGCTGTGGCCGTCACGCGAAACCCGCTCTATCTGACTCTCTTGTTCGTCGTCTATGCCCTGGTCTATGAGACCTGTGAGCGGGTGCGGAGCGACGGCGCGATCGTGCAGCCCGGACGCTTCGCGCTCATTGCCGTGCTGCTGGGGGCGCTCTTCAACGGACTGACTACCCACTTCGGGGAGACGGTGTTGGTGACCCTGCCCGATGGGCTGCCGCTCGTTGGCGGGCCGATCACCGGCGAAGCACTGATCTACGGTGCGACCAACGGTCTCGTCCTCAGCACGCTCTTCACCGCCTTCTCTGTGATGAGCGTCACGGTGCCGGTTCGCGATCTGATCGGTTACGTTCCCCGCGCTTTCCACCCGCTCGCTGTCGTCTCCGCTATTGCGGTGACCTTTGTGCCCAGCACGCGGCGGCAGTTCCAACAGGTGCGTGAGGCCCAGGCGGTACGGGGGCTCCAGGTGCGCGGCGTGCGCGATTGGCTTCCCCTTCTGATGCCCGTGCTGATCGGCGGGTTGGAACGGGCCCTTCAGCTTGCCGAGACGATGACCGCACGCGGATTTGCCCACGAAGGGCTGGAACAGGAGCGGGCGCCGTGGAGTGAGGGACTGCTCGTCCTGGGGTTGATCGCTCTGCTTGGCAGCGGCGTCCTGCGGCTCCTGCCCGTCGAACCGTGGGTTTCTTCCCTGACGTTGGGCGGCGGCGTGTTGGGGGTTGCGCTGGCGATCTGGTTGGCGGGCCGGGGGGTTGCGCGCACCCGTTACCACCGGGCCTCGTGGAAGCTCCGCGATTTTTCAGCCATTGGATTCAGCTTGGCCGCGTTGGGCCTGTTTCTATTGGGAAGCGGAGCGTCAAGGCTGTATTCGCCCTATCCCGCGCTCAGTTGGCCCCCTTTTCGAGCAGGCGTTGGGATCGGCCTGCTGGGATTTCTGGGTCCTTTGCTTGCCGGTGCGGAAGGTCCGTCATCGGATGATTGAATTCGAGGGGCTTTCTTATACGTACCCGGACGCCGACCGTCCGGCGCTCCGTGCCGTGACGTTGAGGGTGCCAAAGGGCGCCTTTGCGCTGGTCGTTGGGCCCTCCGGTGCCGGGAAATCCACGTTGCTCCGCTGCATCAACGGGCTGGTCCCGCACTTCAGCGGGGGACATCTCGCCGGACGGGTGTGCGTGGACGGGTTCGATCCCGTGATGCAGGGCCCTCAGGTGATGAGCCGGAAGGTCGGGTTCGTCTTCCAGGATCCCGAGAGCCAGTTTGTGATGGATCGAGTCGAGGATGAGATCGCCTTCGCGTTGGAGAACGCGGCGATGCCGCGCGACGAGATGGCGGCGCGGGTGGACCGGGTGCTCGACCTGCTGGATCTCAGCACCCTGCGAAAACGGGCGCTGGAGACGCTCTCCGGGGGCGAGAAGCAGCGAGTGGCCATCGCGGCTGCACTGGCGCTGCGTCCCCGGATTCTGGTGCTCGACGAGCCGACCTCGCAGCTTGATCCGCAGTCCGCCGCTGATGTCCTGACGGCCCTGACCCGCCTTAATGCGCAGCTTAATCTGACCGTGGTGCTGACCGAGCAGCGGCTCGAACGCGTGCTCCCTTTTGCCGATTCGCTGGTCTACCTTCCGGGCCCGGCGGAGCCGGTGATTGCCGGGACGCCCCGGGCTGTGCTGCCGCAGATGGCTCAGGTGCCGCCGCTGGTTGCGCTGGGCCAGGCCCTGGACTGGTCGCCCCTACCCCTGACGACGGCGGAGGGACGGGTGCGGGCGAAAGGGCTGGCGCCGTCTCCGGCGCGCTCCGCCGAGCGACAGACGCCGCATCGCGCGCCTGTTCTGACGATGTCCTCGGTCGAGGTGGCTTACGGTCAGGACGTGGCGGTGCGGGGCGTCGACCTGGCACTCTGTCCCGGTGAGATTGTCACTTTGATGGGGAGAAATGGCAGCGGGAAGACCACACTCCTGCGGGCCGTAGTCGGACTGACCCGGCCTCGAAAGGGGTATATTGCACTCGATGGGACGGATATCGCTGACGTAGAGACGGCGGAGATCTGTCGGGACGTGGGATATCTGCCCCAGGATCCCAATGCGCTGCTCTTTGCTGAGACGGTGCGGGAGGAGATGGCTATCACCCTGAACAATCACGACCTCAATGCGGCCTCGCTCTCGATCCAACCGGATGAGCTTCTGGCTCGCCTGCATATCGCGTCCAAGGCCGAGTCCTATCCCCGGGATTTAAGCGCGGGGGAACGGCAGCGGGCCGCGCTGGCGGCGATTATGATCACGCATCCCCGCGTTCTCCTGCTCGACGAACCGACCCGCGGCCTCGATTATCGGTCGAAACAGGGGCTGTTGGATCTCTTGCACGCCTGGCGCGATGAGGGATTGGCCGTCCTGGTCGTCACTCACGACGTGGAGTTAGCTGCCGCGGCAGCCGACCGCGTCGTGCTTATGCGCGAGGGCACGATCGTCGGGCAGGGGACTCCCTCGCGGGTTTTGCGCCGCTCGCATCTCTTTACGCCGCAGATTGCGCAAGTCTTCCCGGAGACTGATTGGCTGACGGTGAAGGATGCGCTGGAAGGCCTGCGCGGTTATTTGTGATCAGATCCATCATTGCCGAAAGCGCGGCGCGCGGTCTCCATCGCGACCTGATAGATCTCACGGAGCGGCACGTCGTGGTGCTCTGCAAGATGCCGGCAGTCCTCGTACTCCGGGGCGCTCTTCACCGAACCGTCGGGCAGCGTCGCGATTTTCACGTGGATCTCCCCGTAGGGCGTCGGCACCGGTTCCACGCGACGGGAGAGCGCATGGCGGTCGACGGTCTGCTCCCGGATGCCCAACGTGCTCGTCTCCCGGAAGAGAATCTCGGTCATAGCCTCGACATCGTCGGGTCTGCATAGCACCCGCAGGAGAATCGCCGGACGGTTCTTCTTCATCTGAATTGGGATGAAGAAGACATCCAGGGCCCCGGCGTCAAAGAGACGCTCCATCACGTACGCATACGACTCCGGGTTGAGGTCGTCGATATTCGTCTCCAACACTGTGAGCCGATCGACGTCCAGGCAGGAATGGGTCCGGTTATCGCTGTGTTCGTGCGGATGCGGATGATCGTGATCCGATTCCGCTTCGGGGATATGATTGTGCGTATGAGGATGTGGATGTCCTTCGGTGTTCGCCTCTGACCCACTGGAAGGCGTGGGGTGGGTGTGCCCCCCGGCCTCGGCGTGGGGCTCGTCCTCCTCGTGCGGGTGATTGTGTTCGTGAGCGTGCCCGTGATCGTGCTCGTGGGTATGCGTGGATTCGTGGGGGTGCGAATGCGGATGGCTGTGTCCGTGAGTGTGCCCATGAGCGCGGCGCGTGACCTGGGTCAACTCGCCGATGAAGAGGCGCAGCACGTTGGGCACCGGTAGATCCCGCGAGCCGGCCCCGTAGCCGACCGCCGCCAACGTCATCGCGGGGACCGGGCCGAACGCCTCCGCCAGGGAGGCCAGCAGCGCGGCCCCGGTCGGCGTCACCGTTTCGACTTCGAGTGGGCTGCCGACCACCGGCACGCCTTCGAGCAGCGCCACGGTTGCGGGCGCCGGTAACGGGATCTGTCCGTGGGCGCCCTGAATGAAGCCCCGGCCCAGCGGCACGGGCGATGCAAGCACCCGTTCGATGCCCAACGCGTCCAATCCGACCAGCGCGCCCACCACGTCGACGATGGTATCCACCCCTCCGAGTTCGTGGAGATGGACGTGCTCGATCGACGTACCGTGGATACCCGCTTCGGCGCGGCCGATCTTCTTGAAGATCGCGACCGCCTGCTCGATGATGGATGCATCGAGGTCGCTGCCCTCGACGATTTCGATGATCTCTCCAAGGTGCCGTTCCGGCACGTCGTCAGCGACGATGACGTCCACCTTGGTCGCCGCAAAGGCGTTTTTAGCAACGGGGCGCGCCTCAAGGTCGAAATCCTGCAGGTGCAGGGCGTCCAGCCGGGCTCTCAACGTCTCGATCGGGAGTCCGGCGTCCACCAGGGCGCCGAGGATCATATCCCCACTGGCCCCGGCGATGCAGTCAAAATACGCAATTTTAGTCATCCCTCACTCCTTGGTCGTTGTGCGTCGCGTTCGTGTCGTGCGGTTGTTCCGCCTGTTGGGTTTGCTGCAGCGTCATCTGACGCA
>CAYMAQ010000090.1:0-4492 GCA_964388385.1 uncultured Anaerolineales bacterium | reverse complement strand
CGTCATCTGACGCAGCATAAGATGGGCCGAGACGGCGGCGCCGTATCCGTTGTCGATGTTGACCACGGTGACGCCGGAGGCGCAGGAATTGAGCATCGTGAGCATCGGCGCGACGCCGTCGAAGTTGACGCCGTACCCGATGCTGGTTGGCACGCCGATCACCGGGGCGGAGACCAGGCCGGCGACGACGCTGGTCAGCGCCCCCTCCATCCCGGCGACCGCGATGACCACGCTGGCGTCCATTAACCGGTCCAACTCGCTCAGGAGTCGGTGCAGTCCGGCGACGCCTACGTCGTAGGCCCGCTCGACCGGGTGTCCCACAAACTCCAGGACCTGGGCCGCCTCCTCGGCGACGGGCAGGTCGGAGGTGCCGCCGCAGACCACCATGGCATACGGCGAGCCTGCGGGGGGGATGAGGGGGCTGCGGTTCAAGGTCAGCAGCCGCGAGCCCGGATCGTAGGCCGCGTCCGGTAGATGGGCCTGCACCTCGGCAGCCACGTCCGGGCGCACCCGCGAGCCCATAATCCGGTCGTGGTGCTCCCAGAGCTTGTCCATGATCGCGATGATCTGCTCGATCGTTTTGCCCTCGCAGAAGACGACCTCCGGCATTCCGTTGCGCAGGTCGCGGTGCAGGTCGAGCCGGGCAAAGTTCCCCAGATCGTCATAAGGCAGCGTGCGGAGCTGCTTGAGGGCGTCGTCGACCTCGACCGCTCCGTCCTTGATGCCCTGTAACAGCGCCTGTAATTTGTTCGTGTCCATATGTTATACATCCTGACTGATCATATCGTTCATACTGCCCGAGCGGAAGCCGCTCAGGTCCAACGTCACATATGTGTAGCCGCAATCCTTGAGCTGCCCGGTGATCGCCTCCCGGTTTCCCACGGCCTGAGGGAAATCTGCCGGCGGGATCTCGATCCGCGCGACCTCCCCGTGATGGCGGACCCGCAGTTGGCGGAATCCCATCGCGTGCAGGGCGGCCTCCGCCTCCTCAATCTGCTTCAATCGCTCGGCGGTGATCGGCGTGCCGTAGGGAATGCGCGAGACCAGGCAGGCCGAGGAGGGTTTATCCCATGTCGGGAGGTCCAGCGCGCGCGAGACCGCCCGGATGTCGGCCTTTGTAAGCCCGGCCTCCTGGAGCGGGCTCCGCATCCCACACTCGCGGGCGGCCCGCTGCCCGGGCCGATAGTCGTCCATATCGTCGACGTTGGACCCGTCGACGACCTCGGCGAACCCGTGGGCCTCGGCATAGGCCATCAGTTGGTCGCAGATAGAGGATTTACAGAGGTAACATCGGTCGGGCTGGTTGGCTACGAAGCCCAGATTCTCCATCTCGTGCTTCTCGACGATCACCAGCGGGGCGCCGATCTCCTGCGCCAATCTCTGCGCGGCCTTACATTCGGCGGTCGGCAGGGTCGGCGAGGTCGCCAGCACGCCGATGGCCCGATCCCCCAGGGTATCGTGCGCGGCCTTTAGCAGCATGGAGCTGTCCACCCCGCCGGAAAAGGCGACGACCACACTTTCCATCTCGGTCAAAATCCTCGTCAACGTTTCGTACTTATCCCATAATAGTGTCATACTCACTCCTCAACATTATAAAAGGGCAACCGGTTGGCTGCCCTCGTTGGCTGCATCCTTCCATTCATTATCGCACAAACCGGATCCTGGTAAAGGATTAGATTGGCCCGATTGCGAGTTGGATTGCAGCCTGGTTCAACACAGACGCTGGGATTACTCGCCGGATCGGAAATCCTCCACCGGTATAGGGCTCAACGCAAACCGGGAGAACCGCGCGTGGCATCCACCCGTAAATGGGGCCTGGGCATGGATCCCCACCTTGACCGTCTCCGGCAGCGCCATTCCGAAGGTCCGCACGAACCGCCACGTCTCACCATCCCGGCTGGCGTGCATCCCGAGCACGTCGCCCTTCCGTGTGATGCGCAGGAAACATGCGGAGCTGGGCTGCAGCTCCCCGTTGGCGTCGTCCGACCACGGCTGGGTCACCACGGAGACCACCGCGATATCGCCGATGGGGCTGCGCTCCAGGCAGAGTTTGGCCCATTGAGCCTCGCTGGCCCGCACTGTAATTGCTGCGGCATCGCCGAAGCCGACCAGATGCGCCTGGGCCTGGGTGACTGCGGTGAAGTTGCCGGTCACCTCGGTATAGAGCAGGCTCGCGTTGTCCTTGTCCTGTCCCTTGTACGGACGGAAGAAGTCGGTCTCGGCTTGGGGAACGACGATAAGCGCCTGATCCTCAAAGCGCCATTCCGGCGGTTCGTTGAGCCACCTCAGTGCCTGGTTAAGCGTCCGGTCTTGACATCCCTCGAATAAGTTCTGCATCTCGATTTCTCCTTTGGGGTTGTGTTGATTACCAGCGGATGGGCTTTTTGCGCGCCGCCCGCTGGGCGCGGACGGCCTTCGCCGCACCGCGAAAACGGGTGGGGTCGCTGATCTGACGCCGGTGCGGCTTCTCCAGGTCCGGACGGATAAGCTGCTCGAGCTTGGCCAGGTCGACAGCTTGGATCGGCTGCGGACGCAGCGCGATGCCCAGGGCGTAATTGGCCGCGCCGGGGACCCACGCCCACTCACGCCGGAACCTGTCGGCCCGCACGTGATAGGCGCGCTTGTCCCACGCCTTGGCCGACTTCTCGGCATCCTGATGGATGGTCTCCAGCGCCGTGCCGACCACGGAGACCAGGTCCCGTGCCAGATCCGGATCCTTTTCCAACCACTCCGGCAGATGGACCCGCAGGATCTCGGCAACCACGCGCATCTGTCGTTCTCGTTCTTTCGTAGCCATCGTAAGCCCTCCGGGACGCTAAGAGACTGTAAAACTATAACTTCCTGTCCATAACGCTTCCCACCCCCGGGACAGGGGCGTCGCCGCCGTCAACTTTCTCGGCCCGGTAAATTCGGCAGACGCGAGCGGATCGCGTCGCGGGCCTGGGAGCCCAAGCGCTCTAACTGCTCGACGAGCCCGCCGCCCTCTCGCTCGACGTAGTATGCGACGCCGATCGATCCGGGGCCTGCGTGCACGCCCAGGGCCACCGGCACCCGGGCAAGATAGGATTCTACACACTGCACCCGCTCTTTAAGGGTTTCCAGCAGGCGGCTCCCTTCCTCCTCGTCCTCGGCGAAATGAACGGTGAGGTGGACCGGATCGTCCCCGACGTCGCTGGCGACCTTATCGACCAGCGTGCGGAGCCCGTGACTGTGACGGCGAACCTGCCCGTTTAAGCCCACCTTATTCTCCTTGACCTGGATGAGGGGCTGGATGCGCAGGAAACTGCCCACGCGTCCGGCAGCGCTGGAGAGACGGCCTCCCTTGAGAGCGAAGGTGACGCTTTCCAGGAGGGCGATCAGGTTGACGTTCGGGACCACCGACCGTGCGTGGTCCACGACCGCCTGCATGGATGCCCCCTCGGCGGCGGCGCGGGCGGCTTCAAGCACGACGAACCCTTCGGCCATCCCGGTGCTTCCGGAATCGATGACCGCGACCGGGATGGGGCTTTCCCGTCCGGCCCGTTCGGCGGCACTGCACGTCCCGCTCTGCTTGCCGGCGATGTGGATCGCTACGACGCCCTGGGCCCACTCACTGACGCGTTCGTAGATTTCGATGAAGTGGCTCAACGGAGGGACGGCGGTGCTCACGCTCAGGTCCGGGTCGGCACGCAGGCGCTGGAAGAAGGTCTTCTCATCCAGATCGATCCCCGAGCGATAAGTCTCGGCGCCCATCTGGACCCAGAAGGGGATGACCTGGATGTTATAACGGTCTCTGAGATCGCGTGGGATGCTGGATGCGGAATCGGTCACAATGGCGACAGTCGGTTGGGGGGACAAAGCGGCCTCCTATCAATAAAGCTAAGGGTCAATGTGGGCTTAGCGCCGCACGATGTTGGGTGTTGAGTTTTCAGCCCAATTTTGGTAGGATAATGAAAACACGGATCCGCGCGGGCCTGGGTGAGTGTACTCACCTCTAGCTTTGAGTGTACTCAGCTTAGTGTGATTGGCAAGTGGGGCGTGCGTTTATCTGATCGAGGCTGGCATTTCGAACTTATAGGAGTGATGCGGATGGCACATCAAGCGGTATTTGAGGGTCTCGTCGTTGATCAAGAGGATCGACCTGTGAGGGTCACATTTGTAGGAGGGGAACCCTTTTACGTGGTCGATGACGATGGATTCCTCCGCCACATTCCGGCGGAGACGATTGACCGTCAGGTGCTTATGATGATGCAGGAGAACGTGCTCTCCAACCGGGATGCCGTGGTGGATGGCATGCTCGAATATATGGGAAAAGACGACCTCTTCACCAAGGCCGCGGTCGAGGCATCGATTGGGCAGATGGGCGAACAGATGGAGCAGCTTTTCACCACCGGTTTGCCCGACGAGGCCCGCCAATGGCTGGGGATGATGGGCCTGCGTATCGTGGTTGATGTCCACGGTGAGGTCGTTGATCTGGAGATGCCGGAGGGCGCTGCGCCGGACGAGATCTAGT
>CAYMAQ010000089.1:0-13999 GCA_964388385.1 uncultured Anaerolineales bacterium | reverse complement strand
CCTCCGCTGATCGACCAGCTCCACCCCGAGGGGGGATGCCTGGTTATCCCCGTGGGTCAACCCTACGGATTCCAAAATCTTTTGAAGATCGTGCGGCACGGTGAGGAGACCGAGCGAATCAATCTGGGCGGGGTGGCGTTCGTGCCCTTCGTGACGGATGAAGGATAAGCCCTGTCTTCACGGTGATTTGACGGGAGAGATCCAGACATAAAACGCTTCAGGTATTACCGATCGATGGTTTGGATCATAGTCTGGCTCCCAATCTCCAAGATCCGCGTGATGCCATCATCTGGTGCTTGAGATTTCCACAGGCTCCTATTATAATCAGCACCTATGAAACTTCTAATGGCACGACATGGGCAGGGCGAACACCAGGTGCAGGGAGAACTCGCGGGCGAGGACCCGCCGCTGACGCCGTTGGGCGAGCGTCAAGCTCACAAACTGGGCGCGTACCTGGCCGAAAACACCTCGGTTGCGGCGATCTATGCCAGCGATTTGAAACGCGCTCGACGTACGGCAGAGATTGCGGCCAGCTATCTGAAGATGAACGTCGTCTTCGATCTCGATCTACGCGAATTCGATGATTGGCAGGCTGGCTGGGTGCCCGGTCCGGTCTCAAAGTGGGACAGCACACCGGAGGCTCTGGATCTCACGCCGGGGTATGGTCGCTTCCGGCATCAGGTCAAGCGCGCCCTTCAACGGATCGTCACGACCTCCGAGTCACATCAAAGCGTTCTGCTCGTCGCCCATGGCGGCACAATTGGGACCCTATGGCGCATTCTCCTCGGATCGGACACGCCCCGAATCCATTGTTGGAACGCCGCCCTTTCAGAGGTATCCTGGGTGAAGTCGGATTGGGACGGCGACGCATGGCACTTTCACTACCTGAACCGGATGGAGTACCTGCCGGCAGATTTGAGGACAGCGTAATGAAGAACCCGATCCGCACGCTCGGCATCGTCGGCCTCGTTCTGGCTGTACTCGGGAGCCTCGCGTTTCTGCTCCTGACTCCCGGGGACCTGGTGCGGAAACTGGACATCGTCGCGGCCGCGGTCTGCCACCGGCGTGCCGGCCACTCCTTCGCCATCGCCGGACGACAGCTTCCCCTGTGCCAGCGCTGCACCGGCACTTTTTCCGGCGCCCTGACCGGTATCCTCATCCACTGGCTCCTCTGGGGTCGGCGCCGCTCGACCCGCTTTCCCCGCTGGCCGATCTTCATCTTTCTGGTGCTCATCACCGCTTTCTGGGGTCTGGATGGGCTTAATTCCACCACGTCGGACGCTTACCCCTATGAGCTGCTAGGCGGCCTGATAGACCGCCCCCCGGGGATTGGACTGCTGGGGTACCGCCCTCAACCCTGGCTCCGGCTCGCCACCGGCGTGCTGATGGGAATGGCAATGAGCATCGTTTTGGTCCCAGCTTTCAACCAGACCCTGTGGTCCGACGGGATCCAGAAAAGGACGCTCCGCTCCTGGCAGGAACTTGGCCTCATCACCCTCATCGAACTCGGTGTGGCGGGCATCATCCTGCTCCTGGTCGGGTGGTCGTCCCACATCGCACTGATCGTCGTCTCCTTCTACAGCGTCGGCGGCGTGCTGGCGATGTTCGTGCTCCTCGGCGCGATGATGGTCGCCCTCATTTTCGAAGAACAAGCACGCGCGGCGGGTTGGCGGGCCGCGTGGGGCCCGATAGCCTGGGGGGTAGTTTTCGCCCTGGGTGTGATCGCGGTGATGGTCATGGTACGACTCCGGTTCACCGGGACCCTGGACGGCGTACCCGGCCTACCCTGAACCACGATTGACGCAGGCAGCCCCCCTTCCTTACCAGAAACACCCTTAAGTCCTCTCTTCCAAGTACCGATCATAAGGAGCTTTGGGGCCTATCGCGTCCTCCCAACGGCTGTCTTGTTCGTCGAGTCGTGTATAATGGAGGCAAGGTGAGATTTCTCAGTGTCTTATCCCAAGGGAGGTTTGACGTTATGTACAAGAAACTCTTCATTCCGGGCCCCACCCACGTCCGCGAGGAAATTCTGCAGGCGCAGGCAGCGCCGATGATTGGACATCGAAGTCAGGAATATGCGGAGCTTCAGGCCGAGGTCACACCGAAGCTGCAAAAGCTCCTCTACACCGAGCAACCGGTCTTCCTCTTTACCAACTCGGGCACCGGCGTTATGGAAGGTGCGATCCGTCAGACGGTCCTCAAGCGGGCGCTGATCCCGGTCTGCGGCGCCTTCTCGGAGCGGTGGTTTGAGATCGCCCAGGCCAACGGCGTCCCGTCCGACCGGGTCGATGTGGAATGGGGACAGGGCTTCACCCCGGAGATCATCGACGAGGCCCTGAGCCAGGATGAGTACGACGTTCTGACCGTCACGTTCAACGAGACCTCCACCGGCGTGATGAATCCCCTCAAGGACATCGCGGCCATGGTGCACGATCAATACCCCGATATACTGATCCTGGTCGATGCGGTTTCGGCCATGGCAGGTGTCAAGATCGAGGTCGACGCCTGGGGCCTGGACGCCGTGATCTCCAGCTCCCAGAAGTGCTTTGCCCTGCCACCGGGTCTCAGCGTGACGGCGGTAAGCGAGCGGGCCATCGAGCGTGCGGAGCAGGTACCCGACCGGGGATTCTACTTCGATTTCGTGCGGATGCTGAAATACTACAAGCGGAACCAGACACCGGCGACCCCCGCGATCAGCCTGATCCAGGCCCTCAACCAACAGATGGATGATATCCTGGACAAGGGGTTGGAGAACCGGTGGGATCGCCACGTCGCGATGGCCGAAGTGGTCCAGGCGTGGGCTCGGGAGCACTGGGCGCTCTTCCCTGACGAGCGATTCCTATCCAACACGGTGACCACCATCGAGAATACACGGGGTGTGAGCATCGCCGAACTGAACGAGCAGTTGGCGCACCGCGGCGCGATGATCTCCAACGGCTACGGGAGCAAACTGCGCGAAAAAACCTTCCGCATCGCCCACATGGGCGACCTCGAAGTCGAGGACATTCACTGGCTGCTGGGCTTGATTGACGAGATCCTGGATCTCTAACCGGATCGTTGATCCTATGTGATTGAGGAGGATAGATATGGGCACGTTGTTAGTTTGCGATCCAATCGCCGATTCCGCCGTGGATGCGATCCGGGCTGCCGGCATTCCGGTTGACATCCGCGACGACATCGAACCGGAGGCACTGGGCGAGATCATCGGATCCTACGAAGGCATGGTCGTGCGGAGCCGCACCCAAGTACGCGCCCCCCTGATTGACCGGGCCACTCGGCTCAAGGTCATCATCCGGGCCGGGGTAGGGCTGGACAACATCGACGTGAGCTACGCGCAGGAAAAGGGCATCGACGTGCGCAACACGCCCGAGGCCAGCACGAACGCAGTCGCCGAACTGGTTTTGGCGCTGATGCTGGGTCTGGCGCGCTCCGTGATCCGGGCCGACACAGCGATGAAGAACGGAACGTGGGCCAAGAAGCAGATCACGGGCACGGAGTTGGCGGGGAAGACCCTGGGCGTGGTAGGGTATGGGCGTATCGGACAGCATCTGGGCGAGAAGGCGAAAGCTCTGGGCATGACGGTCCAAGCCTGCGATCCTTACGTCGAGCACGAGGATATCGTGCCGATGGAGACGGTCCTTTCCACGTCCGATTATATCAGCATCCACGTCCCCCACACCGACGAGACGCACAATCTCATCGGGGAGGCAGCGCTCGAGACGGTCAAAGACGGCACCTATCTGATCCAGGCCTCGCGCGGCGGCACCGTCGATGAGGCCGCGCTCCTTGCGGCGCTCGAGGCCGGGAAGCTCGCCGGCGTCGCGCTGGATGTCTATACCGAGGAGCCGCCCACCGGAGCCGAACTGCGGTCGTTAGTTGAACACCCCCGGGTCATCGCAACCCCGCACATCGGGGCCGGGACGGTGGAAGCCAAAGCCAGGATCGGGGACGAAGTGGTCAAACTCGCCAAGGCGTACCTCGCGCCTTCGGCCTAGAACAGATCAACGACTGGAGGCACAATGGCCAACATTTCACCGTTTCGAGGACTGCGATACAATCCCGCGACCCTTTGCGACCTGTCAATGGTGGTCACCGCACCTTACGACCGGATCGATGAGTCCGAGCAGTCCGCTTACTACGATCTCTCTCCCTATAACTTCGTCCGGATTATCCGGGGACGCCACACGGATCACGACGATGCCGGCAATAACATCTATACACGGGCCAACTGCTACAAACAGACCTGGCTTGCCGAGGGCGCCCTGCTCCAAGATCCGGAGCCCGCGCTCTACGTCCTGGAGCAGCAGTTCTCAACCCCGGATGGGGAGATGCACATCCGGCGGGGGCTGACTGCCGCGCTGCGTCTGACGCATTTCGATGAGGGAGAGGTCCTGCCGCACGAACACACGCTGCGGGGGCCGAAGGTCGACCGGTTAAATCTTACGGTCGCCACCCAGGCGAGTTGGGGACACATCTTCGTGCTCTACCCCGACGAGACCTCCGAGGTCAACACGTTGCTGCAGCCCTTCCTGGATTCCCACATGCCGGCTATCATCCGGGATCAGATCATCGAGCCGGATGTGGAACAGAACTTCTGGGTGGTCAACGACCCGGGCGTCGTAAACAGGGTGGTCGATACGATGCGGACGAAGGGTCCCCTGATCATCGCTGACGGACATCACCGCTACGAGACCGCCCTGGGTTACCGCGACGATATGCGCGAGCAGCACCCGGACGCGCCGCACAACGCAGCGTTCAACTATGTGCTGGCGACCTTCGTGAGCATGAGCGATCCGGGCCTGGTTGTGCTGCCGACGCATCGGCTGATCCACTCCTACAGCAAGATGACGGGGGAGGCGCTGATCCAGGCGATGACGCCGACCTTCGAGGTAGAGACGATGTCGGACTATCAGACTCTCCGTGGGGCGATGGAGGATGCAGACCCCGGTCACCCTAGACTCGGGTTCTACGACGGGCGTTATATTCTGCTGACGCTCAAGGACTACGGCGAGGTCGAGCGGCTGGTACCGAATCGCGATCCGAATTTCCAGCATCTCGACGTGACCGTGCTCCACGAGCTAATCCTGGAGCATGTGATGGGGCTGAGCAAGGAGAGCGTTGCCCGCCGCGAGAACATCACGTACCTGAGGGACGCGGATGAGGGGTTGGAGGCGGTGGACGAGGGCGACGCGAACTTCCTCTTTCTGCTGAATCCGACCCGGATGAGCCAGATTCAGGCGTGCACCGTCGCCGGAGAGCGGATGCCGCAGAAATCGACGGACTTCTATCCGAAGGTCATCAGCGGGATGGTCTCGCTCTCGTTGGATGGGCTTATTGACGGCGGTCCATTAGCATAATTTGAGCGGAATGCGGGAAAGGAACGTGAGTGGGAACGTTCATGGTGCTTTACTTGAACGTTCCCGCTTTGACAAACGAGATCAGGAACGATGAGGGGGTAGTGTGAGCGACGTACGTATCGTGCTTTTTGATCTGGATGATACCCTGTACACCAACAGCTCCGGACTCTTCCGGGAGGTTGGACAGCGGATCGAATCGTGGACTGCGCAGGCGCTGGACCTCGACCTGGAGGACGCTAAGGCACTGCGCCGCCGTTACTACACCACCTATGGGACGACGATGGCCGGGCTGGTCAGGGAGCATCCGGAGGTGGACGTGGACGTCTACCTGGATTACGTCCACGACGTGGACGTCACGCGGTACCTGTCCCCCAACCCGGCGCTGGCAGCGATGCTGGCGGCCCTGGCCGCACGCAAGGTGATCTTCACCAACAGCATCAGGGACTGGGCCGAGCGGGTGACCCGCCAACTGGGCGTCCGGGAGCATTTCGAGGCGATCTACGACGTGCGCGCGACGGATTACCGCAGTAAGCCCGACCCCCACGCCTACAAGCGGGTCCTTGCCGCATTGGATATCCCCGGCGACGCCTGCGTGATGCTGGACGACCAGCCGGCCTATCTCCGGGGCGCCCGGAAGCACGGCATCCAGACCATCCTGGTAAGCCCAAACGGTGAGGCCGGCGATGGGGTGGATTATGCGGTTACGGAGATCCTGGAGGCGGAGCCTATTCTGAAACGGCTCCTGGCGAACGGCGCATAGGATGCGACCAGGCTGACCCCCTCCGGGAATCATCGCGCCGCGATCCGAACAGGCGATGAACCACCGACCCCAAGCAGAACGTAAAAACGCCCTCTGACCGGAGTCAGAGGGCGTTACGATTCGCGGGCGACTGCGCTTAGTCAGCAGCGGCCCAGCTATAATCCATTTCGGCCATCTGCTTATACATATTCCAGCGGGCCTTGGCATCCTCACGGGCCAGATTCAGCAGCATATCGGCGCGCTCAGGCATCGACTGCCGCAGCGTGCGGAAGCGAACCTCGTTGTACATATACTCCTCGATGTCGATGGACGGCTCCTTGGAGTCCAGCTGCAGCGGGTTCTTGCCTTCGTCGATCAAGCGCGGGTCGTAACGGTACAGGACCCAGGCGCCGGAGTCGACGGCCAACTGCTGCTGATTGAATCCCATCTTCATCTGCGGGAGACCGTGGGCGATACAGTGGCTGTACGCGATAATCAGGCTCGGGCCATCGTACGACTCGGCCTCACGGAAAGCGCGCAGCGTCTGCATATCGCTGGCTCCCATCGCGATCTGGGCCACGTAAACGTTCCCATAGGTCATCGCCATCTGTCCGAGATCCTTCTTCGGCAGCTTGCGACCGGCGTAGGCGAACTTCGCCACCGCACCCCGGGGCGTCGCCTTGGACATCTGTCCACCGGTGTTGGAGTAAACCTGGGTATCCAGAACCAGGACGTTGAGATTACGGCCCTGGGCCAGGACGTGATCCAGGCCACCATACCCGATATCATAGGCCCATCCATCACCACCCACAATCCAGACGGAGCGGCGGACGAGCACGTCGGCCAGACTCAACAGGTTCCTAGCATTCGGATCGTCGACGTCAGCCAGGCGATCCTTCAGGGTTTGCACGCGCTCGCGTTGGGCCTGGTAATCCGACTCACTCTGGAGATCGGCATTCAGCAACCCATCGGTGAGTTCATCACCCAACGTCTCTCGGAAGTGCCCCACGAGCTGGCGGGCGAAGTCCTGCTGCTTATCCAGCGTCAGGCGGAAGCCGTAGCCGAACTCGGCGTTGTCCTCGAAGAGGCTGTTGTTCCACGCCGGTCCGCGCCCGTTCTCATCCTTCGTATAGGGCGTGGTCGGCATATAACCGCCGTAGATGGAGGAACAACCGGTCGCGTTCGCGATCACTGCGCGATCGCCGTAGAGCTGGCTGAGCAGGCGGACATAAGGCGTCTCGCCACAGCCGGCGCAGGCGCCGGAGAACTCGAAGAGCGGTCGCAGCAGCTGCGATTCCTTGACCGTCCGCAGCCGGAGCTCGGTGCGGTCAAAGTCGGGGATGTCGTTGAAGAAGAAGTCCCAGTACTTGCGCTCGCGCTCGCGGATAGGCAGCTGCTCGGTCATATTGATGGCCTTGCGGTCGGGGTTCTCCCGGTCCTTGGCGGGGCAGGCCGCGACACACGCGCCACAACCCGTGCAGTCCTCGGCGGACTCCTGAACCGTGAACTTCATACCGCTGAACTGGCGCCCCCGTGCATCGGCGGACTTGAAGCCCTCGGGCGCGTCCTCCAGGAGTTCGGGATCATAGATCTTGGTGCGGATCACGGCGTGCGGACAAACCATCGCGCACTTGCCGCACTGGATGCAGACATCGGGGTCCCAGACGGGAACCTCAAGGGCCACATTGCGCTTCTCGTACTGGGTTGTGCCGGTCGGGAAACTCCCGTCGGCGGGCCAGTCGGAGACGGGGATCTGATTACCCTGGAGCGCCGCCATCTTAGCGGTGACGTTCTTGACAAACTCGGGCGTATCCTCGTCGATGCGCAGGATGGGCTCCATCTCGATATCACTGGTGGGCTCGGCAGGCACGTCGATCTTGTGCATCTTCTCAAGCGCATGATCCACCGCTTCGTAGTTCATCTGGACGACCTTCTCACCACGGGAGCCATAGGATTTCTTAATGAACTCCTTGATCTTGGCGATGGCCTCATCCCGGGGCAGTACACCGGAGAGGTCGAAGAAACAGGTCTGCATCACCGTGTTGATGCGCCCGCCGAGGCCGACGTTGTCGGCCACCTCGTAGGCGTCGATGACGTAGAAGTCCAGGTTCTTGTCAATGATCTGCTGCTGCACCTTGCGCGGCAGGTGATCCCAGGTCTCCTCGGCGGGATAGGGGCTGTTAAGCAGTAAAGTCGCGCCCTCTTCCGCGCTGGACAGGATGTCGTACCGCTCAATGAAGATGAACTGGTGCACACCGATGAAGTTTGCGGAGTTCACCAGGCACGTATGGCGGATCGGGCGCGGCCCAAAGCGCAAGTGGGAGCGCGTGATACCACCAGACTTCTTGGCGTCATACTGGAAGTAACCCTGGGCGTAGAGATCGGTCTCGTCACCGATGATCTTGATGCTGTTCTTGTTCGCACCCACGGTGCCGTCAGAGCCCAGGCCCCAGAAGAGCCCGCGCACGACGTCGTCACCCTCGATATTGAAGTCGGGGTCGTAGTCGATGCTGGTGTTGGTGAGATCGTCGTAGATACCGACGGTGAAGTGATTCTTGGGATGTTCTTTCTTGAGTTCGTCGAAGAGCCCCTTGACCATCGCAGGCGTGAACTCTTTGCTCGAAAGGCCGTAGCGCCCACCGACAACCTTGGTGGTGAGGCCCATCTCGTCCACAGCCGTGATGATATCTTCGTAAAGCGGCTCACCGGCGCTGCCGGGCTCCTTCGTGCGGTCGAGCGCGGCGACGACCTTGACCGACTCGGGCAGGGCATCCGCAAAGTGCTTGACGCTGAAGGGGCGGTAAAGGCGAACCTTGACCATGCCAACCTTCTCGCCCTGATCGACGAGATGCTCGACGGTCTCGTGCGCGACCTCAGCACCGGACCCCATCAACACGATGACACGCTCGGCGTCAGGCGCGCCGACGTAGTCGAAAAGGTTATACTCACGACCGGTCAACTTGGCAAACTCGTCCATCGCCTCCTGGACGATCTCCGGGACCCGCACGTAGTAGGGATTCACGGACTCGCGGCCCTGGAAAAAGACGTCGGGACCGGAAGAGGTGCCCCGGACCACAGGTTTTTCAGGGTTCAGGGCGCGCTCGCGGTGCGCCTTGATCAGATCTTCGTCGATCATCGCCCGGAGCACGTCGTCATCCAGCTTCTCAATCTTGTTGATCTCGTGACTGGAGCGGAACCCGTCGAAGAAGTGGACGAAGGGTACGCGGGCCTTGAGGGTTGCGGCCTGCGCGATGATGGTGAAGTCCTGCACCTCTTGGATCGAATTGCTCGCCAGAAGGGCGAAGCCTGAGGCGCGAACAGCCATAATGTCGCTGTGATCGCCAAAGATAGAGAGGGCCTGGGACGCGATAGAACGGGCGGAGACGTTAAAAACGGCAGGCGTCAATTCGCCGGCGATCTTATACATATTCGGAAGCATCAGCAAGAGACCTTGCGATGCGGTGAAGGTCGTGGTTAGCGAGCCGGTCTGCAGGGCACCGTGAATCGCGCCCGCAGCGCCACCCTCAGCCTGCATCTCAGCGACCAGGGGCACAGCGCCCCAAAGGTTGGGCTCATCCTTGGCCGAAAGCTCGTCGGCCAACTCGCCCATCGGGCTGGAAGGCGTGATAGGGTAGATGGCGATGACCTCGTTGATCTTGTGCGCAATACTGGCGCACGCGGTATTACCATCCACCGTCACCATTTTACGTTCTGCCATATAAAAACCTCCTGAAAATAAAGAAACGGCTATTTGTGCAAGACAAGTCGTTGACCGGAAAACTAAGAAGCATTCAACTCCTAATTATAGCATGTCCCCTGGGTCCGTCAAAAGGAAGGCTCTCCTTTTAATGACGCGGAATGTAAGCTTGGTGCTGGATGCTTGGTGCTGGATGCTTGGTGCTTGATGCTGGATACTTGATGCTGGATGCTCGCGAGGGTCTGCGGTCCAAGCGGGCAGCGCGTGCGACCGAGGACGGTCGCGGTCCTTCAGGCATGGCGCAGATAATCGATGAGCGGATCGGTGACCAGCGGCACGACGTCGTCGATCATGTGCGGCATCAGGTTGTCCATCACCCGGGGCATCATATCCGGCATCTGCTCCGCCATATAGTCGGGCATCGGGATCAGCGCGCCGATGCGGTCGAGCATCGTCGGCATGACCTTCGGCATCATCATCGGCAGCAACCGCGGAAAAAGCACCGGGAAGAGGGGCTTCATCATCCCCAGGGCGCCGGGCACCTTACCCATCGCCCGCATCATCTTGCCCATCCCCAGCGGCATCGCGTCGACCAGCTCGGGCCACATCGTGGCCATCAACTCCGCAAACCCCTCCGGGGTCATCAACGCGATCATCGCCTCGAAGACTGCCCACTGGGCCTGCACCTCGGGGTGCGGATCGGGGAAATCGTAACCCAGGCGCTCGCTGCAGAAGCGGGCCAGATCGACGATCTCCACGTCCATCCCCTTCGCGTCCTTCGTCACCCGGAACTGGAACTCGCAGCACGGGCAGGCCGCCAGCACCGCCCCCGCCCCGGCGTCCACGGCCTCACGCAGCCGTATCTCGCCGACGTCGGCGGCGACGGGCGGATCCTTGAGCAGCGTCAGCACGCTGCCGCAGCAGTGGGCCTCGTCGCGGTTATGGGACATCTCCACAAAGTCGACGTCCGGCAGCGCCTGGATCACCCGGCGCGGCTCCTCGTAGATGCGCGAGACCCGGCCCATATGACACGAGTCGTGCCAGGTCACCGTGAGCCGGTCGCCCCCGTCCCCACCCGCCGGGAAAGCAAACTCGCCCGCATCCAGCCGCTCGGCGACGACCTCGCTGTAATGCTTCGCGGTAATCCCATATTCGATACCCAGCTTCTCAGCCCACTCGGGATAGGTGTGCCGCCACATCATATTGCACGCCGGACACGACGTGACGACCGTATCGGCCCCGGCAGCCCTGACCGCGGCAATGTTGCGCGTCATCACGTCCGCAAAAGCGTCCCACTTCCCGGCGACCAGCATCGGGGTCCCGCAGCAGCTCTCTTTATTGCCCAGGTAGGTGAAATCCACGCCGGCTTCGTCTAACAGGCGTGTCGTGGCCTGCCCGATATCGTGCTCGACGTAACTCGCCGTGCACCCGGCGAAATAAACCGTACCGGACGCGTTGCCGATATGCGTCTCCTTCAGATCCTCGGGGAACCACGCATTGCGATCCCGGCGGTAACCGGCCCAGATGTTGCCCTGATCCGCGAGGGCCGCCTCCATCATCTCGAAGGGCGGGAAGGTCATCCGCTTCTCCTCGTGGATGAGCTGCCCGCGGAGCTTCATCCACGAGGGCTCGATGGGCAGCACCGCGGAGCAGCGCAGGTTACAGAGCTCGCAGGTGGTGCAGGCGAGGATGCTGTCGACCATAAATTGATCCCACGCCTCACGGCCCTCCAGATACTCGCGGAGCCAATACCACTTGCCCCGGGGGCTCTGACTCTCCCAGCCGCGCCCGTAATACTGGTCGCACTCCTGGACGCAGTAGCCGCACTGCGAGCACGCATACGCGTACCAGGCCACGTCGCCGGGGATGCCGCGCACCGGTTCCTCGCCCGGGGCCTCGCCCACGTTCGAAGCCACCGCGTTGCCGAAGGGACGGATCAGGGGCTCCACCGCGTTCGCCGCCATCAGTGAATAGCTGATCAACGCGTTCCCCACCACCTTACCCGGATTGAGAACGCCAGACGGGTCCACCTGGGCCTTGAACGCCTTCAGCGTCTCGGCCCGCGCCTTCCCCAGCACCTGGGGCGCCATCTGGGAGAAGTAGAGCCCGGTGGCGTAGGGCCGACCGCCGTACCGCTCCGCGATAGACGCGATCGTCAGCGAAAGGGGGAAGACAAAGTTATACGCAAACGTCCGCTGATCCGCCGGGATGAACCCCAGGATCACGACCTCGGGCTCGCCGGACGGGTTCCGGCCCTCACGGATGAGCATCCCCTCCTTGACGACCGGCTGATCGACCTTCTGCTCCACCTCGCTCATCATCTCACCGAGGCCGGAGAGCGGCACGACCACCTCGGCGGGCACCAGGCTCGGGCCCAGCCGCTTGACCGTCATAATGCGGAAGCGGTGCTCCCACTCGTGGTGGGCGATCCTGTCGCTGAGGAGCTCCGCCGTGCACCGCTCGGTCTCCATCCGCGCCTCAATGCCGGCACGGACCACATCGGCATCCCGCGCCCGGAACGCGACGACGACGATATAGGCCGCCGGCAGGAGCACCCGCTCCTCGATGGGATGGCCGTGATGCATCATCAGCGGCGCCCGATTTTTCATCTCCGCCATACGCGGGTTGATGAAGTGCAGCGACCAGATGGGAAGATCCGCCGTCATAAACCCTTCAAGCATAGACTGCAGGCTGTGCGCCTCGGGGCAGCCCAGGGCCAGCACCTCCAGCGGCTCGTCCGGCTGCACCCGGATCGTCAGCTCGGTGATCAACCCGGTGATCCCTTCGGCCTCGTAGATCACGTCGAGCCCCTCGCCCTCGAACACCCCGATCGACCCGTCACCCATCACCACCCGGGCACTGACCACATTGTCCCGGAACCAGCCGACCTCGAACGAGCCGAACCCAGCCCCGCCCTGGGCCAGCCACCCGCCGGCGGTCGCCGAGGGATAGCTGCTGGGATAGGTGCGCAGCGTCATCCCGTGCTGCTTCAGCGCGCGATCCGCCGACTCCCAGACGATCCCCGGTTGCAGCCTGGCGGTCTCCGCGCCGGTATCAACGTCCAGCAGGTCCGCCATCCGGAAGAAATCGACCACCACCCCACCCTTGACGGGCAGCACGCCGCCGTATCCCGACGTGGCCTTGCCGCGCGGGACGAGGGGCACGCCCCCCCGGGAGGCCCACTGCGTCAGCGCCACCACCTCCGCCTCGGAGACGGGCTGGACGACTGCGTCCGCCAACGGCGTGCCAATCAGCGGCTTGATCAGGCTCGGCATCTCGCCGATATCGTGGCTGTAGAGCTTCCGCTCCACCCGCCGGGTCGTCATCCGATCCCCGAAGGTCTCGGTCAACCACTGGACTTGGTCCGTGCTAAGATTGGTCATCGATCGCTCCTTTTCCCATCAAGGGATGCCAACGATAAGAGAAAGCGCAGAGTTGAGAATTGAGAATTGCGAATGATGGACACTCACTTCCGTAATCGCCATTCAACATTCATCCTCCATCCTTCCCACCCCCTGTCGATCCGCCGTCGAGGACGTCGGCGCGCTCGCGCATCAGCTCGGCGACCATCCCGCGCATCATCTCGATCGCCTCGATGACCCGGGGGTCGCGCAGCGCATAGTAGATCGACGTGCCCTCCCGCTCCGCCGTCACCAACCCCCGCTCGCGAAGGATGCGCAGGTGATGCGAGACGGTCGGTTGGGCGATATCCAGGGCCTCGGTCAGCTCCGTGACGTTATGCGGGCGGTCGGCGACCAGATAAAGCAGCCGGAGCCGCTGCGGGTCGCTGATCCCCTCACAGACGTAACGGTGAATCAGGGCAATTTCCGCCTCCGAGATGGTGGGCATAGAGGGCTCCATTCGTATATTGACGCATATCAATACATCGATCATGATTGTACACAGGATTTCAGAAAGGGCCAATGGGACAGAGGAGGATTGAGGATCAAGCATTGAGAACTGAGGCCGTTGCGGGCAGCTTCGCGGATCCGTGTCCAGCGTAGCCGAGGCCAGGGGCCGACCCAAAATGGGGCTTGGTGGGATCCGTAGTTTTGGGTGCTTCAAAGAGGGCGGATGGACGGTATGCCTGGTGCCAGCGGAAAAAACTGGGTAAAAGTGGGAAAAACGGGCTTGCCAAATCCGGGAGATCGTATATACTAGCCAATGTATGCGGGCTTAGTTCAGCGGTAGAATGTCTCCTTGCCA
>CAYMAQ010000088.1:0-14060 GCA_964388385.1 uncultured Anaerolineales bacterium | reverse complement strand
ACGGACACCGAGAGTTTGCGCTGTGGAACGTCGAAGGCCTCTGGCTCTGAAGTCCCGTGCCACCTCTCGGGCTATCATCGGGAACCAAACTTGCTAAGAACGTGAAAGATTGAGAGATAAATAGGAGGCAACCCTATGACGACATCGAGAGAACGCGTTGAACGCACCTTGAACCGCCAGACGCCGGATCGCGTGCCCGTCGATCTCGGCGGCAGCGCCGTGACCGGCATGCACGTCAGCGTCGTCTATAAACTCCGCCAGGCGCTGGAACTGGATCCTGCCGGAACCCCGGTCAAGGTTATCGAGCCTTATCAGATGTTGGGGGAGATCCAATCCGATCTCCGTGACGCACTGGGCATCGACGTGGTCGCCTTGACATCCCCGACCACGCTCTTTGGATTCAAAAACAAAGGATGGAAACCCTGGAAGACCTTCGACGGTACGCCCGTCCTCGTCCCTTCAGGATTTAACACCCAGCCGGAGCCGAACGGAGACCTGCTGCTTTACCCAGAGGGTGATACGAATGCCCCACCCAGCGGCCGTATGCCTGCGGGGGGCTGGTATTTCGACACCATCGTCCGCCAGCCGTCTATCGAGGATGACACGTTAGACGTCAACGACAACCTGGAGGAGTTCGCCCCGATCTCAGAGGAAGACCTCAAATATTTCAGTGACAAGGCCGAACAGCTTTACACCGAGACCGACAAGGCGATCTTCGGCAACTTCGGGGGCACCAGCTTCGGTGATATCGCGTTGGTGCCGGCCCCATGGCTTAAGCATCCCAAGGGTATCCGGGACATCGAGGAATGGTACATCAGCACGGTCACCCGCAAAGACTATGTCAGAGAGATCTTCGAACGCCAATGTGAGATCGCCCTGGATAACCTGGCACGCATCTGGAAAGCCGTCGGCGATCGGATCTCGGTCTACTTCGTCAGCGGCACTGATTTCGGCACCCAACGCGGGCCCTTCATTTCGTTGAAGACCTACCGGGAGCTCTATCAACCGTTCCACATTCGCATCAATGCGTGGGTTCACGACAACACATCGTGGAAGACCTTTATTCACTCGTGCGGATCGGTCTGGAAGCTTCTACCCGGTTTCGTCGAGGCCGAGTTCGACATTCTCAATCCCGTCCAATGTTCGGCAGCCGATATGGACCCCCAGGCCCTCAAAGCGACGTATGGAAATGATTTCGTCTTCTGGGGCGGCGGCGTGGACACACAGAAGACCCTGCCTTTTGGAACGCCGGATGAGGTCCGTGCTGAGGTGCGATCGCGGATCCAAACCTTTGGTCGAGACGGCGGATTCGTCTTCAACACAATCCACAACGTCCAACCGATGTCCCCGGTCGAGAACGTCCTTGCCGTCTACAACGCGGTAAAGACCTATGGGCAATATCCACTACAGTAAGGAGACTCAGTCATGAATAATCAACCAACACTTGTCTTCAAACGGACAGTCCCCGTTCGTCACGAAGTAGACATCTTTGTGGGCGGCGGGGGGCCGGCAGGCGTCGCTGCAGCATTGGCCGCCGCCCGCCAAGGCGCGGACGTCTTCGTTGCAGAGGGCCAGGCGTGCTTCGGTGGGATGGGAACCGCCGGACTGGTCCCCGCATTTATGCGCTTCACCGATGGCATCCACTTTCTGGCCGATGGGATCGGCCGCGAAATCTACGAAAAGATGAAAGCGGAGGGGGATATCCCTGCCTCGGCGGACCGCCCGGGGGGCAGCGTCTCGATCGACGTCGAGGCCCTCAAGCGGGTCTACGACACTTTGATGGAAGCATCCGGTGTGAACTTCGCATTCCATACGCAGGTGATCGGCGTCGAGGCCGAGAACGGTCACGTCATCCACGCGATCTGCGCCGCCAAGAGCGGGATCTTCGCCGTCAAGGCAGACCTGTTCGTTGACGGGACGGGGGATGGCGACCTCGCCGTCTGGGCCGGTGCACCGTTCGAAAAAGGCGATGATGAGGGAAACATGATGCCCGGCACGCTCTGCAGCCTATGGGCCGACGTCGATTGGGACCGCGCGGACCGACGCCAGGCAACGGCGCTGGAGAAAGCCTTTGAGGACGGAGTCTTCACTATCGAAGACCGTCACCTGCCGGGAATGTGGCGAGTCGGCGAAAACGTGGGAGGCGGCAACATCGGGCACACCTTCGGCGTCGACGGCACCGACGAACGCTCGCTTACCGATGCGTTGCTCTGGGGCCGTAAGAGCCTCAAGGAATACGAGCATTATTACAAGCACTACCTCGAGGGTTTCGAGTCGATGCGTCTGGTTGCCACCGGCTCGCTGATGGGCTTGCGGGAGACCCGCCGTATCATGGGCGACTACGTGCTCGGCTTGCAGGATTTCCGGGATCGCGCGACCTTCGAGGATGAGATCGGGCGCTACAACTACCCGGTGGATATTCACCCCTCCACGCCAAGTCCTCAGGACTACGATCAATTCCGTGCCGAGTTCGAGACCCTCCGCTACGAGGAGGGTGAAAGCTACGGCATTCCCTATCGTATTCTCACGCCGAAGGGACTGGATAACGTCCTGGTCGCCGGTCGGTGTGTCAGCAGCGACCGCTTTATGCAGGGCTCGATTCGCGTGATGCCGGGCTGTTACATCACCGGACAAGCAGCCGGCGCCGCAGCCGCGCTGGCGGTCGCGGAGAACGCCTCCGTCCACGATATAGATGTCGCATCACTCCGTGCGATGCTGAAGAAATTAGGGGCCTATATCCCAGACCCAGCGTCAGCATAATGGAGGCGGACCAACCATTGAGTCAAAATGCGGTAAGGCAGAAGTCCCTCCCGGCGAACTATCGCCACAACTTTTGGTGCCTGGTGATGGACTTCTGCTTCTTCGGTATCGCGATGGCGTTCTTCAACCCGAGCACCGTGATCCCCAGCTTCCTGACGGAGTTGGGGGCCTCCACCTCCGTGATTGGGTTGATGTCGACGCTCCAACGTGCCGGATGGCTTCTCCCGCAACTGATCGCGGCCCGGTATTTGGCCAACAAGCCCTATAAGAAGCCCTATATCCTGCTCCCTGCCAGCATCGGCCGGACCATGCTCCTGGTGATAGCCGGGATGATCTGGGCGACCCAGGCCACCCCACCCGGGCCAATCATCGGTGTCGTCATCGGAATCAGTGCCATATTCTGGCTCGGCGATGGGTTGGCAAGTTTGGCATGGTTTGATTTTCTCAGCAAAACCATCCCCCCCCACAAGCGAGGGCGGATGACGAGTACGGGTCAGCTGCTCTCAGGGGTGATGGGGTTCCTGGCTGGCTTTATCGTGGAATGGATGCTGGGGGATCGGGGCCCCGCCTATCCAAACAACTACGCGTTACTCTACCTCATTGGATTCGTGATGCTTGCCATCTCGTTCTTCGCGATCAGCCTCGGCCGTGAACCGAAGGGACTTTCTGCGCAAACCGTGCCCAAATGGTCGACGTATATCCAACAGCTGATCGGGGTTCTCAAGAGAGATAGGGCCTTTCGCCGCTATATCCTGACCCGGCAGATATTCAATTTCAGCGCCCTGGCGACACCCTTCTATATGACGTATGCCCTGGATAAACTCGGCTTGCCATCGCAGGTAGCCGGACGATATACCGCGATCGGGGTGATCGGAACTATCTTCTCCGCACTTCTCTTCGGCTGGGCCAACGAGCGGCACGGCAGTCACACGGCAATGTGTCTCAGCCTCCTCGCGAATGCCAGCGTCCCAGCCATAGCCCTGCTCACCCCGAAGATCTTCACAGATCCAGCCGTCCTGGCGTGGGGCTACGGCCTCGTCTTCCTGGCCTATAATGTCGCGATGGCCAGCTTTATGCCCTCGTGGATCGCCTACATCCTGGAGCTTGCTCCGGAGGCTGAGCGCCCGATCTACATCGGTATGACCAACACCTTCAACAGCGTAGGCGCGCTCGTCTCGATGGTAGGAGGACTGATCCTTCAGTGGACCCATCAGAACTACGTCCTGCTCTTTGCGATGGCGGCCTTGGGCACCCTCGCCGCTCTACCTGTCTTACTGACCCTGCCCAAGGTTCGGGAGCCGATGGAGGGATTCTCGGAGACATAAGCAACAGAGAGCCGCGTCTGAACCAAGTGACAACACGGAGGAGATATATGGAAATTAAGGTCGATATCGCAGAGTCACAGAGACCGTTACCACACTTCTGGCGGAGCACCGGTTTTACCCCTGCCAATCTCTTGTTAAACGCCGATATGCAGCAGGCGCTAGCTTATCTGGGTGGCGTTCCGCACGGAGGGATCACCTTCGTGCGCATCCACTATCTCCTGGAGTTGGTCACAGCCGAAGGACTGGGAACCGAAAACCCTCGGATAAAGTCCATCCGCTCCTACGATTGGTCGCGGCTCGATGTGGCCTTGGATGCCCTGGTCCGCAACGGGCTCAAGCCTTTCTTTGAGCTGATGGGTAACGTCGAGGGTTTCTTCGATAACTATGAAAAACCCGTGCAGGCCCATGCGTGGCGGCGGCTGGTACAGGGCCTGGCCCAGCATCTCATCGCACGATACGGCGCAGAGGAGGTCCACAGTTGGAAGTTTGAGACGTGGAACGAGCCCGATGTAGGGTTCTGGAAACAGAGCGACGAGGCGTTCTGCCTCTACTACGATGCGTGTTACGCCGGGCTCAAAGCGGTGGATCCAGCGCTGGAACTTGGAGGCCCAGGCACCTGCCGAAACCTATCCAGCACGCTCAAGGCGTTCCTGGCACACTGTGATGCTGACGTCAACACCCTCACCGGCGAAACTGGTATCCGCCCGGCCTTTATCTCGGTCCACGAAAAGGGTGTGCGCAGCCATCCCGAGGACCTGACCCCCGACACGAACGACATCATCGAACGGGAGCGCGCGATCATTCGTTATATCCGCGAGCAACATCCAAGTCTGGCCGACCTGCCATTCATCAACAACGAGTGCGATCCCCAGGTTGGCTGGGGCACAATTCATACGTGGCGGGCACGCCCCTACTATGCCGCCATCGTCGCCAAGATTCTGAATCAGCATCTCACGCGGCTGGTAGATTGGGAGGCAGGCAGCGTCGACTATGGCTTACTCAGCAACGATAATGGATTTCTCGGCACGTGGGGGCACCGCACCCACTTCGCACGCTTTGGCGAGGTTGACCATATCGACCACGGGCAGGCAGACGGTTTCCGCGATGCCCCTCGCCTCGAAGAGGATCCCCGTCGGCGAAAATTCGAGCTGATCAAGAAGCCGGTCTTCAACGTGATGAGTCTCCTCTCCCTGCTGGGGTCCGAACGCTGTGCAGCAACGTGGGGAGGACAGGCATCACCGGACGAGCCCATCGGCGTGCTCGCGACGCAACGAGGTCGAACGCAGGTCGCCGTGCTGCTCTATCACAGCACCGACGCGATTATGCGCTCGGGAAATGAGCCCATGACCCTCCACATGAACAACCTGCCCTTCGCGCGGGCGATGCTGGCCCATTACCGCATCGCCGAGGGCCGGGGAGATCCCTTCCTCACCTGGGAATCGATGGGAGCCCCGGCTAACCCGACGCCCGCTCAATATGCCCGGCTTCGCGAACACCAAGAACTGGCCCTGCTGGCCCCCCCGCGTGAGGTCCAAGCGGAGGACGGCAACCTCACACTCGCTTTTGGCCTGCCGCTACCCGGTGTGAGCTTGGTATTGCTGAGCGCCGATCCTCTGGACGCACCGGCTAAAGTCGGTCAGCTCCGTGCAGAGCGGTACGACGGTATGGCTGAGGCGTACGAAGAGGTAATGCTCGTCTGGGAGGGCCTCGGGGACCGCACGATCCGCACGTATGAGATACTCTCTGCCATTGAGCCCGAGGGTCCCTATGCCCGCATTAATGTCGAGGATCAGATCGACACCGCGTTTTTGCACGTTCGAGAACCGGGCGTCCAATCCTATCGCGTGCGGGCTGTTGATTATTGGGGGCGCGAAGGCCCTGTTTCCGAGCCCCTGAAGATCTAAGACCTTCAAAGTCTGATGACGACGGCACGTTGATTACCGCTGTATGTTAAGAAAACCCTATGGCTACAAAAAGGAGAATCGATAATGGGTCAGTTTAACGGTTTAGGGATGCATATGGGCAACCTTGCCCGCCTGTCGGATGCGAAAACCCGTTCGATCAGCCCGGAGAATTTCACCGGAGAGAAGGGCCAGGGCGGGATGGCTACCGACGGCACCGGGGCCGGGCCGGCGCGCGATCTGGGGCAGGGCTGGAAAGTCTCGCCCTCGGTCGTCATCCAGGCCGGCGAGACGTTCACCCTCGCCGATATTAACGGGCCCGGTGCCATTCAGCAGATTTGGATGACCCCGACCGGCACCTGGCGGCACAGCATCTTAAGAATCTACTGGGACGATCAGAAGATCCCGTCGGTCGAGTGTCCGGTGGGAGATTTCTTCGCGATGGGATGGGGAGAGTACGCCCCGTTGTCCTCGTTGGCGGTTTGCGTGAATCCCGGCAGTGCGTTCAACTGCTATTGGGAAATGCCCTTCCGTAAACGGTGCCGGATCACAATGACCAACATCGCCGAACGGGATATGGTGCTCTATTACCAGATCAACTATACGCTCACCGACGTACCTGAAGACAACGGCTATTTCCATGCCCAATTCCGGCGGGTCAATCCCCTGCCTTACAAAGATGTCTATACGATCCTCGATGGCGTCGAGGGCCGGGGTCAGTACGTGGGTACCTATATGGCTTGGGGCGTCAACAACAACGGTTGGTGGGGCGAGGGCGAGATCAAGTTCTACATGGACGGGGATGAGACATTTCCGACCCTCTGTGGAACCGGAACCGAGGATTACTTCTGCGGATCTTACAACTTCGAGAACCAGCGCACGCACGAATATGAGGCCTTCACCACGCCCTACGCCGGGCTCCACCAGATCATCCGACCCGACGGCCTCTACCGCTCCCAGCAGCGATTCGGTCTCTACCGATGGCACATTCTCGATCCCATCCGTTTCCGGCGCGACCTCCGGGTGACTATGCAGGCCCTGGGATGGCGGGCCGACCGCCGGTACCTGCCGCTCCAGGATGATATCGCCTCCGTCGCTTACTGGTACCAGACGCTGCCGACTGAGCCTTTCCCGCCGCTGCCGACACGCGACGAGCTCGAGGTCATTTAGTTTTCGGCGTCCCGGAAGGCCGGATTGTCCTACAAGACGGATCACAGTAAGAGTGTCTCACACCGGGTTTGAAAGCAGCCATCACATAAGCATTGAATTGCCATGATAGGAGATTACCACGATGACGAATGAACGGTTTCTGGTCACCGGCGCCCTGGGATGCCTCGGGTCATGGGTGGTACGCAATCTGGTCCGCGAGGAAACCACAGTCTATGCCTTTGATCTAGCGGCAGATCCGCGGCGTATGGCCCTGCTGATGACGCAGGCTGAACTGGCGCAAGTGCATCTTATTCAAGGGGACATCACAAATCTGGATGCCCTGACCGACGCGATGAAAACCTACGAGATCACCGACGTGATTCACCTCGCCGCGCTGCAGGTGCCGGCTTGCAAGGCCAATCCCCCCCTGGGCGGACGTGTTAACGTGGTTGGGACCATCAACGTCTTCGAGGCCGCCCTAGCCATGGGGCTCGAACGCGTAGTCTACGCCAGCAGTGTAGCAGTCTACGGCCCATCCGAGGCGTATGACACCCCACTGCTCACCCCCGACGCCCCTCTCGATCCCCACACACTTTACGGAGCTACCAAGCAGGCTAACGAGGCGATGGCCCGCATCATCGGGTGGGATCACGGGCTGAGCAGTATCGGGCTTCGGCCCTACGTGATCTACGGGCCGGGACGGGACCAGGGGATGACTTCCACCCCGACAAAGGCGATGGTATCGGCTGCAGCAGGTCGACCCTACCATATCTCATACGGGGGACGATTTGGCATGCAATATGCGGATGACGTTGCGAATCTCTTTATCGCAGCCGCGCGGGTTCCCTTTGAGGGCGCCGAAGTGTATAACATCCGGGGCAGCGTGGTCCATATGCGCGAGGTCGTGGCTGCGATTGAAGCCGCGGCACCGGAGGTCGAAGGGAAGATCACCTTTGAATCCCAGCCTCTGCCCTTCCCCGATGGGCAGGAGGACGAACCGCTCCGGGAGCTCCTCGGTACGCTGAGTTACACGCCCCTGGATGACGGCGTAGCCAGATCCATCGACGTCTTCCGCGAGGCGCTTGAGGACGGTCGGTTGCGCGTGAGTGACATCGACCGCTGAATAATGAATCAACAGACAGAACCTAACATGAATTGAAAGGAGATTCCACGATGAGAATACTGACATATCATACACCCGACGGCTTGGCCCTCGGCATCCGGGTCGAGAGCGGCGTGCTCGATGTCCGGGCGGCAGCGGAAGCCCTGGGGCTTACCGGCGCAGCAATGACACCGGAGGCGTTTTTCACCCGGGGACTGGACGCACTTGCCGAGTTAGAGAATCTGCACACCGAGGCGTCAGCCTCAAAGGACCGCGAGGCATGGATCTTCGACGAGGCATCCCTGACCCTGGGCCCCAGCGTCCACAATCCCAAGAAAATCCTCTGCGTGGGGCTCAATTACCGGCAACACGCCGAGGAGTCCGGCTCGGAGGTGCCCGAAGTACCCGTACTCTTCTCCAAATACAACAACGCATTGACCGCTCACGGCGCCCCGATTCCCGTCCCCGATGTCGCCCGCCAATACGACTATGAGGTCGAATTAGCGGTCGTGATCGGCAAGAAAGCCCGGTACGTGGAGGAGGAGGCAGCATTGAATTACGTGCTCGGCTACTGCAACGCCAATGACGTCAGTGCTCGCGACCTGCAGATGCGGACCAGCCAGTGGCTTCTCGGCAAGACCCTAAACAGTTTCTGCCCCATCGGTCCATACCTGGTCACCCCCGAGGAGGTCCCCGACCCGCAACAGCTCAACGTCAGGAGTTGGCTCAATGGAGAGCCCCGACAGAACTCCAATACTTCGGATATGGTCTTTACCGTGGCTGAAATTATCAGTTATTTCAGCCGATATCTGCCCCTGGAGCCCGGTGACGTGATCCTGACCGGGACACCTGAGGGCGTTATCCTGGGAATGGAACCCAAAGTCTGGATGAAGCCCGGCGACGAGGTCAGCATCGAGGTCGAGGGACTCGGCAGGCTAACCAACCGGCTGATCGAAGAGACGCAAAGGTAGGGTCACGATGAACAACCAACCAACTGTTGAACAGTGGGATATCTTCGAGGCGACGCTCATCGGCCCGGATGAGAACGGCGCCCCACAACGCAACCCATTTATCGACGTGACACTGAGCGCTGAGTTCAAGTATAGAAACCGCGTTATCTCCGCCCGCGGCTTCTACGATGGGGGTGGGCAGTACAAGATCCGGGTGATGCCGGACTTTCCCGGTGAGTGGACCTACATCACCCGGAGTAACGACCCCCAACTCGATGGTCAGGTCGGCGCTTTCACATGTGCGCCCGCTTCGGATGACAACCACGGCCCGGTGCGTGTGACCAAGACCTATCACTTCGTTTATGAGGACGACACCCCCTATATGCCCGTAGGTACAACCTGTTACGTCTGGAACCATCAGGGGGATGCGCTGGAAGAACAGACGCTCACAACGCTGAGCGAGGCACCCTTCAACAAAATGCGCATGTGCGTCTTTCCCAAACACTACACGTACAACAAAAACGAGCCACCCTATCACCCCTTCGAGGAACAGGAGGATGGCTCGTGGGATTTCGAGCATTTCAACCCCGTCTATTTTCAACATCTCGAGCAGCGCATCGGCGACCTGCGCGACCTGGGCATCGAGGCGGATCTTATCCTCTTTCATCCTTACGACCGATGGGGCTACAGCACCATGCCGTCGGATGTGGACGACCGCTATCTACGCTACCTCGTAGCACGACTTGCGGCCTACCGCAACGTCTGGTGGTCGATGGCCAACGAGTACGATCTGATGACGGATGGGCTTCATCCGAAGGACAAATCGATGCAGGATTGGGATCGATTCTTCCGCATCGTGCAGGAAGAGGACCCGGTTCAGCACCTGCGCTCCATCCACAACTGCCGGGTGTTCTACGACCACAGCAAACCGTGGGTCACCCACTGCAGTATCCAACGGCACGACCTGACCCAGGTCACCGAATGGCGCGAGCAATATCGCAAGCCGGTGGTCGTGGACGAGTGCGCCTATGAGGGGAATATCCCCAACAACTGGGGCAACATCACCGCCGAAGAGATGACCCACCGCTTTTGGGAGGGGTTCTCGCGTGGCGGGTACGTGGGACACGGTGAGACGTATCTTCACCCCGAGGACGTACTCTGGTGGTCCAAGGGCGGCGTGCTCCACGGAAAGAGCCCCGAGCGCATAGCCTTCCTACGTGAGATCATGGAAGCTGGACCCTATCTTGATCCAACCGAGTCATATTGGGATCTCAACCAGTCGGGCGCCGGAAATACATACCGGCTTATCTACTTCGGACGCCACCGCCCCGCTCATAAAGACATCGTCCTGCCCGAGGAACCAACCTACACCGTCGAAGTCATCGACACGTGGGAGATGACTATCACCAAGCTGGAAGGCACGTATGCCGGACAGTGCAGAATCCCGCTGCCAGGCAAACCCCACATCGCTCTGCGGATTCGTCAGGCGTAAGGAAACAGTCCCCGGCACTGGCGCAACCCAGCCAGTGCCGGGGACTGTTTCCGGCTCCACCCCCACTTCACCCTTAAAAAGACCACCAATTCTCCGGCGGCCACAGCTTGATCGGCGGTCCGTAGAACATCCTGATGATCAGGAGAATATGCAGGAGCGTGCTCGTCACCAACAGCACGAACATCCCACGATGCCGACGCACGTTGCTTTTGTGCTGGAACATCGATCGCCCAACCCACGCACCGGGAAAGCCCCCCAGCAGCGCGATGAGATTCAGGGTAAACTCTGGAATCCGCCAACTCTGGAGAAATGTCTTCAACTCTGAGATCCGCTTATCCCAGCCATAGAAGGCCCACGTGATCAAGCTGAAGCTGCTGATCCATGTGATATAAAACGAAATCGTGAGTCGGTCCTGCAAGGATCGATTGAGCATCACGCTCAAGCCGACGCCCAGGACGGTATAGATGATCGTCTGCTTCATAAAACGACGATGTCCTGGAGACGCTCCTGGCGATCGGGCAGCTTCTCGAGATACTCCACGTCCTCCTCCGGAGCCGGGGGGCGATAGTCTGGCGACTGGTGGCGAAAATACGTATCATACAACTCGGCGTAATGCCCACCAGCCTCCATCAGCGCGTCGTGACTGCCCTCCTCAATGATCCGCCCTTCGCGAAGCACGATGATGCGAGCCACAGCGCGGATTGTGGAAAGACGGTGGGCGATGAGAATTGACGTGCTTTGCTCCAGGATCAAGTCCATCGCCTCCTGAATCTGTGCTTCGGTAAACGGATCGACGCTGGCTGTCGCCTCGTCCAGGATAAAGATCGCCGGCTCCTGGACAAGCACCCGCATCAGGGCTACGAGCTGACGCTGTCCCATCGAAAGACGCGAACCCCGTTCCCCTACATCAGTCTCCAAACCCTGAGGCAGGGTCTCCACCCAGGTACCACCCCCGATCTGCCGTGCCATCGTCCGGATCTTCTCATCCGTGATCTCAGGCCGTCCATAACGGATATTATGGATGACCGTGCCTGCGAAAAGAAAAGGGGTCTGCGAGACAATCCCCAACTGCTTCCGGTAGGCATTGAGATCGAACGTTCGGATATCCTGACCGTCGATAAGCAGCCGCCCGGACTGAAACTCGTAGAAGCGGGCGATGAGCTTGGCCAGGCTGCTCTTCCCGGCGCCGGTATGACCGACAAAAGCTACGCTCTCACCCGGTTGAATGTGCAGCGAGAAACCTTTCAGCACCTGTTCCTGCTCGGAGTAGCGGAAATCCATATCCTCGAAGACAATCTCTCCCTCCAGATCCTCGACGAGTTGATCATCGGTCTGCTGCACGACCATCTCGGCATCGATCAACGCAAAGACCCGCTCGGCAGCCGAGAGCCCGCTCTGGAACTGGTTCCAGAACGCGGAAATACTGAGAACTGGGAACCAGAAACGATCCATACTGGTAACGAAAAGATACCAGTCCCCGATGGAGATCGAAGCCAGCGCAGCAGCCTGACCTCCGAAATAGACAATGATCGCCGTGCCGACGCCGGACAGCCCATTGACCAGGGGAAAGCTCAGGGCCAGCGTATAACCTCGGCGCAGATTCACCCGGTAGGATTCACGATTGACCTCCGTGAATTCCTCGTAGATCTTCAACTCCTGACGGAAGTTCTTGGCCACACCAATACCGGTCACAGCCTCCTGAATTGCGGCGTTGACCTCGGCCATGACCTGGAAGCCCTCACGGCTCACCTTACGGGCCAAACGCCGCAGGCTCAAGGCCACCGCCAGGACGATAGGGATCATACCGACCATCATCGCGCTCAGACGCCATGATATCGTGAACATATAGCCAAAGAGAATCACAACCTGGAAGACCTGGCCCAGGAAGTCGGTGACCAACCGGACGACGTTCGCAAATTCCTCGGTATCCGATGTGATACGACTGATGATCTTACCGGAGCGGTACTGATCAAAGAAGGATAAGTCGTGATTGACAGAGGCACTGAACGCGTCATCGCGCAGCGTCTGCATAATAGTGCCGATCACCCGTCCCAAGAGATAGCGCCGCAGCCAGTTCCCGCCCCAATCGGCGACTCCACCCACCAGGGTAATCCCCACGATACCCAGGAGCACGACCAGATTGGTCCGGTCCGCAACGAGTCGATCGATACCCCGGGACACGACAATCCGAGGTACGATGCTCAACAGTGACGTGACCACCGTCACAACCGCGATCACCAGGACCCGCATACCGTGCGGCTTGAAATACTGATAAATACGCCGCACCAGCTCGCGGTCCGAGTATTCGCGGTCGTACTCCTCCTGCTCTAGCCCTCGAAAGAAACCCATACGTCCCCCAGAGATACACCCATACTATGAAACATCCGATGATCCATCCTCAATCTTGTATGCCGCCGATCGGATCCGAGACAGATGGCGACGTGTGTGCCGTCAGTCAGCATAGCGCGCAAAGATGCGTCGGTACGCCTCGGACGTCTCCATCAACTCCTCGTGGGAACCCATAGCGTCCACCCGCCCTTGATTCATCACGATGATCTGGTCGGCCCAACGGATCTGGGAAAGACGATGGGTGATCAAAAAGGTCGTGCGCCCCGAGGATATGCGCTCGATCGCCCTCTGAATGCGATCTTCGGTCTCACTGTCAATAGCACTGGTCGCGTCATCCATAATTAGAATCGCCGGATCGGTGAGGAAAGCCCGTGCCAGGGCGATACGCTGACGTTGCCCGCCGCTGAGGTTGGCCCCCCGCTCACCGACCTCGGTTTCGTAACCATCGGAAAACTCGGTGATGAACTCGTGAGCCTGAGCGCCCTTCGCCGCAATCTGGATCTGCTCATCGGTCGCCTCTGAGTAGCCAAACGCAATATTCTCCTCAATAGATCGGGAGAAGAGAAAGAGATCCTGCTCGATGGTCGAGACCTGCTGTCGCAGCGACGCCAAACGCCACTCCCTCACGTCCACGCCATCGACCAGCACGCGTCCTTCGTCGGCGTCATAGATACGGCTGATCAGTTTAACGATCGTGGACTTACCTGAGCCCGTCTGCCCCACGATAGCAACTGTCTGTCCGGGCTCAACGTGAAAGGAAATAGCATCCAACGCCACCGAGTCCTGATCGATCTCGCATCCATCCTCCGGCGGCGTGTAGCAGAAATAGACGTCATCAAAGGTCACCGAGCCCTCGATCAGCGCACTATACCCCTCCGGATTCTCATCCAATTCGGTCACAGTGTTGATGATCTCCAGCAATCGCCGCGCGCTGGCCAGGCCGGACGCGACACGGGGATAAGCGAATTGACCCGTAAATGTCGGGAAACCGAACATCATCAACAGTCCTACGTAGGCGACAACGCTCCCGAC